>CAMCEM010000105.1 GCA_945873755.1 Chitinophaga pinensis | reverse complement strand
AGTTAAAGCATTTTTTATTTCCGCTAAATTTTGAGCTTCTTTTAAACTTGGCGCAGTTAACCTAACTAATTCGCAACCTGTATTTATCATTCTCACAATCTGTTCTACCGATTTTTGAGTGTCCATAGTATCGGTTGTAGTCATACTTTGAGGAACAATTGGAAAATCGCTTCCTATTTGCAAATCGCCAATTTTAATGTTGCTAGTTTTTCTGCGTTGGTATTTCATTGTTGTTATATTTTCTTTTTTTTCTTGAATTGAAATCCAAGGTTATCATTTGTTTCTTATTTCCTTGGATTGAAATCCAAGGTTAAAATATTTTCGAGCCCATGGCTCTCTGGTTGTTATATTTTCTTTTTTTCCTTGAATTAAAATCCAAGGTTAAGATATTTTCGAGCCCATGGCTCTTTGATTGTCTTTTTTCTTTTTCCTTGGATTAAAATCCAAGGTTACAATATTTGTCGAGCCCATGGCTCTTTAGTTCAGTTTCCTTGGATTAAAATCCAAGGTTACAATATCTGTCGAGCCGATGGCTCTTTGGTTGCCTCTTTCTTTTTCCTTGGATTAAAATCCAAGGTTACAATATTTGTCGAGCCGATGGCTCTTAAGTTGCTTTTTTCTTTTTCCTTGGATTAAAATCCAAGGTTATTATTTTTTGAGCCAATGGACTTTGGTTGTCTTTTTTCTTTTTCCTTGGATTAAAATCCAAGTTTATTATTTTTTGAGCCAATGGACTTTGGTTGTCTTTTTTTTCGTGGATTAAAATCCAAGATTACAATATTTGTTAAGCCGATAGCTTTCACTGGTTACTGTCACAATTAAGAGCCAAAGGCTCGGACTATTTTTTAACAGTGGGTTTTAACCCACTGCTGCAAAAAAGCTTAACAAATGAGAGCCATAGGCTCGGTAAATATTAACTAAATCAAATCCTCAAATAAATAATTCTCGTCATAATCAATTTTAAAACTTTCCAATAATTGTAAATATTCGTTCTTAAAAGTTTGTTTTTTATGATGCTCTTCCTGATTTAATATATAATCATACACTTTTCCTATTTGGGATTGACTATATGAGAAAACTCCATATCCTACTTGCCACTCAAATCGCTCTTTTGTTAAAGACTTATCATTAATATATTTAGAAGACTTTGCTTTTACTTTTTTCATTAATTCTGAAACCGATACAACTGGTTTTAGAGAAAAAAAACAATGTACATGATCTTCTACTCCATTTACTATAATATTTTTACAATCAGCTTCATTGATTAAATTGCCTATTACAGAAAAAAGTTCATGCTTCCACTCTTTTTCTATCACAGCATTTCTGTACTTAACTGCAAATACTGTTTGCAAATATATTTGATGATAGGTGTTTGCCATATTTTTTTCTTTTTTTCCTTGGATTAAAATCCAAGGTTACAATATTTGTCGAGCCCATGGCTCTTTGGTTGCCTCTTTTTTTCCTTGGATTGAAATCCAAGGTTACAATATTTTCGAGCCAATGGCTCTTTGGTTGTTATATTTTCTTTTTCCTTGAATTGAAATCCAAGGTTATTATTTTTTGAGTCAATGGACTTTGGTTGTTTAAATTTCAATTTCACCACTAAACACAAAGATTGCTGGGCCTTTTAAAAAAACTTGAGTGTATTTATTTTCATTAAACATATAACTAACTGAAAGGTTTCCTCCTTTGGTTTTTAATTCAACTTCTAATTGGTTGATATTATTCTTTACAAATAATTTATATGCAATGGCCGCAGCGGTTACCCCTGTTCCACAGCTAAAAGTTTCGTCTTCCACTCCTCTTTCGTAAGTTCTTACTTTTAAAATATTATTTTGTATAGAAACAAAATTTACATTAATCCCTGCTTTTGCAAATTCACTATTGTATCTAATTTTTTTTGCTTCAACTAATAAATCGATTGTATCTACATCACAATCTAAAAATTGTACATAATGAGGTGAACCTGTATTTAATACAAATACATTGTTAATGCGCTTTTCAACTTCATCCAAATCTTTCATTTGTAAACTAACCAAATTATTTTGATAGGTAGCGGTGTGTATGCCATCAATGGCGTAAAATGTAGCAAATTCTTTCACTACATTTAAATCTTTAGCAAATTGAGCAATGCATCTTCCTCCATTGCCACACATAGAACTTTCGCGGCCATCGCTATTAAAATATTGCATGTAAAAATTAGCCGAATTGTGTTGCTGTAATAAAATTAATCCATCGGCACCTATTCCAAATCTTCTATCACACAAATGTTCAATTAATTGTTGATTATTTGAATCAAATATTTTATCTCGGTCATCAATTATTATAAAATCGTTGCCAGTGCCTTGGTATTTATAAAATTTAATCTTCAAATTTATGTAAATGATTGTCGGCTTGTATGGCTGTTTCGCCCCAAGTTGAATGTAAAATATATGAACTATTTCTTTTTAAAATAAATACTTCAAAAGGTTTGTTTATGCCATAAATAATTAACTTTTTCCCGTTAAATTGGTAACCATTAAATCCAATTATTGAAAACCAAAATTCAACAAATAAAGGTTTATTAGTTTGGTTTAATTTAGATAAAGATTGTAATGTTAACTTAGTAACCATACTGTCGGTTAAAGTACTATCGGTTGAGTGATTTATTGAGTTGTATTTGTCTTTAAACTTTTCTAATTCGTAAACCCAAATTAAACTGTCATTTAAAAAAACATCCTTCTCATTTTCGTCAATTTTTTTCCCGTTTAGATATTGTTGAAATTGATTTTGTATTTTATTTTCAATTAAAGAAGAATCAATTTTTTCGTTGCTAATGGAATCAATTTCATAATATGACTCATCGGCCCTAATAGTTGAAACAGTGGTGTCAATTAAAACTTTGTTTTGTGTTATTTTGGCAGATATTTTTTTTATTGGATCAATAAAAGCATTTCTAAACCTATCAACCAGTACCTCCTTATAAGTTTGATTTTCTTTTTGTTTTTCGATATATTTTATATTTGCGTAATAATCTATGATTAAAACTATACCAAAAATGGAAATCATAACCCAAATCCATGTATAGTTTTTAGGTTTATTTGGTATTATTTCTTCGTTATAATACTCCTCTAATTCTTGTTTTATAATTGCATCGTGATTGGCAGCATAATTATCAAAATCATTTTTAAAATCAATATCAGCATACAATTTTTTTTCAAATGCTTTTTTTTCCTCACGCGACATTTCGTTACGTAAGTATTTTTCGAAATAATAAGTGTGTTTATCGTGTAACATTAATTTTAAACTGCAAAGTTCAATTTAGTTTTGATAGCTGCAAATATATTTTTTTACCGCTCATCATTCAAAAAGATAATTTTACAACAAAGTTTGATAAAAAAAACACTAATAAAAGAATTTTGAGGTTATAGTTTCAAGAAATTATTTTAAAAAAATGGAACAAAATTTGAATAAAATGGGTTTTACTAATAATTAATTTAAATATAAATGAAAAAGTACTCATTAATTTTTGTAGTGGCTTGCCTAGGAGGTTTAGCTGCAATTGGGTTGGGAAAATTATTTGGAAGTAAACAAAGTTCAAATGAATTTGCTCAAAATTATTTAGCAAAATATGCAAGTTTGACAGATGGAGGGCAACGACCCGATTTTGTGGCAATTGCAGAATTGGTTACACCAACTGTGGTTCATATTTTAACAGTGGTTGATCAACCTCAAAGTAGAAATGAAATGCAAGAAATAAATCCTTTCGATTTTTTTGGTGGAAGGGGTTTTAATATGCCTCAACCTGGACCAAGAGCTGGAAGTGGCAGTGGTGTTATTATTTCGCAAGATGGTTTAATAGTAACCAACAACCATGTAATTGATGGGGCTACAAAAATAAAAGTTATACTAAATGACAAACGCGAATACGATGCTGAACTGCTAGGAAAAGATGTGAATACCGACTTAGCATTGCTAAGAATTTCGGAAACAAATTTACCTTTTGCAGTTATTGGCAATAGCGATGATGTGAAAGTTGGGCAATGGGTTTTAGCAGTTGGTAATCCATTTAATTTAACAAGTACTGTTACTGCAGGAATTATAAGTGCAAAAGGGCGTAACTTAAATATTAACCGAGGAAATGGACAGCAATACCCAATAGAATCATTTATACAAACCGATGCAGCAGTTAATCCTGGTAATAGTGGTGGTGCATTAGTAAGTGAATCAGGAAAACTAATTGGTATAAACACTGCAATTGCAAGTGAAACTGGGCAATATGCTGGTTATGCTTTTGCAATTCCTAGCAATTTAATGAATAAAGTGATAACTGATTTACAAAAATTTGGAACTGTTCAACGTGGTGTTTTAGGTGTGGAAATAACAGATGTAGATGGGGAATTGGCAGACAAATTAGGATTAAAGGAAGTTAAAGGAGTGTATGTAAGAAACGTAAAAGAAAATAGTGCAGCAGAAGATGCTGGAATTAAAACCGATGATGTAATAATTTCGGCTGATGGAAGTGAAACCAAAAGCACTCCAGAGTTACAAGAATTAATTGGAAAGAAAAACCCAGGAGATATTGTTAAAATTAAAGTAATTAGAGAAGGTAAAGAAAAAATAATTGATGTAAAATTAAAGGGCTTAGATGGTAAAACAACTTTAAAGGTTGCAGAAAAAACTGAAGTAAACAAAGCCTTAGATTCTGAATTTGAAACATTAACACGAAGTGAAAGATTGAAATTAAAAATTGCGAATGGAATAAAAGTAAAATCGTTAGGTGCAAAAAGTATATTGAAACTGGCTGGCGTTCCTTCAGGTTTTATTATTACCAATGTCGACAAAAAACCGATTTCTACTGTAACCGATTTTAAAGCAGCCTTTGAAGGTAAAAAAGGAGCGGTGTTGGTTGAAGGGGTAAAAGAAGATGGTACTCCAGATTATTACGCAGTAAAAATAGGAAAGTAATACTAATTTTATTAAAATTCAAAAAGCCGAATGTATTCATTACTTCGGCTTTTTTGTTTTAATCATACTTTCGTCAGACGCTTAACAAGCCTTTGCGCTGCCGAGCCGTCAGACGGATAATTCCCAAATTGCATTTTTCTATCGTTTTTATTACTTTCAAGCCTAATTTGTGTTTATTATTGCAAAGCAAAAAAAGCGAAAAAAAATGTTAAAATTAGGCGATAGGGTAAAGTTTGTAAACGAAAACATGGAAGGATTTGTAACTAGTTTTAAAGGTAAAAATTTGATTGGTGTAACCATAGAAGATGATTTTGAAATTCCAGTTTTGGCAAGCGAAATAGTTAAAATTGATTTTGATGAAGTAAAACCAAATACGGATAAAAAAACTGGAGATGATAAACTAAAACCTAAGTTAAATACTAACCCAATTGGTGTATTTTGGGCTTATAACAGAATTGGAGAAAATGAGGTAGAAGGAGTGTTGCATAATAATGCTTGCGACACTATGGTATATTTGATTTACCAAAAAGAAAAAGAAGTATATAATTTATACAAAACAGGCAAATTGAGCCGAGGAGAAGAAATTAATTTTTTAAAATTGAATTTAGAAAATTATGAAAAATGGAATACGCTTTTGTTTCAATTAATTTTAGCTGACGATATAACCATAAAACCTTCAAAACCCTTACATATAGAGTTTAAATCGAAACCAAAAGAATTTCATCAATCTCTAAAATTTTGCTTTTTTTTGCAAAAGCAAGCATATATGTTTAAGCTAAATGAAGAGTTAAATTCATTAAATTTAAATGCTTTAAAACAAAAAGATTTTAATGAAAAAAATACCATTGAAAAAATAGATTTATCGCAAAAACCAGAACCTATAATTGACCTCCATTTTGAAAAGCTTTTGGAAAGAGGATATTCCACACAAACCAACGATATTATTGGGGTGCAAATGGATGTATTCATTAAAACATTAGAAGCTGCTTACATGCACCAAATGAATAGCATAGTGTATGTGCATGGAATTGGCAACCAATATCTAAAAAATAAAATACATACTTTTTTAACCAAAAATAAACGCTTAGCCAAACATTTTGAAGAGGCCGATACTTTGCAATTTGGTGGTGGTGCTACTTATATTGAAATTGGGTAAGTACTAAAAACCATTTAGTTTTATTATAAAACCAAACTAATTTTTAAATACTTAAACAGTCATTAAAACCAAAAACTTTTTAATTTTTAAAAATTAAAAGGTTTTTTTTTGGGTGTAAACGCTATTTTTTTAATTTAAACTGCATTCTCTGATTGTAATATTTGCGTAAGCAATGTTATTTAATTATCAATATCTAAAAATAACAGTACTGAATTTCAGTTACTTACCCCCCCCACCCATTTTACTATTTATTAATTTTTAAGAAAATTCAATGCTTACAAAACCAATTTAAATCATAATGTTGCATGTAATAAAAAAATGCAGGTGCTACTAACACCCACATTTTAACTAAAAATTAAAGTGTAACCATGCTAATAAAACTACACCCTATTTGATTATGAAAGTAGCTAAAAAAATATTGAATGCAATGCTGCGCGCAATGCTTAAGTTGTTTACACTTCGGCAACGTTGGAAAGTAGAAGTAAATTTCAAATCAATTAAAAAAAATTAAATAAAAATCAAAATGAAAGATTCAAAATCAATCCTGAAAGTATTAGTCTTTTTTGTGTTTGTAGTTATATCATTTATTACTTGCAAAAGAACAGATTCAAAAGAGGACATAAAAAATGAAAATATCCTAAATAACCCTTTAGCCGTTAATGAAATAAATTTTACACACCCAACAAAATTACCTAACTCAATTACAAAAATTGATAATAAAAAAATTATATATACTAAGTACGGTTTAAATAAAACATTTGCTGCAAATTACACTATTTTAAAGAATAATGATTTAAGGGAATTGGTAAGAAATATAACTAATTATAATTTAGAACCAATTCAATTTGTTATTTATTTTTCTAAAAATATAAACCCATATGAATTTATAACAAATGATATAGTTACAGCTTTTTCATTTTATACAATTAAAGGAGGTGATTGCTTTCACCAACTTTATATTAGAAATAATGGAAAATACATAATTGACACTAATTTTTCAATTATATCAAACTTAAGAAATGCTAACAATTCAAGTTTTATAATCAATAATATTTTACCAAAGTCATTAAACTCCGTATCATTTATTAGTATTAATAATTCAGATGATTATTTCGCTAATAATAGTAAGCAGGATTTTTTTTTATTAAAAGAAGCTGTACATTATTTGAATTGGATTAAATCGAATACAATGCGAAAAGCACCTGTGCCTGGGGGTGGTACAGGCGGAAACTCACAAAAGTGTGGAGATGCACCAGGTTGTGAAGGCGGGCCATTTTGGACACTTTGTGCACCTGCAAATCATGGTATGTATAGTTGTGGAATTGAGCCTCCAATTTGTGAAAGAAATGAGACATACTTAATACTTGTAAATAGTAATTCATATGATATTAACGATTTAAATGACGCTTATTGCAACCTGCATTATAAATTAAGAGACAGTGTGCTTTATGGATCTTCAGTAGGAGATAAATATATAAGATATTTTTATGCAATTAGCAATATTGTATATCAAGAAACTGATTTAGCTTTCGCATATAAGTGCTTTATTGCTTTACCAGAAATGAATACAATAATAACAAAATTGTTAAATCCAACTGGTCATGAAAATGATGTTTTATTAAGTACTGAATTTGCAACTGAATTAAATTCAATAATGAATGATTTGAGATTGATTTCTAATAATGTTGACTATATTTCTATTTTAGATGATTTGCAGAATGATATAGATTACTATACTGGTAAAACTCTTTCTCAAGTATTAGATGTTTTGTATCCATAATTCTTTTTCAATCTAATATGAGTGTTTTTAAATACTTTTACGCTAAACAATTTTTCAACTATACTTTACTTATTATACTTACAGTAATTATGTGTATTGTTTTGCACGAACTTGGTCACTATGTTTCTGCAAAAATGCTTGGATACCAACCCACATTGCATTACAATAAAGTATCATTTGAAAATGACATAAATTTTGAAAACCTAGCAAAAAACACTTCAGTTGAAGTTAAACGAAAAATACAAAGAGATAAGATTATTTGGAATATTGCTGGTCCTATAATAACAATTTTACTTGGTACTATTGGTTTTGTCTTACTGTTGATAAAACATTCGAAAAAATACTTTTTTAATAACTTTTCTATTTTTTATTTTTTACTTTCTTTAAATTGGCTTAGACAAATAATTGTACTATTACAATCATTAATGAGTTTAATAATTGGCAGAAAATCACATAGTGATGATCTTGTTATTGATTATATAATTCAATTACCTCCTTTAACATTTTCCTTAATAACTGGAATATTAAGTTTTTTTCTTTTTTCATTTACTATATTTAAACTTATACCTATCACACATAGGTTAACATTATTTTTATCAGTTGCTTTAGGGGGTAGTATTGGTAGCATTTTATGGCTATTTATAATTGGACCAATATTATTACCTTAACCATTTAATTCAAAAGCTGCTCAAATTTGAGCAGCTTTTTTAAATCTTAAGAACCTATTTCAACCTAAAACAAAGCTTTCTTAACTAAAAATAAACGCTTAGCCAAGCATTTTGAAGAGGCCGATACTTTGAAATTTGGTGGTGGTGCTACTTATATTGAAATAGGGTAATTAAAAACCATTCAAGTTAATCTCTAGGTTTCCATCAGTTATTATATTTATTTTTATAGCTGAAGGTGTAATGTAAATATTTCCTGGTTCTATGTTTTTAACAAACCCTTTAATATCTAAATTGTCGAGCATTTTTTTGTTTACAGCATCATTGGCAGTTAACCTTGCTTGTGTTAATTTATCTTCTATTGGGAAAATCAATTTGCTTTCTATGTTTTCTTTAAAACTTTTTGATTTAACAAGCCACGATGCAGCTTTTAGAAGAATATCGCGTGTTTTTAATTCAAAATCAAATTGTTTAATTTCAATTGTTTTGCTTTTTGCATTGTAAATTGGAACTCCAGTTGCATAAACTACACCCCTAATATTTTTACCTACCATTCCTTTTCTTACTTTTCCATCAAGGTCTAATGCTATCATTAATTTATTTCCATAATTAAAAACTTTAGCATCGTTAATCTTTATTTTATAGTCAAAACTTTCTAATTCAAATGGTTTGTTTAAAAACTGTTGTTTTATGCTTTCGTTTATTTGTTCAAAAGTTAAAGTTGCGCCCAAATTTAATTTTACATTTTCTTGTATATTACTTACTTGCCTAAGTGGTGGAATAATTTTTGAAAAAGAATCGTTGGTAGGTTTGTAGCCAGAAATAAATTCCACAATGCTTGACAAGCCCAATTTAATTTGCATGTTTTTGGGATTATACTGAATGGGCGTAATAAATACATTTTTGGGGTTCACTACCATCCATGCTTTATTTGCTGAATCTAGCAAAATAGGATTAGATAATTTCATCCATTCATCTGAAACCATTTTTTTTATATTTACATATTTTGGTACTTCTTTGTCAATTTTAACAGCCATTTTGTTAACCACACTTTGTATTAATGAACCAAAAACAGATGGTAAATCAATTTTAGTTATTCCTAAATCAATTACTGGCAAATCGTCCCATATTATTTTTCCTTTGCTATTTAATAGTAAGTTCCAGTCTCTATCAACCAATGGACTGGTACTAAAATTTACGGTTAAATTTAAACCTTTACTTATTTCTTTTGTATTACCAAATACGTTTAATAAATAAACCAAATCTATGTGCAAAGGAGCTGAAATATTTAAGCTATTGGCAGCAGTATTTAAAACAAAATCTCCTTTTTTTAACACTTCTATTTTCAAATTATCGCCTGAGTTGTCGTTAAAATTACTGTCTTTATAAAGTTGAGTAGTAAATTTTTTATTCAACGATTTTGATAAACCCTCTATATTAATGTTTATGGGAAAACCAATCATGGAAGTTAGTTTTGGTGGCTCTACCAAACTGAAATTGGGTGGTTTTGGAGGTTCTATTTTGGTGGTTTTACATTGCCAATTAATTACCAATAAAATTATTAACCCTATAAATATTAAATCTTTCATGCGTATGCATTGTTTTTTTGTTTTTTCAAATATATGAATATTGCCAATTAACTACCAAAGGAACATGCTTACAAAATTTGCGGTTACTAACTAACATCATTGAGAGGCACGAAGCAATCTCACAGCTAGATTGCTTCGTGCCTCTCAATGACGTTAACAAGTTGACAAAACTGGTCGTTGAACAAAGCCGAAATGTGGTCGTTGAGAGGAGCCGAAACGCCACTTCGGCTCCTCTCAGTAACCGTTTCTGAACTACCTTTCCACCACAAACTTCTTCCCAGCCATTTGTTGTTTATCTGTAGTAATAATTAATAAATAATTACCATTAACCAAATCTTCTATATTAATAGTTTGTTGGTTATTTGCTTTTGTATTTATACTTTTTAGCAACTGCCCTTGCA
>CAMCEM010000104.1 GCA_945873755.1 Chitinophaga pinensis | reverse complement strand
TTTGCATCAATTAATTTAGTAAACACACCTCCCATGGTTTCAATACCTAAGCTTAAAGGAGTAACATCTAATAACAATACATCTTTTACATCTCCAGTTAATACACCACCTTGAATGGCTGCACCAATTGCAACTACTTCATCAGGATTTACACCTTTTGATGCAGCTTTTCCAAAGAATTTTTCTACTGCTTCTTGAATGGCAGGAATACGTGTAGAACCACCCACTAAAATAATTTCATCAATATCGCTAACGCTGTAACCTGCATTTTTTAAAGCAGTTTTACAAGGCTCAATGGTACGTTTAATTAAACTGTCGGCCAATTGTTCAAATTTAGCTCGAGTAATCGTTTTTACTAAGTGCTTTGGAATTCCATCTACAGGAATAATATAAGGTAAATTTACTTCAGTTTGGGTTGAACTTGAAAGTTCAATTTTAGCTTTTTCTGCTGCTTCTTTCAAACGTTGTAAAGCCATTGGGTCTTTACGTAAATCTATGCCTTCATCGTTTTTAAATTCGTCAGCTAAGAAATCAATTAATACGTGATCAAAATCGTCACCACCTAAATGGGTATCGCCATCAGTACTTTTTACTTCAAAAGTTCCTGTTCCATCAACATCGTACATTTCTAATACCGAAACGTCATGTGTTCCACCACCACAATCAAAAACTACTACTTTTGTATCTTTCTTCGAAGTTTTATCTAAACCATAAGCCAAAGCAGCTGCAGTTGGTTCGTTAATAATACGCTTTACAGTTAAACCTGCAATTTCTCCAGCTTCTTTAGTTGCTTGGCGTTGTGCATCGTTAAAGTAGGCAGGAACGGTAATAACTGCTTCTTTTACTTCGTAACCCAAATAATCTTCAGCAGTTTTTTTCATTTTTTGCAAAATCATTGCTGAAAGTTCTTGTGGAGTGTATAATCTTCCATCAATATCAACGCGAGGTGTGTTGTTATCTCCTTTTTTTACAGTGTACGACATACGACTAATTTCTTTTGTAACTTGGTCGAATGTGTTACCCATAAAACGTTTAATTGATGAAATGGTGTTTTTTGGATTAGTAACCGCTTGGCGTTTTGCCGGGTCTCCAATTTTACGTTCACCATCTTTAATAAATGCTACAATAGAAGGAGTGGTTCTGCGTCCTTCGCTATTTGCAATAACAACTGGTTCGTTGCCTTCCATTACCGCAACGCACGAGTTAGTTGTCCCTAAATCTATACCTATTATTTTACTCATAATCTTTTATTTATTTTTTTAATTACAGTCAATGAGTGTGCCAATGGAAAAATGGCTTAATGAATAAAAAAAATGGCTTATTTTTTCCTTCTAAAGCAAAAAAATAGCTGCCTTTTGGCAGCTATTATGACAAATTATAAAATAAGTTTTAACCTTTTTATTTCTCAAACTGTTGCATTTCGCTTATTAAATCTATACTAGCAGGATCAAAAGTTACATCTGCTTGAACATTCATAGTGCGTGCAGCAAAAATTCCCAATGCGTTTTTTATATTTGAGTAATCGGTTCGTTTTTGAACAAACGAAACATTGGGTTTACTAATTTCTTGAATTTCTAAAAACTCAGGACCTGCACCCCAAGTTACATATTCTACACTGGCAAACTTTCTATTAACATCTCTTGGTTGATCTTTAAAGTAACTTCTCCAATCGTCTAACAGCACTTTTGAAATTACACTAATTGATATATTTTCCAATAATCTAGAAGTGATTAATCCCGATTGTAAATAATAATCGTAATATTTCAATTTCTTATTTATAGTATCACCTATAGGATACTCAAAATAATTAAATCTAATTGCTGCATCAACCATAAATGCCGATTTATTTAAAGTATAAATAAATCTAAATTTATTTGAAGGATTATCAGAAACAGTTATATTTCTTGAATCTATTTTTTGATCGCCAATAATACTGCATTCCGATGTATATGTATTTCCTAAAACAGTATCTTTAACTAACAAAGCAGCTTTAATTACATCCGGCTGAATAACATAGTAATTGGAGCGATAAATAAAGTTTTTATCATTAGCAAAAAAACCAGGGTTTTTATCAATACTGTCAATTCTTGTACAATTAACAGTATCTCTTCCATTATTTTTTATGTAAATAATTTGTACACTTAAATTGGGTAAATACAATGAATCAGAAATTTTAGCAGCATCTTTTGCATTAATGTCTACCGAATTTTGAAATACTTTTTGAACCCTTATAAATTGGAATGCTTCATTTTTATTTACAAAACCGTATATTACAGGAATTTGTTTGTATGGTGCATTTATATCTAACTTATTGTCGCAGGCTACTAAATTTAGTATTGTTAAAATAACAAGTAATTTTTTTATGCTTTTGTATTGATTTAAAGATTTCATTTTGGGTTGGCAATATAGCTTTAGTATTTAAATTGATTTTAAATATGACAAAAAATTTTGATTAAAGGTTTTATTTTTACCTTTGAAAATTAAAATATTACAATGAGCGTTCACAAAGAGTATAAAAAAATTACCACCCACAGTATTCAGGAAATGAAAATAAGGGGCGAAAAAATAAGTATGCTTACTGCTTATGATTATAGCATGGCAAAAATTTTTGATGAAGCAAAAATAGATGTATTGCTGGTTGGCGACAGTGCTAGCAATGTAATGCATGGCCATGAAACCACGCTGCCAATTACTTTAGATCAGATGATTAGCCATGCGGCATCGGTAATAAAAGCAGTAAACCGTTGTTTGGTAGTAGTTGATTTGCCTTTTGGAAGTTACCAAGGCAATTCAAAAGAAGCATTGAATTCTTCTATCAGAATAATGAAGGAAGCGGAGGCACATGCAGTAAAATTAGAAGGTGGTGAAGAAGTAGTAGAATCAATCAAACGTATTTTAACTGCGGGTATTCCGGTGATGGGCCATTTGGGTTTAACTCCTCAAAGTATTTATAAATTTGGTACTTACGAGGTTAGAGCAAAAGAGGAAATAGAAGCCCAAAAATTATTACACGATGCTAAATTATTGGAAGAAGCGGGCTGCTTTGCATTGGTTTTAGAAAAAATTCCGTCAAAATTAGCCAAGCAAGTTACGGATTTAGTTAAAATCCCGGTAATAGGCATTGGCGCAGGTTCCGATGTAGATGGACAAGTATTGGTAAGCCACGATTTATTGGGTATTAACAAAGATTTTTCTCCTAAATTTTTACGCAGGTATTTAAATTTATTTGATGAAATAAAAGGCGCAGTGGAACAATATGTAGCCGATGTAAAATCAGTAGATTTTCCAAATGAAAAGGAGCAGTACTAAAGAGTGCGAAGTGACAAAAGTGCGAAGTGAAATGCTAAATGAATTTGCAATAAGCAAAAGATGAATATGCGATTTCTCGAAAGCTTTCGGGATTAGCCAACGGAAAAATTGGGAAAAGATAAAAATAGCATCTTCAACCTTGTAATCTTTAAACCTTATAATCTTTAAACCTTGTAATCTTTGTAATCTTTCAATTTTGTAATCTTTCAATTTTGTAATCTCCAAATCAAAAATCGTTAAATCTCCAAATCACCAAATGGTTCAAATCCTATACGAAGATAATCACTTAATAGCTGCTTTAAAACAAAGTGGGCAAACGGTGCAACCTGAGCCTCACAAACCCAAAAGTTTAGAGGAAGAGGTGAAGCAATATATTAAGGTAAATGAACAAAAACCTGGTGACGTGTTTTTAGGTGTAATCCATAGAATTGATATGCCTGTAAGTGGTTTGGTTTTATTTGCTAAAAGCAGCAAAGCATTGGTGCGCATGAATGAAATTTTTCAAAAGCGCGAAGTAGAAAAACATTATATAGCCAAAGTGCATAATTGTCCGCCAAGTGCCAAAGGATTACTTACACATTGGTTGCGCAGAGATGAAACCAAAAACATAACCAAAGCTTTTGATGAGGAAGTAACTAAAGCTATTAAAGCGCAATTGGAATACACCGTTTTAAAAAAAGAAGGAAAGTATAGTTGGCTTAAAATAAAACTATTAACTGGCCGCAAACATCAAATAAGGGCGCAGTTGGCGTATATTGGTTGTAGTATTATGGGCGATGTAAAATATGGTGCATCAACTCCTAATAAAAATGGAAGTATTTGCTTGCATTCGTTCAGTTTAAGTTTTGTTCACCCAGTTAAAAAGGAACCAATTTTAATAGAAACAGAAATGCCAACTTTTTTATAAGTAATTTATTCCATTTTCATAAGGTTTACAAATTGCTTCTAAAATCATTTCGTAATCTTTTTTATTTGATAAAAAATCAAGTGCCGAGCAATTAATAATTAAAATTTTTGTGTTTACCTGACTGTGTAAATATTTAAAATAAGTATCCTGAAGGCTTTGTAAATAGCTATTTTCAATTTTTTGTTCATACACCCTTCCCCTATTCAATATATTCCATTGCAGTTTTTCAATAGGCGAATGTAGGTAAACCAATAAATCGGGTTGAGGCAATTGAAGATTAATAATTTCATACATTTGGCTGTACAATTTATATTCATCTTCATCTAATGTATTTTGTGAAAACAATAAACTTTTTGCAAAAACATAATCGCTTATTTTAATTTCACCAAACAAGTCGTTGCCAATCAATTGGTTTTTTAATTGATTAAAACGAGCAGCTAAAAAACTCATTTCTAAAGGAAAAGCATACCTCGATTTGTTTTCATAAAACTTTGGTAAAAATGAATTGTCTTCAAATTCTTCCATTATTTTTTTAGCATTTAAACTTACTGCCAACATAGCTGCTAAGGTGCTTTTACCCGCCCCTATATTACCTTCAATTGCAATAAAATTATATGGTGTTTTAAAATTCAAGAAATGCAAATGTGGTTAACTTTAGTTTAAATATATGTACATTTTTTCAACTATCGATAAAATACATTTACAAAAAAGAATTTATTGTGTAGTTTTGATTTTTTATAACAAAAACTATGACTGAACTGATTAATGAAAAAGAATTATCAAAAGCATTGAAGCTTGAAAAATTACACATTAGTCTTTTAGCTCCGGCTTTAATGAAACTTTTAAAGCTAGATAAATTAAATGATGTATATAGTCCAATTTCCGAGCTTAAAAGTTTTGAGTTTACCGATAAAATGCTAACTGAATTAGGCATTGAATACGAAATAGACGAGGAAGATTTAAAAAACATTCCAAAAACAGAACCCTTTATTGCTATAGCAAACCACCCTTACGGAGGAATAGATGGATTAATAATTGTTTCTATTTTAAATAGAATAAGGCCAGATTTAAAAGTATTAGCCAATTATTTGTTACAACAAATACCTCCAATTAAAGATAATATTATAGCAGTAAACCCTTTTGATAATGCTAAAAAAAGCAGTTTGAATGTGCAAGGTTTAAAAGAATTAATGGGTTATTTAAAAGAACATCCTATAGCAATTTTTCCTGCAGGTGAGGTTTCGGCATTAAGTTTAAATACATTAAAAATTACCGATAAAAAATGGGATCCTTCGGTAGGTAAAATATTACTACATTCAAAAATTAAAATTTTACCAATATACTTTAGTGGTCATAATAGTTTGGCATTTAATCTATTGGGTTTAATAAATCCTAGTTTGCGAACAGTAAAACTTCCATCTGAATTATTGAACAAAAACCAAAAAATAAAAGTAAGAATTGGAAAACCCATTTTACCAAAAATAATTGAAGAGTTTGAAAATAGTGACGATTTACTTCGATTTGTGAGGGCTAAAACCTATGCTTTAGGTTCGGGAATGGAAGTAAAACGTTTTTTTAACATAAACTTAAAACGTTTAATTAGAGCAAGGCCAATTATTGATGAAACTTCTAAAATAGACATTGTTAAAAATATTGAAAATATACAAAACGATTGCGTTTATAAAACCGATAATTTTGAAGTATACATTAGCAATGCATACAATATTCCTTTTATTTTAAAAGAAATTACTAGGCTTAGAGAAATTACTTTTAGGCTAGTTGGTGAAGGTACCAATAGAAGTTTTGATACCGATGAATTTGATTTGTATTACAAACACTTATTTATTTGGGATGCTGATAAAAAGAAAATTGCAGGAGCTTACCGTTTGGGTTTGGGCGATGAACTTTACAAACAATTTGGCAAAAAAGGATTTTATTTAAACCAATTATTTAAAATAAAAAAAGATTTTGGACCCATCCTAAAAGAAAGTATTGAACTTGGCCGCTCATTTATTACTGTTGAATACCAACGAAAACCTTTAAGTTTAATGCTTTTATGGAAAGGTATTAACGAATTTTTAAAACAAAATAAAGGCCGCTATAATTACATGATTGGCCCTGTTAGTATTAGTGGAGAATTTTCTAATTTATCGAAAGATTTATTGGTAGCTTATATTAGGCACAATCATTTTGATAAAGCACTTTCAAAAATGGTAAAACCACGTAAAAAATTTAAATATTTTTACCATGAAGATGACAAAAAACTATTGTTAGACAAACACATGGATGATATAAAACTCCTTGATAATTTAATAGGCGATATAGAAACCAACCATGCTAAAATACCCATATTGGTTAAAAAATATTTAAAACTAAAAGGCAAAATTATTGCCTTTAATGTAGACCCTAAATTCAATAACTCGTTAGATGGTTTTTTAATTATTAATATAAACGAAATTCCAGAAGATGCTTTTGATATGGTGAATAGGTAGAAGCTAATAAATTACATTTACTATATAAACTATATACATATCCGTTAAAAATCAATCATAATCTATATATTTGTTTTCTTTATTAATACACTATGGAAGCAGGAATACCCTCAATTGATTTAAACGATTTTTTAAGTGGCGATGCCAAACGAAAAGAAAAATTTGTACAAGAACTTGGTAGGGCTTTCGAAGAAATAGGCTTTGTTGCACTTAAAGGTCATTTGCTAACCAATGAAACTTCTAATAATTTATACCAACAAGTTCAAAATTTTTTTAATTTACCTTTAGAAAAAAAAATAAGTTTTGAAGACCCAGAAATAGCAGGACAAAGAGGTTATGTTGGTTTTGGAAAAGAACATGCCAAAGGAAGAAGTGAAGGCGATTTAAAAGAATTTTGGCACTTTGGACAAGAAGTAGAGGGCGATGACCCAATTAGGAATGAATACCCAAATAATATTTTAGTTCCTGAATTACCTGCCTTTAATGAGTTTGGAATAAAAGCATACAAACAATTAGAAGAAACAGGCAAACACATGCTGCGTGCAATTGCTTTATATTTAGGTTTGGATGAATTTTATTTTGATGCCAAAATTAAAAATGGAAATTCAATTCTGCGTCCTATTCATTATCCGCCTATAACCAACGAACCCAAAAGTGCGGTAAGAGCTGCTGAACATGAAGACATAAATTTAATAACGCTATTAATGGGAGCCAGTGCCGAAGGTTTGGAAGTATTAAACAAACAAGGCGAATGGGTTGCAATAACTGCATTGCCTGAACAATTGGTAGTAAACGTTGGCGATATGCTACAACGCTTAACAAACAATAAACTTAAATCGACTACACACCGAGTAGTGAATCCGCCAAGAGAAAAATGGGGAACAAGTCGTTTTAGTATTCCGTTTTTTTTACACCCAAGAAGTGAAATGCGTTTAGATTGTTTGGAAAGTTGTGTTACTTCTACTTATCAGTTGCATTACGAACCAATAAGTGCAGGTGAATATTTAAACGAACGATTACGCGAAATTGGTTTAAAAAAATAACTAAATGACTGCTTTTAACAAGCCAAACATTACTTTTAATCCTGCTGCGGAAATAGTAAATGATACTAAATTTAGCATTGTAATTCCAAGTTGGAATAACTTAGAAATGCTACAATTTTGTATTGATGCAATTAATAAAAATTCAACTTACAAGCACCAAATAATTGTGCACGTAAATGAAGGAACTGACGGAACAAAAGAATGGATTGAAACACAAAATTTGGATTATACCTATTCAACTGAAAATGCTGGAGTGTGCTATGCCATTAATGCCATGGCTTCGTTGGCAAAAACAAATTACATTTTATTTTTAAATGACGATATGTATGTGTGCCCCAATTGGGATGAGGTTTTATGGAGCGAAGTTCAAAAACAAACTACCAATTTATGGTATTTTAGTGGCACCATGATAGAGCCCAATTACAGTGGCAACAAATGCGCTTTAGCTCCTTTTAACTTTGGCAATTCACCCCAAAATTTTAAAGAAAAGGAATTACTTATTTTTACTTCTAAATTAAAAAATAATGATTGGTTTGGAGCCAGTTGGCCACCAAGTTTGGTGCATAAAACTATTTTTGATAAAGTAAATGGTTACAGCGAAGAATTTAGCCCGGGTATGTATAGCGACCCCGATTTTTCAATGAAATTATGGAACGCTGGAGTGCGCAATTTTAAAGGATTAGGAGGCAGTTTGGTTTACCATTTTCAAAGTAAAAGTACAGGCAGGGTTCAAAAAAATGATGGCAGAAAACAGTTTGCGCAAAAATGGAAAATACCTTCTTCCTATTTTTATAAAAATGTAATTTTATTGGGCCAAAAATTTGATGAAAATATTAAACTAAAAACCAATAAAAATATTTTTTATTGGGGAGCAAAATTAAGGGCTTGGTGGATTGCAAAATAATGAATTTATCAGTAACAATAATTACATACAATGAGGCCAAAAACATTGAACGTTGTATTCAATCAGTGAAGGCTGTTGCCGATGAAATAATTATAATTGATTCGTTTTCGACTGATGATACAACAGCTATAGCAAAACAGTTAGGTGCAAAAGTATTTAACCATTCGTTTAAAGGTTATGGCGAATCGAAAAATTTAGCCAATGAAAAAGCAAAAAATGATTGGATATTATCAATTGATGCGGATGAAGTTTTAGATGAAAAGCTTGTAAACAGCATTTTAAATTTAAAGGATAAATTAAACAATACTACCGTTTATGAATTTAGCAGACTGAATAATTATTGTGGCAAATGGATTCGTTTTGGTGCTTGGCGATCGGATAATAAAATACGGATTTTTAATAAAACAGCAGTAAAATGGAACTTAGCCGAAGTGCACGAAAGTTTAATTATTCCTGAAAATTTTGTTGTAGAAAAACTAAAAGGTAAATTATTGCATTACTCTTACGCTACAGTAGCTAGTCATTTAAATAAAATAGAAAAATACAGCACCTTGGGTGCTGAAGAAACTTATAAAAAAGGCAAGCAAGCATCGTTTATAAAAATATATTTCAGTCCAGTTTTTCGCTTTTTTAGAGATTACATTCTGATGCTTGGTTTTTTAGATGGAAAGTACGGATTTATAATTGCCTTGCTAACTGCCAAAGAAGTTTATTTAAAATATAAAAAACTAAAAGAGTTACGAAGCAATTAATGCTTAATTAGTTTTTGAACTAATGGTATTTTTTCTTCGCTAAATGCTTTTATTATATAAATTCCATTTGGTAAAAAACTTAAATCAATAACGTTCTCATTCATACTATTATTTTCATAAACAAGTTTTCCTGTTGTATTAAAAATAGCAATATTTTTTATTTTTTTAATATTGGTTAAATACACAATATTTTCAAACGGATTTGGATAGATGAATGGTTTATTTTCAACCAAATTATATTCATTAACTGAGGTTGTATATGAAAGTTTTACTGCTTCGTACACATCTATTTTACCCCAACCCCAATTGTTGTTCCCATTGGTTGAAATTACCCCTGTTTTTGCATCATTTCGGGCAGTATTTTTTAAAATATTTAGTACTTTATTAGGCGTTAAAAAATGATCCGCTTCCAGCATTAAAGCCACAGCACCTGTAACACAAGGCGCTGAAAACGAAGTTCCGGCTGACATTATCCAATCGTATCTTTTTGCACCAACATAAAAAGTATCTGTTACATCTGTTATGTCAAACGGAGTAAATGAACTTGCCGGTCCACCAACAAAATATCCTGGACCAGTTATATCGGGTTTAGTTCTATTGTCTGTAGTTGGTCCTCTGCTCGAAAAACCAGTAATAGTATCTTTTTGCGAAGGCAAATCAATGTTTTTGGTGCCACCCCAAAAGTTTATCCAACCAACATTTGCATTGTACGAACCAACCGATATACTTGCTTTGCTATTTGATCCCGATTCGCCATTGCAATACAAATTATCTCCATTGATAAAATTTGGCTTAGTTGTTTGTCCAAAAATAGTTGATGCAAATACGGGGTAACCTTTATACCATTCATACCCACAGTTCCAAGCATGCAGTTCGGTATTGCTAGCCGTAAAAGCATAAGAAACAAAGTATTTTGAATTGTTAGAATTTTTATAGGTTACAAATATTTCGGGCTTATTATTAACAGGGTTTTTACCCAAACATGCAAATGAAAATGTTAAAGAGTCGTTGCCAAAATTCAGTTTTCCATTTATAAAACTATCGGTTGAAGCAGCAATAAAATTACTAGCTGCAACAATATTTTGAAGCGAGTCACTAACTTTAATCTGCAATGAAAAATCGGAGTTTTCACTTCCCCAAAAATCGGTGGTGTTTATATCAAATTGATTTATTTTTCTACTATATAAACTATAAGTATTAAAAGTATCGTTGTTTAAACTTTTATTAAAATGCAATTGTTGTTTACCTTCATTTCCAGCAGCATTTACTAAAATTTTTCCTTTCCCAGTTAAGTTTTCAATGGCTTTATCGAGCAACGAAGTGCCATCGTGCGCGCCTGCATGGTGTCCCCAACTTATATTAATTACAGCGGGTTTATTTTG
>CAMCEM010000103.1 GCA_945873755.1 Chitinophaga pinensis | reverse complement strand
AACAAAACTCCATTTTTTGTAAGTTGATAATACTTTCTTGGCGGACCACTATTACTTTCAAACCAGTTATAAGTTAATAAATCTTCATTCTTTAAGCGAGTAAGCAACGGATATAACGTTCCTTCAACAACTATTAAATTTGCTTTTTTTAAATCGTTAAGTATATCGCTGGCATAGGCTTCTCCCCTACTTATTATTGAAAGAATACATAATTCAAGTATTCCTTTTTTCATTTGAGCTTTACTATTTTCTAAATCCATTATTTAATTTACTTAGCAAAAATATAAATATTTTAGTACTATGCAATACATAGTATCATTTATTTTATAGTAATTAAATTAAAAATTTGCCGTTTAAACTTTTCGTTGATTTTATTTTTTTATTACAGAGCAATTAAAGAGAGATAAATTTTATGAAAATAGTTTTTTAGTAACTTAGATATTATTAATTTGCCAAAACAAAAACAATAACAAATGATATTAATAGCAGATAGTGGTTCAACCAAAACCGATTGGGTGATCATAAACAAAGACGGTTCAAATATGATGATGTTTCATACTATAGGATACAATCCATATTTTATAGATACAGAAGCTATACATTATTCATTAAGTGAAAATCTTTTGAAAGATTTAGATGGAACAAGCATAACTGAAGTATATTTTTATGGAGCAGGTTGTTCTACACCAGAAAAAAAAGATATTGTTAGAAAAGCATTAACAAGAAGTTTTCCTACTGTTTCAAATATTTTTGTTGGACATGATTTATTAGCATCGGCAAGGGCATTATTGGGTAAAAACAAAGGATTTGCAGCAATTTTAGGAACAGGAACAAACTCTTGCTTATACGATGGATTTGATGTGTTTCATAACATTGATTCACTTGGCTATTTAATGGGCGATGAAGGAAGTGGAAGTTATATAGGCAAAAAAATCCTTCGCGATTTTATGCGAGGTAATTTACAACCAGAATTACAAACTAGATTCAAAGAGCGCTTTCAAATAGAAGACAATGAACAAATATTTACTACGCTTTATAACACTCAGTTTCCAAATAGGTATTTGGCTAGTTTTTGTAAATTTGCAGATGAGTTTGTAACCCATCCATACATAAAAAATAAAGTACGTGATGGCTTTAGAGATTTCTTTAAAAACTTGGTAGTAAAGTATCCAAATTATAAAGAATATTCATTTAACTGTATTGGTTCTGTTGGCTTTGTTTTTAAAGATATTTTAGAAGAAGTAGCATTAAGTTATGACATGAAAATTGGTAAAGTAATTAAATCGCCAATGGACGATTTGATTCAATACCATTTAGATGAAGCTAAATAATTGAATTGATAAATAAAAAAAGCTGCAATTGAAATTGCAGCTTTTTAGCTAAAAGTTTGGTTTAATCGATTTTTCAGCAAAATAATCGAGGATATAATTAACTGCATCGTCAGCAGTATCAACCAGTTTAAACATATCTAAATCGCCAATACTAATATTACCTTCTTTTATAGCCATAGTATTTTTAAGCCAATCTATTAAGCCACCCCAAAAATCAGATCCAACTAAAACAATAGGAAATTGAGCTACTTTTTGAGTTTGAATCAAAGTCAATGCTTCAAAAAGTTCATCCATGGTTCCAAAACCTCCGGGCATTGCAACAAAACCTTGAGCATATTTCATAAACATTACTTTGCGCACAAAGAAATAATCGAAATTAATTATCTTATCTCTGTCTACATATTTATTGTTAAAATGTTCAAAAGGCAATTCTATATTTAAACCAACCGACTTACCACCTGCTTCGTAAGCGCCTTTATTTCCTGCTTCCATAATTCCAGGACCTCCTCCGGTAATAACTCCAAAGCCAGCAGCTACTAACTTTGCAGCAATTTCTTCGGCTAATATATAATATTTATTCTCTGCTTTAGTTCTAGCAGAGCCAAAAATAGAAACACAAGGCCCTATTCTACTCATTTTTTCAAAACCTTCTACAAACTCGGCCATTATTTTAAATGTTG
The DNA here is from genome assembly GCA_945873755.1 of Chitinophaga pinensis. Taxonomy (GTDB): domain Bacteria; phylum Bacteroidota; class Bacteroidia; order UKL13-3; family UKL13-3; genus JAAFJM01. The sequence continues at coordinate 8,800 of CAMCEM010000103.1, read as the reverse complement.
CCCAACTATCGGTGGTTTTAATTACAGGCCATTCTTTTTTTTCAAAAGCTTTTGCAATTCTTTCCTCGTTATCTATCATTAATTTTTTTAATTAAATATTTCTTTCAAAATTAATTGAATTGTTTTTCCATCAGCTTTTCCTGCCAAAGTTTTCATGGCAATTGGCATTACTTTTCCTACTTCTGCAGCACTAGTTGCTCCAACTTCAGTTATAATTTGTTTTAATATTTCTTTTACTTCCACTTCGCTCATTTGTTTTGGCAAGTATTTTTCTAAAATTGATAATTCCTCCTTCTCTTTTTCAGCTAACTCTGATCTACCGTTTTGTGAAAAAATATCAATACTTTCCTTGCGTTGCTTTGCTAATTTTTGAAATGTTTTTAAAGCTACTTCATCTGTTAACTTACCATCAGCACTTGCTCCTTTTTCACTTGCAGCAATTAATAAAGCACTTTTTACAGCTCGTAAAGTGCGTAAAGTTATTTCATCTTTTGCCTTCATGGCAATTATTATATCGGAATTAACTTGTTCTTGTAAACTCATTTTATATTTTTTTAAAGTACGAATATAATTTATATTTACCTTTGGCCAAAAGGTTTTATTGTTAATAAATTGAAGGGTGTTGGATTATTTTTGTTATTTTTTTATTGAACTATTCTCTTTTAACAGTAGCAAAAAAAGGTTGTTTCAAATAAATGAAACAACCTTTGTATATTTAGTTAGATAAGAAATTATTCTTCAATAACCACCACCTTATTCATCACATCTCCTTGACGAATAGCATCAATTACTTCTAAGCCTTCCACTACTTTGCCAAAACAAGTATGGTTCCTGTCTAAATGAGCAGTATTGTTTCTGCTATGGCAAATAAAGAATTGCGAACCACCTGTGTTTCTTCCAGCATGTGCCATTGAAAGCACACCTTTATCGTGGTATTGGTTTTCGCCAGTTAATTCACAATCAATTTTGTAACCTGGTCCACCTGCACCAGTTCCTGTAGGGTCGCCACCTTGAATCACAAAGTCAGGAATTACTCTATGGAAAGTAACTCCATTGTAATAACCTTGTTCGGCTAACTTTAAAAAATTCGCTACTGTGTTTGGAGCATCTTGCTCAAAAAATTCAATTTTCATTACACCTTTATCGGTGTGTATTTCTACTTTTTTCATACTTTTTTATGCTTCTAGCTACTGGCTTCTGGCCTCTAGCTACTTTAATTGTTATTTTTAAAAATGTTAAATCCTATGTTTTGCTTGCAGCCAGAGGCTAGTTGCTGGCAGCTTTTTTAATATCCAAATATTTCTTTTAGTTTAGCTTCTAATGCAGCTCCTCTTAGTTTGGTTGCTATAATTTTTCCTTCTTTATCAATTAAAACTGTATGTGGAATTGATTCGAAGTTATATGTTTTTAAAAGAGGCGTGTTCCATTGCAATAAATCGCTTACGTGGTACCAAGTTAACTTATCTGCATTAATCGCATTGATCCATTTTTCTCTATTATTATCCAAACTCACTCCTAAAATATCAAAGCCTTTATCGTGGTATTTATTATAAATAGCTACTACATTCGGATTTTCTTTTCTGCACGGACCGCACCAACTGGCCCAAAAATCTATCATAACTACTTTGCCTTTAAGGCTACTTAAGGCAAATTCTTTTCCATAAGGATCATTTAATTTTATTTCGGGAGCTTGACTTCCAATTGCAGTGGCAGCCATATTTAAAACTCTATTATGCAAAACTTTGGCATACTTTGAGTTTTGGTTCGATGCATACAATTTTTTATCAATTGTATTTAAAAACGAAAATTCTGCATCGGGCATCATAAAGTTAGTTGCAAAAAATGGAACAATATTATTCATTTTGTCAATTGCCAATTTCAATTGAATTTCGTTGTTTCTTGTTATGCTGTCAAACTCATTTCTTATTTTGTCTTGGTCAGCAGGTGATGGCATGTTATTGCCATAAATTGCAGCATACTTTTGTTCTAGTGCTCTTACTTTTTCAGTGCTTTTTGAGTTTATAGACATTAATAATTTTATATCATTGCTTTCAACTGAATTTTTAACAGTGTAATTACTAATATTTTCTGCATCAATCTCTACATCAATTGCACTATTTGTGTCTACAGTTAGTATTATATCTCCTTTAGGCAAGCGAATAATACAAAAAGTTTTTTCTTTAACAGTTCCATTTAATTCAAAAGTACCATCGCTTAAAATAGAAGAACTATCGAGCAATAAAAGACCAGTATTGGTAATTTCCTGAACATTGATTCCTCCTTTTGCATTTTTAATAACCCCGGTAATTGTAAATCCCGATTTATTAGTTCCATTATCTTTGTTAATGGAATTTCCGCAAGCCAAAATGCTGCTTATTAAAAGTATAAAAATTATGTTTTTCATTTTATTGTTTATCTAGTGTTTCTTTTACTAATTTATTTGTAATTTTTGGATCGGCTTTACCTTTGCTTAATTTCATTACATCGCCCATAAACATTCCTAATAAGCTTTGTTTTCCAGCTTTATATTCAGCTACTTTTATAGGATTACTTGCAATTACTTCGTCAATCCATTTTTGTAATTCGTTACTATCACTTTCTTGCACTAAATTTAAAGTTAAAGCAATGCTTTCAGCAGTTGAATTTGGGTTTTCAATTAAGCTAGAAAATACTTTTTGGGCTGCACTATTGCTCACTTTTCCTGAGTCAATTAAATGTATAATTTCAGCAATTTGATTAGGCTTTAATAAAAATTCTTCAATAGTCAATGCTTGTTCATTTAAATATGCTTTCACTGAAGTCATAATCCAATTTGCAGCTGCTTTGGTATTTTTAGTGTAATTTAAAACTTGTTCAAAGTAACTAGCAATTTCTTTGCTTTCTATCAATACATTAGCATCGTATTCATTTAATCCAAACTGTTTGGTATATTTTTCAAATAATGCTTTAGGCAATTGAGGCATTTGTTGCTTTACATTGTCAATAAATGCTTGAGTTACTCTTAAAGGTGGCAAGTCGGGTTCAGGAAAATACCTGTAATCAGCTGCACCTTCTTTGCTTCTAAGTGTAAATGTAGCTCCTTTTTGAGCATCGAAAGAGCGAGTTTCCATTACAATATTTTCACCTGCTTCAATGGCATCAATTTGGCGTTTTACCTCGTAATCAATTGCTTTTTGAACATTTCTAAAAGAGTTCATGTTTTTTACTTCTACTTTGGTTCCAAAAACTTTGCTTCCTTTTAGCATTACCGAAATATTTGCATCGCATCTTAAACTACCCTCTTCCATATTTCCATCGCAAATATCTAAATACTTTACCAATTGCTTTATTTCAATTAAATACTGATAAGCCTCTTCCCCATTTTTCATATCGGGTTCCGAAACTATTTCTATTAAAGGAACTCCTGCTCTATTTAAATCAATTAAAGTATTATAAACATCTTGGTCGTGCATGCTTTTACCTGCATCTTCTTCCATATGAATTCTAGTAATTCCTATTCGCTTAGGTTCTTTATCTTTTAGTTTTATTTCAATAAATCCATTGGTACAAATAGGAGTTTTATCTTGGGTAATTTGATATCCTTTTGGCAAATCGGCATAAAAGTAGTTTTTTCTGGCATAATGTTGCCATTCGGCAATGTTGCAATTACAAGCAATGCCCATTTTTACAGCGTATTTTACAACTTCTATATTGTGTTTTGGAAGTGTTCCTGGATGGCCTAAACTTATTGGACTTACTTGAGTATTAGGCATTGCGCCATATTCATATTCATCGGCACAGTATGCTTTAGTTTTAGTTAGCATTTGTGTATGTACTTCTAATCCTATTACCGTTTCGTATTTATCGTATATTGATTCGCTCATTTTAAAGTTTTGCGAAAATAAGTAATTTATGTTTAAATAATGATTGATTATTTTACAAAATTTTTAAACATAAAGAACTTGTTTTAAATATTATTTTGAGTAAAAAATCATTCAAAAAGTAGTTAGTGTAGCTTTTATAGTTTAATTCTTTAAACCATTACAGAAAACGAATTGGTATTAGTAGCTAAAATACTATAAACCATTGGAATTTTATCTTCAAAATGTTTTATTCTATATTTTCTAGGTTCAAATTCTATACAATTTGAAAAACAATTATAAGGCGAATAATCGAATTCATTGAAATGATTTATTGTTAATCCGTTATTTATTAAAGCATTTATCACTTCGCTTAAACTATAATTCCATGTAATACTCTTGTCTGCAATTGGTGCATTTACGTTGGCATAAGTACCGGGTGTTTCTTCAATTATAGGTTTATCCCTAAAATATTTATAAGTTACTTTTTCTAAATTGTCATCGTACATCCATATTACTGGGTGAAACTCTACAAATACAAATTTTCCTAAAGGCTTTAAAAAATGAGCTACTACATTTGCCCATTTATCAATATTTGGAAGCCAACCAATAGTGCCATAACTTGTAAAAACGATATCAAATTTTTGATTTAATATTTTGGGTAGTGAATATAAATCGCAGTTAATAAAAACTACATCTGTATTCATTTTTATATTTAAATTATTGGCAGTTTCAATTGCTTTTTCCGAAAAATCAATTGCAGTAACTTGTGCACCCATCTTTGACAACGAAATAGAATCTTGTCCGAAATGGCATTGCAAATGTAAAACGCTTTTGCCTTTAATATTGCCTAGTAAATCAAGTTCAATACTATTTAAGGAAGTATTACCATTTAAAAAATCATCCATTTTATAAAAATCAGATGCAACATGATGATTTACTCTATTGTTCCAAAGCTTTTTATTAATTTCTAAATATTGATTTTCATCTGTCATAAAATTTGAATGTTAAGCAACATTACAAATATTTTTTAGTATACAAATAAAAAAAAATGTGGAATTTTTAAATTACAGTTAACTTTACTTAAAGGTAATATTGTTAAAAAATATTTATATGCTCCATTGGTCAATAAATCAAATAGAATTAAAACTAAAATACACTTGGAAAATTTCGAGAAATGCATCAGATTTTAAAATAAATTCAATTATTACTTGTAACGATTTGGTAAACGAAGGAAAAGGAGAAGCAGCACCAAACATAAGGTACAATGAAACTCCTGAATTATTGTTGTTGAGTTTTAACGACTTTTTAAATGCAGGAGCTAACACCATTAAAAATGCTGATGATTTATCAATCATTTTAAAAACCATAAATGCCCCTAACGCTTTACGATTTGGAATAGAACAAGCTTACATTAATTATTTATGTAAAACCAAAAACGAAACTATTTATCAATTTTTAAAGATTGAAAAGCCTTTTATAACTCCTACTTGTTATACATTGCCAATAATGCAACCTGCGGAAATAGTTACATTTTTTAATGAAAATAACTTAAACCGATTTGCTTATTTAAAAATTAAAATAAGTGTGGATGGTGCTTTAGATGAAATAAAAGCATTGGCTTCAATTTATAACAAACCAATATTGATTGATGCGAATGAAGCATGGAAAGATCCTGACGCTTTAATTAATTTTACAGATAACTTAAAGGGATTGAATATTGCATTTATTGAACAACCCATGCACAGTTCCATGGTTGATGAATATAAATATGTAAAGCCAAGAATTGCTTTGCCATTAATGGCCGATGAAAGCTTTTGTGCGCATGTTGATTTCAATGAAATAAAACTACAATTTGATGCAGTAAACATGAAACTAATGAAGGCTGGTGGCTTTTTAAACGGATTACGACTAATACACGAAGCCAAAAGAAATGGCTTAAAAACAATGGTGGGTTGTATGGTGGAAACTACACTTGGAATGAGCGGTGCATTCGCTTTTTCTTCTATGTGTAATTATGTAGATTTAGATGGTTTTATGATTATTGAAAACGAACCTTTTGGTTATTTAAGTGAAGAAAATGGTGTAGTTAAAGAGAATATTTAGTCGCCCCCTCAAATATTATATAAAGAATAACAAAATCAACAAATTTGGTAAAAATGGTGTATAAAATACTGCAAGAAATGAGTTAAAAACAAAAGAATACTTGCAGAATTTTTAATGTTTGCAATTATTTTATTTAAATTTTTATTAACCTGAAATAGAAATTGTAAGGACCACTATTCCATTAGCTAAGTGCGTGGGGTCGGCAAAAAGGCGGGCCAGCCCTAGCCTTGTGCGTGGAAGCTTCGAACACTGAGCGGAGTCGAAGTGTTGCCTTGTCCCGCCTTGCGGGATAGTTTCTTTGGAATTTATACTGAGTCTGCCGAAGTATCTAAGGAAAAAGAAAGAAGAAAAATTGAAGATGACTTTTTGGGGGTCGACTATTTAAGTTTTAAATTGAGTAATTTTTATAAAAATCTTCCTTTATTTTCATTTGTCATTACCCAACAGGTGTTGTTTACCCCAAATAATTTATAACGGTATTTGGCAATCAAATTATATATAAAGTTGGTGAAAAATAAAGGTAAGAAACTTAAAAATGATACCATTTTAAAGGGCATTTTTAAATGCTTTAAAATAATAAATGCGGCTTTTGATTGAATATAAAACTGATTGTTTTTAAATACAATTACACTGTCAATTCCATTGGTATTGAAATTATTCTCTTTAAAAAAATGAATGGCAAAACTGCTTTGTAAACTACAAAATAAAAAAAGAGAAGATGCTTCGTTTTTTAAAACAAACTGAACAAAACCATTACAAAGATTACAATTACCATCGAAAAAAATAATTGATTCTTTATTTATCATAGTTATTTTTTATTCGCTAATTCTTTATTAAACCTGATAGGCGAAAAGAAGTGGAGATAAAAAACTCGAGCATACCTGTAAGTAAATGGCATTGACAAAAACATAACAGTAAAAATTGGGATTATAAATCCCCAAAAACCAGCTTTTGCTCCAAATAAAATATAAACCAGTGCCCCTACTACTAACATAATGCCTGTAGTTATGGCATAACTCACATACATTGCTCCCCAAAAATACCCAGGTTCTAATTCGAATCTTAAACCGCAAAAAGGGCAGGTTACGAACATTTCAGTAAATTTATTTAACTTTATAACTGAGTATTTGAACATTTTTCCGCTTTGGCATTGCGGGCATTTGCCTTTAGCTGCTGCTAGCAGTTTATTTGGCTCAAGTTGATTACACATGGCGTTAGTTGTTTTGTACTAATTTTTTCTTAGCTCTAATATTTCTGATGTATAAAAACACAAAAATCATTGCTAATACGTAAGGAAAAATAAAAAGATAAATAATTCCGTTGTTTAATGTGTTTCCAACAGTAGTGCTTCCATCGGCCCTTGCAGATGCAAGCGATTGTTTACACATGGGGCATTGAGCAATAGATGAAAATGGAAGTGAAATTATAAAATAAAATACTATTAATAGTGTTGTTATTACTTTGTTTTTCATAATGCAAAAGTATTTTAATATTTATAGTTTTGTGGTTCTATTTGAATGATTTTTATCGCTGAAATAGGCTGCTGGGAATTGGGAATTGATAATTGATAATTGAGAATTGATAGTTGAGAATTGAGAATTGAGAATTGAGAATTGATAATTGAGAATTGGGAATTGATAGTTGATAATTGAGAATTGATAGTTGATAATTGATAGTTGATAATTGATAGTTGATAATTGATAGTTGATAATTGGGAATGAATTTGTAATTGATAATTTGTATTTCGTAATTTGTAATTGATAATTGGTATTAAATGAATTGGGAAGCAAAACTTATAAAACATAAAGGCGAATGTCGAATAGCCGTGTATTTTGAAAAAAATGCAGAGTGGATAGCACGTATAAAAAAGCTAGATGGTGTGCGGTGGAGCAGCAGTTTAAAAGCTTGGCACCTGCCCGATAATGAAGAAAACAGAAAAAGGTTTAAATTAGATTTACCAATTGTTTTAAGTGAAATACATTTACAAAAAATAGAACAATTTAAGCGATGGTTAAGTTCAAAAAGATACAGCCCTAACACCATCAATACTTATTCCGATGCATTACATACATTTTTAAAATATTACCACAATAAGCCAATAGAACATATAAGTAATGAAGATGTGATTGCATTCAACAACGAATATATTTTGAAAAACAACTTTTCATCTTCGTTTCAAAATCAAGTGGTAAATGCTGTTAAATTATTTTTTAAGCAAATACAAGGTGCCAATATCAACGTTGATTTAGTTCACCGACCTAAACGAGAAAAACTTTTGCCAAATGTGCTAAGCAAAGAAGAAATAAATCAAATATTGAATGCTCCTAACAATATAAAACACAAAGCCATGTTAAGTTTAATTTATGCTTGCGGACTAAGAAGAAGCGAGTTGTTAAACCTAAAACCCAATGACATTGATTCAAAAAGAGGTGTTATCATAATAAGGCAAGCCAAAGGAAAAAAAGATAGGATTGCCCCTTTGAGTGAAAAAATAGTGAAAATGCTTAGGGAGTATTACACCGCATTTAAACCAATAACATGGCTTTTTGAAGGGCAAGAAATTGGAAACCAATATTCCGAAAAAAGTTTAGAAAGCGTTTTAAAACAAGCATTAGCAAAATGTAAAATTACAAAACCTGTAAGTTTGCATTGGCTAAGGCATAGCTATGCCACACATTTATTAGAAAACGGAACCGATTTAAGATTTATACAAGAAATACTTGGACACAAAAGCAGTAAAACTACCGAAATATATACCCATGTAAGTACCAAAAGTTTACAAAAAATAAAAAGCCCATTTGACGATTTGGATATATAAAAGAATAAAATACATTTGTAAAAAAAGCCTGACTCAT
>CAMCEM010000102.1 GCA_945873755.1 Chitinophaga pinensis | reverse complement strand
GGATGAGGCGGCCCAGAACCTGTTTTTTCATATATAATTACATCATAAATTTTAAAACCAATTTCTTGAAAAAAAAGTGCTTGCTTGAAACTTGTTAGCGATTTCCCTCCATCTTTTGTTTTGTCGCCAACCACCCAGACCACGACACCACCTTTTTTCATTACCCTAAATAGTTTTGATGCTATTTCTTGGAATACTTTAAAATTCCATACCAAATCTTTATTATAATCTCTTAAGTCGTCATATGGGGGACTAGTAATTACTAAATCAATAGATTCTTCTGGTAGAGAATCTAATAATTTTCTATTATCATCATTAATCAATACATTTTGAAAGGGTATTGAATCAACAATGCTTTTATTGGTTTTTAATATATGGTCAATTGTAACAATTTCCATCTAAGCAGCAATTATTTGATTATTCATATAAATTTCATACTGTTCTGCAGTTATAATTTTTTCTTTTTTAAGAAAATCTAGATGAATTGGTTCTATTAGTCCAACTAAAAATAGTTCATTAATTCTATGTATTAAAGATAATCTCATATTGTTATTGACAGATGTTTTATTGTATAATTCAGCTCTATTTTGCGGTTTTGCAAAATGCATTTGTCTATGACAATTTGGGCAAATTCCAATTAAATTTAAATAATGGTCGGGACCAAATTCAGTGGAGAATGGAATTAAGTGATGGAATTCAATATAAGGTGTGTCATTATAAGTAATAAAAGCAAAGTCTGAACAACAATCACACTTAATCGTCTTTTCTTTTGAATCAATAAAATTTGTAAAATAATAAGAGCGTAAATAATTTATTAAATTCTCATTTCTAGTTCTGTTTGATGAAACAAACAGATTGTTCTCACTTGTAGATTTATTTGATATGTCAATTAACTTTGATAAATTAATATCTTTTTGTATTTTTTTTGCGTCTATTATTTGGTAATACTTATCTTCATTTATTTCAAATTTATAAAACTTGCCTTCATTTAATTCTGATTGTATATCAGTTAATATTTTGGCAAAGTCCTTTTTTTTAATTCCAAGTAATAATGCTAATGTTTTGAAATTTTCAAATTCGGATTTTAATTTGGTATTATCAATTTGATAATCAAATTGCTTATACACAGAAGCAATATAAGTGTATATTAAGTTAATTAAAATGTTTGCATCGAAATTAATAATGTATTTATACCATTCGTATTTAACTTCATCATTTACAATATTCGGTAAATTCTTAGATAGATTAATGTATGAAATACGGAGTGAATTTTCAAAGGAAGTATACTGGGTGCTATATTTTTCTTTTAAGTAGTCAGAGAATATCGTATAATTATTGGCGATGAACACAAATTGTTTTTCTTTTAAAACCTTGATCTCTCCATTATTTAACCAAGATATGCAAGATAACGGATTGGAATTATCATCTTTAGGTGCTTCACAAATTCCGAGTATGAATTTTTTCAATTCCTTATCGAAATCTTCGGTTTTCGTCTCTCTCTCTCTTTTGAAACTTATCGCTTTATTTTTGAATTTCAATTCATTTTTTGTGTCACCTAAGACTTGGTTTATAATAATATTTTGATCTGTGTTATTGTTGATTTTTGAAATAATAAATTGATATTGATCATCGGTTATTTCTTTTTTCTCTGCAATTATTTTTAATAAAGTTATATAAGGATTATTAAGTATTGAAAAGGCTTCTGGTCTTGTAACTTTTATTAAATTTTGAATATCTGCAACAGGACTTTGTGATATCATTTTAATTTTTTGATGCTCCCATATTATCAGGAGTTCAGCAAAATTTGCTTTAAGAGTAGCTTTTCCAATTGGCGTTAGATTATAAAAGCCAGACAGATCTTTTGATTCTCTTCCATGAAAAAAACCATAATAAAAATAAATTTGCCTTTCATTTCTTATCGCAGCTGGAAAGTCAGAAAGTTGCTCAATAACCTTAGCATTGTTATGCCCATCTTTTAAAATTATTTTAGAAATTTCATTTACAACTGTTTCGTATGATTTTAATTCGAGTAATTTATTTTTAATAATTAATTTATATCCAGATTGACCACCGAGATTCATTAAGTACATAAAATAAAATCTTTTTGCGGCAATTATAAATCTCTTTTCTTCTTGAGCATCGTTGAAGCTAAGGTTAGTTTGTATAAAATCATTGAATTTCAAGAATTTATTTTTACGAATTTCGATTTGAAAAAAGAAAGAATATGCTTCTTTTTTATCTTTTTGTGGTAAGCTCTCGATATAGTCTGTAAATATTTGTGATATAGCAGCATAATCACTGTCATAAATATTCGCTTTTAAAAAAACATAATGATAAAAAACAAACCATTTTTTCAAATACCATAATGAGCCACTTGTATTAAATTTAGAAAACTCCATTGACTTAGAAAGCCAGTAGTTACCAGGAAGAATATTATTTATTATATTATTCATATGTTTTTAGATTGTCTATTATATTTCAATTTTTCCTCGGCTACTTTCAAAACTTTGTTAGCTAACTTCTCGTCTTGCAGGTCGTAAGCCACCTTGTCGCTTAACCACTCAACCAACAAAGTTTCCTTGTCTATCTTGAAGAACTTTGCAAATTTCAGCACTTGTTCTTTTGTCGGCTTGCGTTCGTTGCGTTCAAATTTGCTAATGATAGCTTGGTCAATGTCGAGTTCGGCTGCAACCTGTCGCAGGAACAAACCTTTCTCTTCTCTTGCTATTCGTATTAGGTCACCAAAATTACTCATAAGACAATATGTGTTTTGACAAAACTGGTCAAATGTAATACTTATTTTCGGAATGTCAGTCCGTGCGGTTGGAAAATTTTAGCTCTTTTGGTTTTGCGAAGGGTCGGCTTGTGTGTCGGGCAAAACCAAATGTGCTAAAATGTGCGGCTGGCTTTTTTGTCTGTCGGCTGATGTTCGCACTGTCGGTCTGTTAGGGTTGCTTGTAACGGTTTGCGGCTAAAGAAAGTTGGCGATTTTGAAGTACAAACTTTCTTTTGAAAACCACATTTCAAATGTAAAACAAATTTTCATTAGAAGTACAATGCAGCCAATTTTTTTTAGGTGCTGTTAGTTTTAGTGCCTTGCACTCCCTACATCAAAACACAAATTGCTCAAACATGTTACTCAGAGTTTGCTGCTTAAGCGCAGTGTTCGTCATCAATTAAAAATTCCGATTTTACACAATGGATGTCACACTATGGTTTGCCAACTGACGATCTGCGTTGTTTAGCACTAAACTTTCTTAATAAATGAAATTTTCATTTAAGCCTCCGCCTGCAATGGTCTTCCAATATGGTTGTCACACTATGGTTTGCCAACTGACGATCTGCGTTGTTTAGCACTAAACTGTCTTAATGAATGAAATTTTCATTTAAGCCTTCGCCTGCAATGGTCTTCGAAAATGGTTGTCACACTTTGGTTTGCCAACTGACGATCTGCGTTGTTTAGCACTAAACTGTCTTAATGAACGAAATCTTAATTTAAGCCTTTGCCTGCAATGGTTGTCAAACTGTGTTGTGCTAGAATAAGCAAAGTGGTCGTCAACAAATTGAAATTCCGATTTTACACAATGGTTTTCACACAGTGGTTTCACAAAATGATAATGCATTGAACTATAAAATTAAAATGCGAATTGGAGTCGTTGAGCCGCTCCCAAGGCATTGAAACTAACTTGTATATAACCCTGATTTTATCAGGCATATCTACCCAATTTGGAGAGATTACCCTGATATGAGTCAGGCTTTTTTTACAAATGTATTTTATTCTTTTATATATCCAAATCGTCAAATGGGCTTTTTATTTTTTGTAAACTTTTGGTACTTACATGTGTGTAAATTTACTCACTATTATGCTTGTTTTTATTGGTGTTCATGAACCTCATACTTCGGTTTCAGTAGTTTTACTGCTTTTATGCCCAAGTATTTCTTAAAAAATCTTAAATCGGTTCCATTTTCTAATAAATATGTGCATAGCTATGCCTCAGCCAATGTAAAATTACTGGTTTTTTTATGGAAGTTTTTGCTAAACTTTATTTTTAAACTTGTTGTAAACTTCGTGAATCATACTTATTCCCTTTTTATAGCCCTTCAAACAAGTATTTTTTAGGCTTAAAAGTCACAAAGTAGTTTCTAAGCATTTCTATTCAATGTTCGGTGAAAACACCGACCATAGGCAACAAGCATTTCTATTCAATGTTCGGTGAAAACACCGACCATAGGCAAGCATTTCTTCTCAATGTTCGGTGAAAACACCGACCATAGGCAATGGTACATTGGTTACCTAGTTTAATGCTATGTTTTCTATGTGGTTCAATTTTATTTAAAACATGGTTTTTGTTCGTGGTGGATGAACCAACAAACCACTCCTATTTAATTTGCTGCTTTTTTGTTTTATTTGAAACCAATTGGCAGTTTTACCAAATTGAATTTCTTCCATTTTAAATATGCTTACCTATCCGTTGTTTTTATGTTTACTAATTTATGCAGTTGCATTTGCTACCGCCTATTTACTAAAACCCAAAAGCAACGACCATTTTATTACAAATAATTACGAAACCATTGATGGATTAAGGGGGTTTTTGGCATTGGGAGTTTTTATTCATCATGCAGCGGTTTGGGAACAATACTTGCAAACAGGTGAATGGAAAACACCTCCTATCAATTTATACGCGCAGCTTGGCGAAACCAATGTTTCCCTGTTTTTTATGATTACCAGTTTTTTATTTATTAGCAAACTCATTCACCAAAAAGAAAACTTGCCTTTTAGCTGGAAACAATTTTTTACTGGCCGCATATTTAGGCTAGTTCCTATATATTATTTTACCTTGTTGTTATTAATAATAGTGGTGTTTTATTTAAGTAATTGGAATTTATATACCAATTGGGTAGATTTAATAAAATCAGTAGCCAACTGGGCTTTATTTACCATCAATGCCATTCCTGGCGTAAACAAGTACCCTGATACCAGCATTATTATAGCCCGTGTGGTTTGGTCGCTTCCTTACGAGTGGTTTTTTTATATTTGCTTGCCTTTAATAGGATTTGTTTTGTTAAAAAATAAACCTCATTGGCTTACCATAACCATTAGTTTAATAGTAGCAGTGGGGTTTTACAATGTTCATGGCATATCAATAAAACATGTTTTGTCGTTTTCCGGAGGTGCCATTGCGCCATTTTTACTTAAATACCAAGTGGTAAAATTTAATATTAAACATTGGTTGGTAAGTGCGGTAGTGGTATTAAGTGTTTTTTCAATTGGTTTATTTAACTCGGCCCATCAATTGGTGTGCAAAGCAATTATTGCCCTTATTTTTACTTTAATAGCCTGCGGCAATGATGTGTTTGGATTGTTAAAAAATCAATCTTTAAAACTGTTAGGTAACATAAGTTACAGTACCTATCTTTTACATGGAATAGTACTTTTTATTACCTTTAAAACCATATTGGTAGGTAATGAATTTCAAAATTTATCATCCAATACATTTGCATTGGTAATAGTTATTTTAACGCCCATTATTGTGGTAATATCTTACCTTACTTATATATTTATTGAAAAACCTTTTATAAATTTAGGAAAAAAAATGTTGCATAATAAAACTAGGCAAAAGTAATTAAGAAATAATATTAATTAGGCTGTATCAAATGATTTAAAATGCTCGATATTTAGAGAGGTAATTTTTTTCAAAAAAATAAATATTAAATAACGTGCAATGCTATGTGCCTTAAAAAAAACATGAACCACATAAGCATATTGATAACATAGCCTTTAATCAATGTATCTATGTGGCTTTTTATTTTACTAATAATTTAATGATCAAGCAAAAAAGTTCATTGAAAGCGAAGAATGATAGCAAACTTAATAATAACGTTTTAGTATATTTCTACTTAGCTCAATTTGACCAAACGCAAGAGGCTATCGTTATGAGAAAGCCACCTATTTTTTTAACTACTTTATTTTTATGTTAGATTAAAATTAAATATGTGTTTAAAACATAATCATTTTAAGTTTTGTTAAAACAACAATAAATACAACTATTAAATGGATTTATTTACAACAGAAAATAATTTAAAGCACAATATACTCCCTTTTGATGGAACGGTAAATTATTATGGTAAAGTGTTTTCGAATAATGAAGCAACCGAATTTTACAACCTACTCATGCAAAACATTGATTGGAAAAACGATGAAGCAATAATTTTTGGTAAACTAATTATAACCAAACGAAAAGTAGCCTGGTATGGCGATACTAATTTTAGCTATACTTACTCTAAAATTACCAAACACGCTAGTATATGGACAGATGAATTATTGGCCATAAAAAACAAAGTAGAGCTACTAACAGGCGAAACCTTTAACTCGTGCCTTTTAAATTTGTACCACAATGGCAACGAAGGCATGGCTTGGCACAGCGATGGAGAAAAAGATTTAAAAAAAGAAGGTGCTATTGTATCGGTTTCATTTGGTGCTGAAAGAAAATTTATGTTTAAACACAAAGTAGAAAAAACTACTGTTTCGGTATTGCTTGAAAGTGGAAGTTTGTTACTAATGAAAGATAAAACGCAAGCCAATTGGTTACACCAACTGCCAACTACTACAAAAGTAAAGCACCCAAGAATAAACCTTACTTTTAGGAATATTATACCAATGTAATAGTCGACCCTCAAAAAGTCATCTTCAATTTTACTTCTTTCTTTTTCCTTAGATACTTCGGCAGGCTCAGTATAAATTCCAAAGAAACTATCCCGCAAGGCGGGACAAGGCAACACTTCGACTCCGCTCAGTGTTCGAAGCTTCCACGCACAAGGCTATGGCTGGCCCGCCTTTTTGCCGATCCCACGCACGTAGTTAATGGAATAGTGGTCCATACAATTTCTATTTTAGTTTATTAAAAAATTTAAATAAAATGTTGCAAACATTAAAAATTCTGCAAGTATTCTTTTGTTTTTAACTCTTTTCTTGTAGTATTTTATACAATATTTTTTACCAAATTTGTTGATTTTGTTATTCGTTATATAATATTTGAGGGTCGACTAATTATAACATTACTTTCCAATAAATTTTGGGTCCGTCTTCGCCCCATTCTTTGGTGTCTTTAAGTATCTCTTTTTTAAGTTCTAAAATATTGGTTTTTTTATTTTTAGGAGCAGGTGGTGTTGTAAATTCGGTTTCGGGTAAAACCAAATTTTCAACCTTTGTAGCAAAATAAGTAATGTTTAACCTTGGAATAACAATTCCTAAAATCATTCCGGGTAAACCTTGAAACGATTCAGGACCTGCACTTACTGGTATTTCATCGGTATAAAATGCAATTATATAAATTGAATCCATAAGAATAGTGGCAGCTTTGCGGCAATTAAAACCAGCTATGTTTCGGTATTCGCCTAGTAATTTCCATTTCATTTTTGGAATCGAATCTTCCACCCTGTAACTGCGTTCGTACACAATTTTGTCTGCAATCATTTTATTGGTTTCAATATTTGTAAAAACTGAGTTTTGAGCAGCAACTCTGTAATACCAATTGGCATAAGGGCTTTCATCTTCTTGGGTTAATTTATAAGCACTGCTTTTTTTATTAAACGAAAGTTGAAATACATCGGTTCGGTATTTAGGCATTTTGCTTTTCATTGCCTGGCTCCAACTCGATTTATCGTTAATCAACTTATGTAAGTTTTCATTCCGTTCAAAAGTTATTTTACCCGATTGAATGAGTTGTTGCGCGTTGCTATTTGTTATAAATAGAATAATTGTAACTGTTATAAACAGCCAATTTTTTAATTGAAAAATAAGTTTATTCATTATTACCTCCTTTACTAAAATTCCAAATAACACCAAATAAAAAGTAGCGTTGTAATACTGTGTAAGTTCTTTCGTTTATGTAATTGCTAGTAGCTGTTCTGTTAAAACCAATATTTTGGTTAAAAATATCATTTACCGAAAGTTTAATTTCCAAAGCGTCTTTTTTAAATAGTTTTTTACTTACGAATGCATTAAAAATGGTGGTATTTAAATTTCTATCAAAATCGCTTGTTCTTTGGCGAATATTAAAAGTACAATTACCTCCAATTTCAAATTTTTTGGGTAAATAAAACTCCGTGCTTAACATGTATTCTTGAATCCAAAATTGAGTTTGCACATCTTGCCTTAAACTAGAAGTTGAGTTATTAAAAGTTAATTCGCTGCTTACATATATTTCAAATTTTTCTTCTTTTTCATAATCTAAATTTAAACCGTAAGTTAAGCTTTGGTTATTATTGGTATTACTAAAACCATTTATAAAATTATTGTTTCTAGAAATGTTTCCATAAATATTATTGGAAACTCCTAAGTTTATTTTTTTTATTTTAAAGTAGTAATACGAATAAAAATTACTTGAATAATTGCCCTCTACATTTATAGTTTGGTGTATTTTCCTTCCAAAATCATCTACTTTATCAAACGAAGCAAAATCGTTGTTAACTACATTAAACGATACATTTGCATACAAACTACTTCCGGTTAAAGGCTTGTAGCTGTTATAGGTTAGGCTTATTCTATTTGTAAAACTTTGTCCTAGGTTTTGGTTTCCTAAATAAATGTCAAGCGGGTTACTATTATCGAACAATGGTTGTATTTGTTGCAAGGAGGGTTGGTTGGTATAACCACTATAATTGGCACTAAGCGAAGAAGTATTTTTTATTTTATACATTAAATTAGCAGCAGGAAACAAGTTAAAAAAGTACTGACCAATTTCTTCATTATTAATTAAATTATACTGCCTCAAATCGGTATACGATACTTTGCCACCTAATGAATAAACCAATTTTTTGGTATTGTATTTTAACGAAATACCTCCTTTATTAGCCAATATATTATACCTTAAACTATTGCTTAGGGTATCTAACAATGTTGAATATTCGTTGTTTAAATTTTTATCGAACGAAAATCGTTTTGAGTTATTTACTGTATTTGCTATATCGTAATCGGTAACAATGAACCATTTTTTAGAAAGTGGTTCTGTGTAGCTTACAAAAGCTTTTATTGTGTTTAGTGAGCTTTCGTTTGTTTTTTTCTGATCAATATTGTTTGAATTATTTATTGTACTATCAGGATTATAAAAATTGGTATTCGATTTTAAAAAACCTTCTGAAGAATTTGAATTAACAATACCTTCAAAATTTAAAGCCAAAGATCTCCCTTTTAGCTTAAACTTTTTATTTATATTTACTGATGAATTAAATGCTTGACTTGTGCTTAAATTGGTTAAGTTTCTTACATTATCATTAACTAAAGTTCCATTTTCGTTTAAGTTTTGCGTTACAAAATCGTTGTTGCTATTGTTTTGACTTTGCGAACCTTTTATTTTTACTTTTAGTAATAAAGTTGAGTCAATATTGTACTCATAGTTAGCATTACCCGAATTTAAAATCTTAGCATTTCTAATACTATTTAATTGATTATTATAATACAACGTATCGGGCAAAATAAATTTAGTATAATTATTATCTTCGGCATTTACTGTTAATTCTTTTCTGGTAATGTTTCCGTTCAACGATTGTTTTAAATTATTAAATTTATTAGAAAAATAACCACCATAATAAGTGGTTTGAGGAATACCTACTCCCGAAAAATCGCCTTCGTTATCGTAATAAGAATACATCATTCCATTATCGCTCATTTCCATGTTACTGGCCATTCCACCAGTATAGGTTTCTTTATCATCCCAACTTAAACCTGTTTTGTTGGTATTTGAAGTTGCTGCATAAGCCGATACTTTTAATTTCTTTCTAAAATAATTAAACATAGCATCGCGCTCAAGCCTGGCTTTTTCATTGGCATCTAATCCTTCCAAAGCACTTAGTTTACCAAAATATCCTTTTTTGGCATCTTCTTTTAATGTTAAATTTATAGTTTTATTTTTTTCGCCATCATCAATTCCTGTTAATGTTGCTTGTTCACTTTTTTTATCAAAAACCTGCACTGTCGAAATATTATCGGCCCTAATATTTTTAGTAGCAATGGTTGGGTCGTTTCCAAAAAACTCTTCTCCATCAACCAAAACTTTTTTAACTTCTTGGCCTTGAGCAGTAATTTTTCCGTCCTTATCTACTTGTATTCCAGGTAATCGTTTTAGTAAATCTTCTACATTCGAGTTTTTATTTACCAAAAAACTATCTACTAAAAATTCGGTGGTGTCGCCTTTAATTCTTATTGCATTTATTTTATCTTTTATAATTACATCTTTTAATAAATTGGCTTTCGAAATAATATAAAGTGTTCCTAAATCAATTTTTTGATTTTCGTTTACAATTATTATTTCGGTATAATCAACAAAAGTAGGGCGGGTAATTTGTAATAAATAAGTATCGGCAGGAATATTTAAAAACTGAAAAAAACCTTTCTCATTTAACCAAATATGATCTATTAAAATAGAATCGCTAAATTTAATTAAAGAAACGCTTGAATTATTTACTGATTTAAAATTCAAAGAGTCTTTTACATTGGCTGAAATGGTATTGTTTTGCGCATAACCATTTACAAAACAGAATAATAAAAATATGATTATTGGAATTTTAACTTTCACAGTATTTATATAACTCTACGAAAAAACATTTTAATTGTCTGAATCCAATAACCGATTATCAAATAAAGAAATATTTAAGGAAATTAGTGGCCGTTAATAAACATGCGACCCCATCGGGGTCGAACAACACAAAATATTCATTGGTTTTAATTAGCAATCCAATCATTTATCTCAACAAATCAATAACAATTTGAAATCAATTTTTTAAATTGAAAAAAATTATAAAGTCCAATTTTCAAAACTGCATTGGTCTATATAAAGTTATTCGACCCCGATGGGGTCGAACAACACAAAATATTCATTGGTTTTAATTAGCAATCCAATCATTTATCTCAACAAATCAATAACAATTTGAAATCAATTTTTTAAATTGAAAAAAATTATAAAGTCCAATT
>CAMCEM010000101.1 GCA_945873755.1 Chitinophaga pinensis | reverse complement strand
CCATTGGCTTAGTTTTTTTTTGTTCAAAACATACTTTTGCTGAAACTTTTAAAATGACATATTTAGAATACAGAACATTAATTGAAAAATTAATGGAAGAAAGAAAAACTACTGGAAATGATCAATCTGAAGAAATGATTCATTATGCTGAAATGAATATTCAGCGAATGAATAGATTAGATAAAACAATAGTATTATCGGAAAATTGGATTGAATTTTTAAACAAAAATCAAGTTAAATACAATTGGATTGTTTTAACTGAAGGTTGGTGTGGCGATGCAGCACAGATAGTTCCATTAATAAATAAAATTGCTGAAAATTCAAAAGGAAATATAACTTTACAATTACTTTTAAGAGATGAAAATTTGGAATTGATGGATAATTACTTAACTAATGGAACAAAAGCAATTCCAAAGTTAATTTGTTTTGATTTAGATAAAAACGAGTTGTGGAATTGGGGACCAAGACCAAAAAATGCTCAATTACTTATAAATGGGTTAAAGGAACAAGGATTGGATATGAAACAAATTAAAACTGATTTGCATTTATGGTATACTAAAAATAAAACACTTGATACACAAAATGAAATATTATCGCAGTTTTAAGTGAACGAAAATTAAAATATAAGTAGAAAATAACTGATTAATGGCTGTATAATTGCAGCCATTTTTATTTACTTCAATGAAATTATTATTAACCTATTTATCTAAATACAAGAAACTAGTTTTTGTTGCACTTTTTTTTGCAACGGTTAACCTCGGTTTTTCTCTTTTAGATCCTATTATATTTGGTAAATTAATAGGGAATTACGCAACAAACCCTTTGAAGTATTCGTTTGATGAGTTTATAAAAGGTGCAGGATTTTTAATTTTATGTTCAATAAGCGTTGCAATGATAAGTAGAATTGCAAAAGCATTTCAAGATTACTTTGTAAGTCTTGTTATACAAAGTTTAGGAGCAGATATGTACACCGATGGTTTAAAACATACCTTACAAATTTCGTTCAGTGAATTTGAAGATCAAAGAAGTGGAGAAACCCTTAATATTTTACAAAAAGTAAGAACGGATACAGAAAAATTTATTTCTATTTTTATCAATGTATTATTTTCATCAATTGTAGGAATATTATTTGTTATTATATATGCAATTCAAGTAAATTCATTTCTTATTATAATTTATTTAGTGTCAAGTTTAATATTGGCAACCATTACTAACTTTTTATCTAAAAAAATAAAAAAAGTACAAACAACTATTGTAGCGGAAACAAAGCAATTAGCAGGAACTACAACAGAAAGTTTGCGCAATATAGAACTAGTTAAAAGTTTGGGATTAACTACACAAGAAACGCATAGGTTACATATTTCAACTAAAAAAATATTACAATTAGAGTTAAAAAAAGTTAGAAGTATTAGAAGTATTTCATTTGTTCAAGGAACTTTTGTAAATACTTTGCGACAAGCAATCATGTTTTTTTTATTGTATTTGGTTTTTAAAGGCGAATTGGTAGTTGCACAAATTATTGCATTGCAGTTTTTTTCATTTTTCATTTTTAATCCATTGCAAGAAATGGGGAATGTAATATTAAGTTATCGCGAAGCGGAAGCATCATTGAATAATTTTCAAAAAGTATTATCTACTCCCATTGAAGTAAAACCTATTAGTCCAAAACAATTAAATGCTATTAGTACACTACAATTTGAAAATGTAGTTTTTCAGCATAAAACAGCTTCGTTTAAGGCATTAAATAACATTTCATTTTCGGTTAATAAAGGCGAAACCATTGCGTTTATTGGCCCAAGTGGAAGTGGTAAAAGTACTTTGGTAAAATTGTTAGTTGGTTTATATACACCACTAGAAGGTAATGTAAAGTACAATAATATTAACTACAACGAAATTGAAATTGATGAATTGCGAGCGCAATTAGGTTTTGTAACTCAGGATACACAGCTTTTTAGTGGAACTATAAAAGAAAATTTATTGTTTGTAAAACCCAATGCTACTAAAGAGCAAATAAATGAAGCCTTAGAGATGGCAAGTTGCAATAACCTTTTAGCAAGGAGCGAAAAAGGATTAAATACTGTAATTGGCGAAGGCGGGATGAAATTGAGTGGAGGCGAAAAACAACGTTTGTCAATAGCCAGGGCTTTATTACGCAAACCTAAATTATTGGTTTTTGATGAGGCAACTTCAGCTTTGGACTCCATTACTGAAGAAGAAATAACAAATACCATTCAACAAATAGGTAGTAGAAAAGAACAAATTACAGTGTTAATTGCACATAGATTGTCAACAATTATGCATGCTGATAAAATATTTGTTTTGGAAAAAGGCGAAATAATTGAAATGGGAAAACACAATGAACTTTTGGTAGAAAAAGGTTTGTATTATGCCATGTGGCGCCAACAGATAGGTGAAAGAAAATAGTTGATAGTTGTCGGTTGATAGTTGATAGATTTTTGGGAGATAGATTAATTTAAATTATAAAATACTAATAAACATAAACACTTAAATACACTAAATGAATAACACAGTTAGAGAAATAGAACCAAAAGAACTTTGGAATAATTTTGCCGATTTAAATGCAATTCCTCGTGCATCGAAAAAGGAAGAAAGAGTAATTGAATTTATTTTAAATTTTGGAAAAAATTTAGGTTTAGAAACTTTAAATGATGAAGTTGGTAATGTAATAATTAAAAAACCAGCAACTGCAGGTATGGAAAATAGAAAAGTGGTTGCTTTACAAAGCCACTTGGATATGGTTCATCAAAAAAATGGTGATACAGAATTTGATTTTAATACACAAGGAATTGAAATGTATGTTGATGGAGATTGGGTTAAAGCAAATGGAACAACATTAGGTGCTGATAATGGAATTGGTGTTGCTTCTATAATGACCATTTTGGCTTCAAAAACTATTATTCATCCACCATTAGAAGCATTGTTTACCATTGATGAAGAAACAGGTATGACTGGTGCTTTAGGTTTGAAAGGTGGACTTTTAAATGCTGAAATAATGCTAAACTTAGATACTGAAGTTGACAATGAACTAACTATTGGTTGTGCTGGTGGAGTTGATGTAACTGCTACAGGAACTTATGATTTAGTTGATGTTAATAAAATGGACATTGCTAAAAAAATTACTTTAAAAGGATTAACTGGAGGACATTCAGGCATGGATATTTTTAAAGGAAGAGCCAATGCCAATAAATTAATGAATAGAATTTTATGGTTAGCAACCAATCAATTTAATATTCAAATAAATTCAATTGATGGTGGCAGTTTAAGAAATGCAATTCCTAGAGAATCGAAAGCAATAATTGTAATTAATAATGATTATTTGAATGATTTTGAAACATTTATTAAGGAACAACAAGCTATATTAAAATCAGAATATTACATTACAGATCCTAACTTAATTATAACAATAGAAGATGCCATTTTACCACAAAAAGTATTTACAAAAGCATTTCAATTGGTTTGTTTAAAAAGTATTTATAGTTGTTTAAATGTTATTTACCGAATGAGTTCAAGTATTGATGGATTGGTGCAAACTTCAAATAATTTAGCAAGGGTTTTAATTAATGAAGGCAATTACAGTATTCAATGTTTAACAAGAAGTTCGGTTGACTCTGAAAAAATAGACTTGGCAAATAGCTTACAAGCTTGCTTTGAATTAATGGGAGCAACTATTAGTTTTGGTGGTTCATACCCTGGTTGGGCTCCAAATAAAGAATCGTCAATTGTAAAATTAATGAGCGATTTATATTTGGAAAGATACAACGAAAACGCTTTGGTTAGCGCTTGTCATGCCGGTTTAGAGTGTGGCATTTTAGGAACTTATTATCCGAATATTGAAATGATTTCATTTGGTCCAAATATTAAAGGTGCACATTCACCTGATGAAAAATGCCAAATAAGTTCAGTTCAAAAATATTGGGGCTTTTTATTGGAAACTTTAGTTAGAATTCCTTTATCAAATTAAGCTACTTTTTAATGTGAATTAATAAACAAATCCTTTTATTAAAAGTGATTGGTTTGGCGTTTTTGCATTGCTTTCTATAATTATTGTTTTATAAAAAACACCTTTGGTGGCAGCGTTGTAGGTTATTTTTACTTTACCCATTCCATTTCTTTTAATTACATTTTTTTCAAGTGCTATTTGAACACAGCTACAATTTGTTGATGTTTTAAATATTTTCAAATCGGCATTTCCTGTATTTTTAAACTTAAAAAAACAAGTTACTGGTTTGTTAAAAGCAATGGTATCAAAATCAATAATTTGAGTTCTAAAAGTCAGTTCAGCTTGTTTTAATTGATAGTTTTGAGAAAGCAATTGACTAAACAAAAAACAACAAAATATAAACACTATTTTTTTTGTCATTTTCAAATATATTAATTTACATGGTTTAAAGTTATTATTAGTAAAAAACAATAAAATCCGTTTAAAAATTTTTACTTTTTAAAAAGTTATTTAAGTATAAATTCGCTCAAATAAATATGCAAAGCAATTATCAAACTTTAATCTTAAAAATTGAAAACTTTATAAAAAAGTTTTATAAAAACCAATTAATAAAAGGAGCAATATTTTTTATTGCTGCCATTGTTTCTAGTTATATATTAATTGCCACTTTAGAATATTTTGGCAGGTATAATTCATCAATTAGAGCAATTATATTTTTTACCTTTTTGGCATTTACTATTTTTTGTTTGGTAAAATATATTTTAATTCCTTTAACAGGAATTTTAAAGTTAAGAAAAACGATTAATTATGAGCAGGCTTCGAAAATAATTGGAAAACATTTTGTATCAATAAACGATAGTTTACTAAATACTTTACAACTTAAACAAGAGGCCAATTTAAATAATGACGACAATAGTTTATTGATTGCAGCCATTGAACAAAAAACAGCTCAGTTATCACCCATTCCGTTTCAAAAAGCCATTAATTTTAAAGCCAATTTAAAGTATGTTAAATTTGCATTGCTTCCCATTTTTGTAATATTACTTTTAAGCTTTGTGAAGCCAGATTTGTTGACTGATGGAGGTAAAAGAATATTAAAATACAATACCACTTTTGTACCTGTAGCACCATTTAATTTTATTATAGAAAACAATGATTTAACCACTGAACAGTTTACTGATTTTGATTTAAATGTTACAATAACAGGTAAACAAATTCCTGATGAAGTTTTTATTTCAATTGATGGCAATAACTATAAATTAAATAAAAACGATAAAACACATTATACTTATAACTTTAAAAATGTTCAAAAAACAACGCCTTTTTTTCTTGTTGCAGATGAATTTAACAGTAAAGATTTTGAATTAAATGTGGTTGCAAAACCTATCATGTTAGGCTTCCAAGTTAAATGTAGCTTTCCTTCTTATTTAGGCAAAAAAAATGAGGTTTTAAATAATCCAACCGATTTTACTGTTCCAGTTGGAACTATTCTTACTTGGCAATTTATAAGTAAACAAACCACTAAAATTGAATTGGGTTTCGATAATAAAATTGTACTTGCCAATGCAGTGGAAGAAAACAAATTTTCATTTAACAAAAAGGTTTTTATAAGTCAAAATTATTTTATAAAAAATAGCAATACCACATTAGCCAAAGGCGATTCGATGAACTATATGTTAAGTGTTATTAGCGATGCATATCCAACAATTAATATTGAAGAAAAAAGTGATTCAATTTCTGGAAAACAAATTTACTTTATTGGTGATGGAAATGATGATTATGGAATAACTAAACTAACATTTAACTATGCTTTCATAAATAGTGAAAACAAACAAAAATTAAATAAAACCACTGTAAAACCAATTGCTATAGATAAAAACAAAACCGATATAAGGTTTAATTATTTTATAAATTTAAACGAAATAGGAATAGAAGCCGGAGATGAAGTAGAATACTATTTTGAGTTATGGGACAACGATGGAGTTTTTGGAGCAAAATCGGTAAAATCGAAAACTGAAATATACAAAGCTGCTAGCAGTAAGGAGTTAAAAGAACAAAGTAACAAAAATGCTGATGCATTAAAAAATAAAATGGAAGATGCTTTGAAAGAAGCCAAAGAATTACAAAAAGATTTAAAACAATTGCAACAAAAAATGCTTGAAAAACGGGAGTTGACTTGGGAAGAAAAACGCAAGGCCGAAAGTATTTTGAAGCAACAACAAGAACTGAATAAAAAAATAGAAGAGTTAAACAAAGATTTTAAAATAAATAATAAACGAGAGCAAGAGTATAAAAAAGAAACGGAGAACATTTTAGAAAAACAAAAGCAAATTGAAAAAATGTACAATGAGCTGATGAACGATGAAATGAAAAATTTGATAAAGAAAGTGGAGGAGATGATGAAGCAACAAAACAAAGATCAATTGAAACAAGAAATGGAAAACATGCAATTGAACAATAAAGATGTTGAAAAGGAGTTGGATAAAATGCTTGAAATGTTTAAGGAATTAGAGTTAGATAAAAAGATGGAGGAGGCTACCAAAGATTTAGAAGAACTATCGAAAAAACAAGAAGAACTTGAGCAAAAAACCGATGATAAAAACCAAAAAGCGGAAGATTTAAAAAAGCAGCAAGATGAATTGAATAAAGAGTTTGATGAAATAAAGAAAGATTTAAAAGAAATAGAAAAACAAAACAATGAATTAGAAAATAAACAAGAGTTAGCTGATACCAAAGAAGAAGAAAATGAAATAGAAAAAGACATGAAAGAAAGCAGCGAAGACTTGAAAAATAACAAGCAAAAACAAGCCAAGAAAAAACAGAAAGAAGCTGCTGATAATATGAAAAAAATGGCAGAAAAAATGAAGAACAAAAAGGCGGAACAAGAAGAAAAAGAGGATGAAATAGATATAAATGCATTACGAGAAATTATTGAAAACTTGGTGGAGTTAAGTAAGCAACAAGAAGGATTAATGTTAAAGTTTAAAGACATTAATGGATACAATCCTCAGTTTGTAAGTTTAGGGCAGGAACAACGAAACTTAAAAGACAATGCAAGAATAATAGAAGATAGTTTGACTGCACTAAGTAAACGTGTAGCCGAAATTAGTTCATTTATTGATAAAGAGGTAACTAAAATGAACTACAATATGGATAAAGCTACGAGCGGTTTTGCAACACGTAATATTCCGCAAACCCGCACTAGCCAACAAACTGCCATGACCCACATGAATAATTTGGCTGTAATGCTTAGCGATGTATTGAAACAAATGCAAGCCGAAATGAATGGCAAAGGAGAAGAAGGAGATGGAAAAAGCGGAGATAAAAAGGGGAAAGGCAAAGGAAAGGGAAAAGGTAAGGGAAGTGGCAAAAAAAGCATGAGTCAGTTAAAGAAAATGCAAGAAGAACTGAATAAACAATTGCGCGAAGGGCAAAATAAAAATGGCAGTGAAAAAGGAAATAAACCAGGGCAAAAACCTGGCGAAGGCAATGGAATAGGAAGCGAAGGATTTGCAAGAATGGCTGCACAACAAATGGCTATAAGGCAACAATTGCAAAAGTTAATGAGCGAAATGGGTGCAAAAGAAAAAGAGTCGATGGGAGGGAACGGAAAATTAATGGAAATGCAAAAACAAATGGAACAAACAGAAAAAGAATTGTTTAATAAAAAACTAACGCAAGAAACTATAAATAGGCAACAAGATATTTTAACTAGAATGTTGGAAAGCGAAAAAGCAGAAAAAAAACAAGAAGAGGAAAAAAAACGAGAAGCAGAAAAAAGCAAGGAAATGGAAAAAACTGCTCCTCCACCAGTTTTTGAATATTATTTAGAAAAGAAAAAGAAACAAACCGAAATATTAAAAACGGTACCTACCGAACTTAAACCATATTACAAAAACAAAGCAAATCAGTATTTAAAAAAATCTGGGTAGTGTTTTAAAAACTTTGCCCTCTGTTGGTGAATGCCGCTATCGGATAAGCAACGGTATTTGTTAGTTTTTTATAGGTCTGACAGGTCCTGTTACCCAATATCTCAAGGTGCGAGAAGGTAATTGAGAAAACAGCTTGGTAATCCTAGTAACTAAGAGATTGCTTCGTGTCTGATAACAATCGAACTAACAATGAACTATTGTTCGAGTTTTCAATCTTAATAAATCGAAAAAATATTCCTTCAATCCGTCTGACGCCTTGGCAGCGCAAAGGCCAGTTAAGCGTCTGACGAAAGTAAAAATCCTCAAAATTAATATTTTAATTTTGAGGATTTTTTTTAAGAATAAGATAAACTATTTACCTTTTAAAAAGTCTTTTTCATAGCTTTCCATAAATCCTTTAATATCTCCAGCAGCTAATCTTTTTGCAATAACTTTTTTATCTTTATCAATTATGTACAAAACAGGTGTGCTATAAACATCATAATATTGGCGGAAATTGGTTTCGTTTAGTGGATCGTATAAGTTTAAACGCCAAGGTAATTTTTGTTCTATTAAATACTTTTTCCATTCTTCAACCGTTTCAGTTAAGCTAACCGAATAAATATCGAACTTTAAAGGAAGTAATTTTGGCGGTAAATTGTCTTTAGTTTTGGTTTTACTTATTAACTGGTTTTTTAATATAATTTCTTTATTCAATTCATTATAAGTATTTACTATTTTTGGTATTTCCTCTTTGCAATGGCCGCATGTGGCACTCCAAAAAACAACCAAAGTATACTGAGCATCCATATTATAAAGGCTATGGTATCTGCCATTGGTATCAAGCATATTTAAGTTTTTAACTTTTGCTCCTATCAAGTTATGCCTAAGTTTATCGCATTTGTCTTTCATTCTCCAAACCAATAAACTATCTACCCAATAAGCTTTTCCTTTTGCATAATAATTGTCAATTAAATGAACAAAAACGGCATCCATACCCATGTACTTCGATTCTTCGTAGTGATTGGTAATCCAAAACAAACAAAACTTAAAGTTCTCTTTCCCTTTGTCAGATAGTTTTAAAATTTGATCGGCACCGCGTTTAATGCTATCAGGTATTTGAGGCACTACTTTTAGCATAAATGTTTCAAATTTTGGAAAGAAAATAGGAGTTCTTGTTATTCTATCATCACTAAAATCAAAATTATCGAAGTAATGTGATTTGTAATAAAAATACTGAAAATTAGAGTCAATAATTTCGCCTTTTTCATTTTTAGGAGCATCCGGAACATCAATTTCCGTCATCATTTTAAAAACCTTGCTCATTAATTTTGTAGGATGGTTCTCAACTACTTTTTTTCTTTCTTCATTCAGTTGTTTCATTAATTCGCGGTACGATTCAACTAATTTATCTTCCTCTGTTTTGTTTTTGGCTTCTTTGACTTTTTTTATTTTTTCTTCAAGTTCATATGCTTGTTTTCCTATTTTGGCCGAAAACTTATTGTAATCAAAAAATACATCATTTTCGGGCGAATTAGTAACTTTCATATTGTCAATAATTGCGCTTGAGTCGGTTTCTAAACTAAAAATTTGTTCAGTTACAATAAAATCGAACAATAATGATTTGTCGTCAGTGGCAATTAAATATACACCACCTTCTAATTTTTCTGGTCCTGTAAAAACCATTCTTCCTTTATTATCGGTAACTGCACTGTCTCTTAAATATTGTTTGTCGCCAAAGTAGTAACCCATGTAAAACATTTTGTTTTCATACCCTTTTAAAGTAATGGTAATGGCATGGCCAGCAGACAAAGGTGGCGGTGGTGGAGGAATAGCTGATTTTTTATTTTTTTGTGCAAATGAATTAATGCTACCTAAAGCAAATAAAACGAGTAAAATTGATTTTAAAATTCGCATGTAAATTGTTTTTATTTTTGTGGTAAAATTAAGAAAAAACTATGCCACTATGCAACTCAAATTAAGTTTAACAAATTTTTAAGATAAATTGCCTCAAATACATTGATTTAAAATAGTAAACATTTTTAATTAAAAATTTGATTAAGTGAAGGTGTTTAATAGATTTGCCATCACATTAAAATACAATTTTATAAAATGAAAAACATTACAGTAATAGGTTCTGGAACAATGGGAAACGGCATAGCACATACTTTTGCTCAATTTGGTTACCTCGTTAATTTAATTGATGTAAATGAAGTTGCTTTGCAAAAAGCGATAGCTACAATAGAAAAAAACCTAGATCGCCAAGTTACAAAAGGCGTAATTACCGAAGCAGATAAAACTGCTACGTTAGGAAATATTACTACATATACTAATTTAAAAGATGCTGCTTCAAATGCTGATTTAGTTGTAGAAGCTGCCAGTGAAAACATGGCTATAAAGCTAGATATTTTTAAACAATTAGATGAAATTTGCCCAGCACATACCATTTTAGCTTCTAATACTTCTTCTATTTCAATAACAAAAATTGCTAGTGTTACAAAGCGTCCTGAGCAAGTAATTGGAATGCATTTTATGAATCCAGTTCCTGTAATGAAATTGGTAGAAATAATTAATGGTTTTAAAACAAGTGAAACAGTTTCAGAAACTATTATAAATTTATCGAAAGCAATTGGAAAAACACCAGCAATAGCAAACGATTATGCGGGTTTTATAGCAAACAGAATTTTAATGCCAATGATAAATGAGGCTATTTTTTGTTTACAACAAGGAGTTGGTTCGGTTGAATCGATTGATACGGTTATGAAATTAGGCATGGCTCATCCTATGGGTCCATTACAATTGGCCGATTTTATTGGTTTAGATGTATGCTTAGCAATTATGAATGTATTGCACGAAGGTTTGGGCGACCATAGATATGCACCTTCACCTCTTTTAGTGAATATGGTTACTGCTGGTAACTTGGGTGTAAAATCTGGCGAAGGATTTTATATACACACAGCAGGAAGCAAAGACTTAATTGTAAGCGAAAGATTCAAAAACCACAGATAATTTTTTAATAAAGGTACAAAAAAAAGAGAGGCTGTTTTAAAAAGACAGCCTCTTTTTTTTGTCATATTGAGCGAAAAACGATAGCTTTCGGTAAAAATGTTTTAAAAACTTGAGCATTCATTTCTAGTCCAATACCAATCGGACTTTGATAGAACTGGCATTTTTATGTGAAAATCTATTTTTTAGATTAACACAAAACCACACGGAAAAATAGAAAACATAGCTTTTGCTAGAGAAAACTAAATTATAATTTAATTACTCCATTAACGATGTGCGTTGGGTCGGCAAAAAGGCGGGCCA
>CAMCEM010000100.1 GCA_945873755.1 Chitinophaga pinensis | reverse complement strand
GAAACAGAATTTAAGTTTAAAGCTACTAAAGAAATGTTGCCAAATGCTTATGTTCACATTAGTTTGTTGCAACCACATGCACAAGTAAACAACGATTTACCTATTCGCTTGTATGGAATTCAACCAATAAATGTAAGTGATATAGAAACCGTTTTAAAGCCCGTAATTACTTCTCCTGAAGTACTAAGACCTGATGAAGTGCAATCAATACAAATTAGCGAAGCAAACGGAAAAGCAATGACTTATACTTTAGCTATTGTAGATGAAGGTTTACTTGACTTAACTAGATTTAAAACTCCAAATCCTCATGAAGACTTTTACGCAAGAGAAGCATTGGGAGTTCAAACAAACGACTTGTACGATTTTATAATGAACGCTTATAGTTTGCAAATGGATAGAATATTATCAATTGGTGGAGATGAAGGTATAAACAAAAAGAAAAATGACAATAAAGCCAATAGATTTAAACCTGTAGTTAAGTTTTTAGGTCCATTTTATTTACCAAAAGGCAAAACCGAAAATTTAAAATTTACACTTCCTACTTACTATGGCTCGGTAAGAATAATGGTAGTAGCAGGGCAAAACGGAGCTTATGGAAATGCTGAAAAAGCAGTTCCAGTTCGTAAACCATTAATGATGCTGGCTTCACTTCCAAGAGTATTAAGTATTAACGAAAATGTAAAACTTCCTGTAAGTGTTTTTGCAATGGAAAATGACATAAAAAATGTGCAAGTTAGTATTGAATGTAACGGATTAATGAAAGTACAAGGAAGAAATTCAAAAACTGTTAACTTTAAAAAAGTAGGAGAAGAATTGGTTGATTTTGAAATTAACATGAAAGCCTTAACTGGTATTGGAAAAATTAAAATTAAAGCCATAAGCGGATTACATAAAATAAGTGAAGAAATGGAAATTGATATTCGAAATCCAAATCCTATTATTACTGATGTAACAGAAGAAATTGTTGATGCAAATAAAAATATAACCACTCGCATAGTACCTATTGGATTTGGAAGCAAAAGTGAAGCTATAGTTGAAGTTTCTAGCATTCCTCCTATAAATTTAAGCAAACGATTAGATTATTTAATTCAATATCCACATGGATGTATTGAGCAAACTACTTCTTCTGTATTTCCTCAATTGGTATTAAATAAGTTAATAGATTTGAATTCGAATAGAGCTAAACAAATAGAACAAAATATAAAAACAGGAATTGATAAATTAAAAAATTTCCAAACCAATGATGGAGGTTTTGCTTATTGGCCAGGCCAAAACATAAGCGATGAATGGGGAAGTAATTATGCTGGACATTTTTTAATAGAAGCACAAAAAAATGGATACAGTGTGCCAAATAGTTTGCTAAGCAATTGGAAAAAATTTCAAAAACAATTGGCACAAAATTATTCCCAAACAGCGCAGCAAAATGATATTATACAAGCATACCGATTATATACATTGGCATTATGTGGTTCGCCTGAAATAGGTGCAATGAATAGGTTAAGAGAAAATGTAAATATCAATGTTATTTCAAAATGGTATTTGGCATCGGCTTATGCAATGGTTGGGCAAAAAGACGTTGCAGAAAATGTAATTAAAAATTTGTCAATTAATGTAAATAATTATGCTGAAATGAACTTTAGTTATGGAAGCGATGAAAGAGACGATGCCATTATTTTACAAACATTAAATTTATTAAACAAACAAAGTTTTGCTTTGCAAAAAGCTATTCAAATAAGTAAAAATTTAAGTAGCAACGATTGGTTAAGTACCCAAACTACTGCTTATTGTTTAATAGCCATGGCCGATTATAGTTTTTCTAATTCGAAAGAAAATAAATTAAACTATAACATAACTATTAATGGAGTTAAACAAAATATAAGTTCTAAAGCATTTATTAACCAAAATAACATTTATTTTAATAGTGTAAAACCAACTAGTATTAATATTGAAAACAATTCGGGTAAAAGCTTATTTGTTAGAGTAATTAATAGAGGCCAACCATTTACCGATAAAGTAGAAGATGCATCGAATAACTTATCAATGAGTGTTCAATACTTGGATTTAAAAGGTAAAAATATTAACCACACTAACTTAGAACAAGGTACCGATTTTGTATGCAAAGTAGAACTTAAAAATAATAGCCATTTAGGTAATTACGAGCAAATGGCATTAACTACTATTTTCCCTAGCGGTTGGCAAATTCAAAACACAAGGTTGGTTGGCGAAAACCCTTTATTTATTTCATCAAACAGCCAATACCAAGATATAAGAGATGATAGGGTATATACTTATTTTAATATTGTAAACGGACAAACATTAACCTATTATTATATATTAAATGCAAGTTATTTAGGTAAGTTTTATTTGCCACCTGTTAATTGCGAAGCCATGTATAATGCAAACATAAACGCACGCCTAAAAGGCAATTGGGTAAATGTGGTAAGTAGGAGAAAAACAAATTCGTAAAGCTACTTTAACGAAAAACTTTGACAAAGTTTAAAACTTTGACAAAGTTAAAAAAGGAACAAGGATTGTTAAACAAAGGAGATGCGCTCCATGATGAATGGTATAAACAAAGTCATGCTACAAGCATCTCCTTGGCTTTAACTGATTGCTTTCCGTTAACTATTCCCTTTGCCTATGTTTGGTATTTTTACCGACCTATTTGGCGCATAGTTTAATAAAAAACCAACCTTGGACAAAGATTACCTTAATTATTTTGCTATGTTATATTTGGATATTCTTGTTAAACTGACCACCTAATTCCGGAGCAAATTGACCACTTTTTAATTGGCGAAAATTGCTAAAATTAGCTGGCGAAAAAAGTTAGTTCATTACTTATTTATTGTTCAAAAATATATTATTTAATTAATTTATTGTTATTTTCTTTTTTCTCATTGAATCACCTATAAGTTCAATACGATGTGCACCATGAACCACCCTGTCTAATATAGCATCAGCAATGGTGGTTTCACCTATTATTTCATGCCATTTATTTACTGGAACCTGGGCTGTTATAATTAAAGATGCTTTCGCATGCCTATCTTCAATAATTTCCATAAGTGCAGACCTGTTATGTCCATCTAATGGTTGTAGGCCAAAGTCATCAATAATTAGCAAATGTTGTTTTTCAATTTTAGTAATTTCTTTCACGTATGAACCATCTCCCTTTGCCATTTTGAGTTGTGAGAAGAGTTTAGAAACATTGTAGTATAAAGTTCTATATCCCAAAAGGCAAGCTTGGTGACCAATAGCAGAGGCAATAAATGATTTACCAATACCTGTACTTCCTGTAATTAGTATGTTTTCCTTTCGGTTAATAAAATCACATTCAGCAAGACGTAAAATTTGATTTTGATCAATGGATCGTTCTTTATCAAAAACAATTTGCTCCACAGCGGCATTATATCGGAATCGCGCATTGGTAATATGTCGCCCTATGCTTCTATTATGTCGGTCGTCCCATTCTGCATTAAGAAGATGTTCAACCATTTGGTCAGCGGTATACTGCTCTGTTTTCCCTGCCTCCAAGTTCATTTTAAAGGCTCTCAACATTCCGTAAAATTTCATTTTACGCATTTTTTCTAATGTTTCATTATTCATTTTTTATACTATTTATTGGTGATTATTTGTAATAATTTTTACCTCTTATATTTTCATGTTCTGGCATCAGTGGTAAGACTTCTTGTGTTTCTTGCGCCTGTTGATCCAATCCTCTTTTAAGAATCATTTCTACTGCTTTGTACGAATACATATCATATTCAATGGCTCTTTTACAAGCATCAATTAGCCTTTTATTTCCATATTTTTTTGCCATTGAAAGAATACCTACACAAGATTTGTATGCTTGTTCAACGTGTTGTTTTTTATTCAAAATACAATAGATGTATTGGCGTACATTTTCATCAATTGAAGCTGCCCAGCTCAAGAAGCGTTCAGGTGTCCAATCGCTTACAAAGCGATGTGTTGAAGCCATATGGTCTTTCTCTGTTGTATAATTATAAGGGCTTTTAAGTCGTTGATGACAAGCTATACGTTCATAATTATAATAAATTTCAACGCTTTGTGAACTGAAAAGCAGTTTAACTTTTTTACCGATATATTGATGAGGAACGCTGTAATAATGTTTGTCTTGACTTAAACAAACATGGCCATTTTTCATTACCGTTGCAAAAAGTTGTTGTTTGAACTCGTATTTTAATATAGCTAGTGGATTCAATGTTGGTTGTTCCACTTCTTCAAACTGTTGTCTGCGACTATAATGACGTCCTTTGAGTAATTTGTTATTATGCTCTTCTAAAACTATTAATATGGCCGCATTTAACTCCTCAAGACTATGTATATATTAGTTCTGATACGTGCATATATGCGTGTATAAATGATTTTAACAGCTCCTTCAACCAATGATTTATCTCTTGGTTTGTATGCTCTTGTTGGTAAAACGCTTATGCTATAGTGGTCTGCGAAGTCTGCAAAGTCTTCATTGATTATTGGTTCATATTTACTGGACTTTGTTACAGCAGATTTAAGATTATCAGTGACTAATGCATTAGGAACTCCGCCTATAAAATGCAGTGTTCTTTCACAACTTGCGATAAGATCCTCTTTCTGTTGACTAAAACTTGCTTCAACATAAGTTAGTTGGCTACATCCTAAAATAGCAACGAACACTTCAACTGGCTTTTGTTCTCCTGTTAATGGATCTACGATATGAAGTTTTTCGCCTGCATAATCTACATAAAGTTTATCCCCTGCTTTATGCTCCATGTGCATGACTGGGTTAACTTGTTGTTTCCACAATGCGAAGTAATAACTAAACTGACTTAAACTTAATCCATCAGGATATTGATTATTGTATTGCTCCCAAAGATATGTTCGTGTGATTCCTTTTCGTTTGAGTTGTTTATCTATTTCTGGAAAAAGGTCAAAAAGTACAATCGCTTTTGGCGTAAGATTCTGTTGTTGAGATTTAAATGCACTAAATAACTCTTCCAAATCTTGGTCAGTTAGTTTTTTGATCTCTTCGATATCAAGGTTCAATTTTTCATAATCCAGAAGATATTTTTTTAGGGTATTGCGAGACACTCCTGTAAGTCGGTAAATGGCTAATTTACTGTTGCCCTGACTATGTAATCTTAAAATTTGTCTTATTTTGCTCATACTGATAGTTTTATTTGCCATATCTCTGTGTGGTTTGTTGGATTAATCCGCTAAACTCCGAGTTTTGGTTTTAATAAATCAGTAATAAACTAAATTTTTTCTATGGTCAATTTCATCCGGTTTTTCATGGTCAATTTGCTCCGGAATTAGGTGGTCAGTTTCGTCCGGTTTTAGTGGTCAGTTTAATCCGGAATCTGGTGGTCAATTTCACCATTTTCTCCAATCGGACTCTCAATCATTTAAAAACA
Source organism: Chitinophaga pinensis (assembly GCA_945873755.1). Classification (GTDB taxonomy): domain Bacteria; phylum Bacteroidota; class Bacteroidia; order UKL13-3; family UKL13-3; genus JAAFJM01. The sequence goes on along the minus strand of CAMCEM010000100.1, from coordinate 5,817 downwards.
GTGGTTACCTTTGCTTCGGCTAGGCAGATACTATGGTTAGTAATTCATATTTCATAATTCATATTTCATAATTCAACATTCATAATTCAACATTCATAATTCATAATTCATAATTCAAAAATCATAAATCATAAATCATCTCAATCTAATTCTTCTACCTTTTTTAATTTTAGTCTTTTTTGAAATTTTATTTAGTCTAGCAATTCTTTTAACAGAAACACCATATTCTCTTGAAATTTTATATAAAGTATCTCCTTTTCTAGCTTTAATATATTTAGGAATTTTTAACTTCAATTTAGCTGCTTTAACTTCATACAAATGTTTAAAACAACTTCTATCTATTTGCAATGTATCTGCTAAAAGAGAACCTGAAGGAAAATGAACTACTAAATTTGGATTTATTTTTTCGCCTTTAAACCTTACTTCAAAATGTAAATGCGGTCCAGTCGATCTGCCTGTACTTCCTGCTAAACCTATTATATCGCCTGCACTTACATGCTGACCGATATAACAAATTAATTGCGAAAAATGAGCATACAATGTTTCTAATCCATTTTCATGTCTTATTAAAACCATGTATCCATAGTCCGCACTTTTTTTAGCAATTCTTATTACTCCAGCAAATGCAGCGTAAACAGGGTCGCCAACATCCATTTTTACATCAACTCCAAAATGGAATTTTGCTCTTCTACCCCATCTTCTAAAACCAAAATTTGAACTTAAGTCGCCAATAGCCGGAGGATGAAAACCACAACCATCAGTTATCAATGGAATAACTACAGTGTCTTCCATTAACTTTAAATCTTCTTTATAAGGATTTATTACTACAGTATCCCAAAAATTATAATATTGCCTTGCAGGGGCATTCAATGTATCGAAAGTAAAATTTCTTGGTCTTAAATAATCCCAATAAGGTCCATTATTATCAACTATTATACTGTCAAATTCGGCCGACTCTTCACTTTCTTCCTCCTCTTCTTCCTCTTCCGATATTTCTAAACTATCAGGCCCAATAACCTTTACTTGCGCTACAATATTATTAGTAATACAGGTAAATAATATTATGGCAAAAAGTAAATATAATTTTTTAATCATTTATATAAATTAATATCTTAATAATAAGATGGTGTATAACATTTTAATTGTGTAGTTAACTTTACAAAAATAACGTAAAATTAAAGCATAAAGTGAGTTGGTATAAATTGTGAGTATAAATATTATTCAACTATAAGTCCTTTACCTTCACGAATTAAAATAATTTCATTGGTACTGCAGTCAATTATAGTTGAAGGAACATTGCCTCCGTTGCCTGCATTTATTACCAAATCAACTAAGTGTTCAAATTTTTCGTGAATTTCTTCAGGATCTGTCATGTATTCAATTATTTCATCATCGTGATGGATAGTTGTAACAGCTAAAGGCATTCCAATTTCTTCTACCAACATTTGGGTTATAACATTATCAGGAACACGAATTCCAATTGTTTTTTTATTGCCTTCAAAATACTTTGTAACATTGTTATTAGCTTTTAAAATAAAAGTAAATGGTCCTGGTAAATTATTTTTCATTAACCTAAATACCGATTTATCAATTGCTGAAGTAAAATCGCTTAAGTGACTTAAACTTGAACAAACCAATGAGAAATTTATTTTGTCGGGTTTTTTACCCACTATCTTACACATTCTTTCAATGGCTTTTTTACTATCTAATTTACAAGCCATGGCATATATAGTATCAGTAGGAATAATTATAACTCCATTATTATTTAAAACATCAACAACTTTTTTCAAGTCTCTTGTATTCGGATTTTTGGTGTGTAATGAAATAATCATATTAAATAAGTTCATTCAATGATAAATAAAAAAGCCTTATCAAAAAAATTGATAAGGCTTCTTTAAATAAAAAGTAAATAATTATTTCTTTTTAGCTGCTGCTTTTTTTGGAGCTGCTTTTTTTGGAGCTGCTGCTTTTTTTGGAGCTGCTTTTTTTGCTGCTGCTTTTTTTGCTGCTGCTTTTTTTGCTGCTGCTTTTTTTGGAGCTGCTTTTTTTGCTGCTACTTTTTTAGGAGCTGCTTTTTTTGCTGCTGCTTTCTTTGGGGCTGCACTTTTTGTTGGTGCTGCTTTTTTTGTTTTTTTAGCTGTTGCCATATTTATTAATTAATTAATTTGATTACGAAAACAAAGTTAATATAGATGTTATAAAAGTCAAGTGTTTAAATAAATGTATTTATATATTATACATCATTTTTATATTTTATCTTGTTAACAAGTATACATCAATCAATGAAGATATCAGTAATCATTGACCTTAATAAGATTTCATTCATATAAAGTTATTGTTACTAACTTACAATAATTTTATAAACTTATTATAAACAAATATTTTTATAAAAAATTTTAATGTTATAAATAAGTACTGTTTAGAATTTATTTATAACACGAAGAAGCTTTATTTTATTGGTATTAAGAAGATACTATAAAATAAATATTATAAAAAATATTTATTAGATTTGTAAAACATTAACAATATAAAAAAAATAAATTTATAAATTATTTTATGTAAAATAGTATTAAAAAATATACATTTATAAAAAATATTTTACTCTAAATTAAATTAAATTTTAAAAAATTATTTAAATAATATAAAACTAAAAATGAAAGCTGAAATTATAACAATAGGTGATGAATTATTAATTGGTCAGGTAATAGATACAAATAGTGCATGGCTTGGTCAGCAGTTGAGTTTATTGGGCATCAGCCTTTATCAAAGAACTGCATGTGGTGATAGCAAAGAACATATTTTATCGTGCTTAAAAGATGCTGAGAATAGAAGTGATATTATAATTATTACTGGTGGACTTGGACCAACTAAAGATGATATTACAAAAAAAACTATGTGTGAATATTTTAATACAACATTAGTAACTGATGAAAAAGTTTTAGAATGGGTAACACGTATTTTTAGAATGAGAAAAATGGAAATGCTAGAAACAAATTTACAACAAGCTATGATACCTGCTATAAGTAAAACCTTGTGGAACCGCAGTGGTACTGCTCCTGGCATGTGGTTCGATATAAATAATAAAATTTTTATTTCGCTACCCGGAGTACCTTTTGAAATGAAAACAATATTTGAAGAAGAAGCAATTCCATTAATAAAAAATAAATTTACACTGCCATTTATATACCACAGAACTTTACAAACTTGTTCAATTGGTGAAAGTTATTTAGCAGAAAAAATTATTGATATTGAAGAAACATTGCCTCATCATATTAAATTAGCATACCTCCCATCGGTTGGTGCTGTAAGGCTTAGACTAAGTGCACAGGGTAACAATGAAAGTGAAGTTATTAATGATGTTGCTACTATAGTAAACAAAATGTATGAACGAATTGGTGAATATATTTATGGTGAAAATAACGATTCGTTAAGTGAAGTAGTTGGTAAACTTTTAACAAATAAAAATAAAACATTGGCAACTGCCGAAAGTTGTACAGGTGGATTTATTGCTCATCAAATTACTTCAAACCCCGGAAGTTCAAAATATTTTACTGGTAGTATTATTAGTTATGATAATAAAATAAAGCAACAAGAGTTAAATGTTAGTAATACAATTTTAAGTAACGATGGAGCAGTAAGTGAAGCTTGTGTTAAACAAATGGCAACAGAAATTTTAAGTAAATTTAATGTTGACTATGCCATTGCAACTAGCGGAATTGCTGGCCCTGATGGTGGTTCAGAAGAAAAACCTATAGGTACTGTTTGGATTGCAGTAGCCAGTAAAAATGAAGTTATAACTAAAAAATTTAACATGGGCGACAATAGAGAAAGAACTATTTTAAGAACAAGTATTTCGGCACTTGATATGTTAAGAAAAATGATTTTATAAATTTTACGTTTGAAATTTAAAATTATAAATTCAACATTTGTTCATTGCTTATAACATGAACTCCTTGTTTGTTATTAATGCTAAAATAATTCATAGCATATGCAACTTTATTACTTTCTATTGCAGCATATTTTTTTAAACTACCTATCATAATTTTTGATAATGGTTTAAAAATAAACTGTGCTATTTTTTCACCTAATCTAAATTCTTTTCTTTTGCCTAATAGCAAAGATGGTTGAAATATATAAACAGAATTAAAACCAATATTACTTATTGCCTCTTCCATTTCTCCTTTTACTTTATTATAAAAAACAGTTGAGTTTTTATTTGCTCCTAAAGCAGAAACAATATAAAAATTCTTTGCTCCATTTTCAAAACATAGTTGAGCAATGGAAACACAATATTCATAATCTACTTTTTTAAATGCCTCTTTTGTACCTGCATTTTTAATAGTAGTTCCTAAACAACAAAATACATCATCTCCAATTAAATCATTTTTTATTAAACTTAAATTATTAAAATTTGCTACTATTTCATTTACTTTCCCTATTTGATTATTTGAAGGTTTTCTAACAATTACTTTTAGATTACTATAATTTATATTATTAGTTAATAATTTTAATAAATGGCTACCTACTAAACCAGTTGAACCAACAATTATTGCCGTTTTCATAATATATTTTCCTTTAAAAAATTTATACAATATTAACTAAGAATTTTAATATGATAGATTTATTATTGCAGTATAATTAAAATTAAAGATGGCAAATAATCATGAAATAGACTACCGTTTATTTGGTAGTGAAATGCAATGTGTAGAAATTGAATTAGATCCCAATGAAACAGTAATGGCAGAGCCAGGAAGTTTTATGATGATGAATGATGGTGTACAAATGGAAACTGTTTTTGGCGATGGAAGCCAACAAACTGGTGGAGTACTTGGTAAATTATTTAGTGCTGGTAAACGATTATTAACTGGCGAAAGCTTATTTATGACTGCTTATACAAATATAGGTAACGGAAAAAAACAAGTAACTTTTGCAGCTCCTTATCCTGGTAAAATAATTCCGCTTGATTTATTGCGATTAGGTGGTAGAATAATTTGCCAAAAAGATTCGTTTTTGTGCGCAGCTAAAGGAGTTCAAGTTGGTATTGAATTTCAACGAAAATTAGGAACAGGACTTTTTGGTGGTGAAGGTTTTATTATGCAAAAATTAGAAGGTGATGGCATGTGTTTTGTTCATGCTGGAGGCCACGTTGAAGAAAGAGAACTGCAACCTGGCGAAATGATTAAAATAGATACAGGTTGTATAGTAGCTTTTACAAAAGATGTTGATTATGATATTCAATTTGTAGGAGGAATTAAAAACACCTTATTTGGTGGCGAAGGAGTGTTTTTTGCTACTTTAAGAGGACCAGGAAAAGTTTGGATTCAAACATTACCAATTAGCCGTTTAGCAGGGCGAATCTTACAATACGGAACAAGAGGAGGAAAGGAACAAGGAAGTATTTTAGGGGGCTTGGGGAATTTATTAGACGGAGATGGGTTTTAGTGGTTAAATAATTTAAATAAAAAAAGACGCTTACTGCGTCTTTTTTTATTTAAACGGACTATCTTTTTCTTTTGCAATGGTGTTAAAAACCAAAGTATCTAAAAATCTTGGAACAAATTTTTGTAATAAAAAACTCAACTTCCCTTGATTAGTTAAAACTTGGTGCGCTTTGCGGTTTTCTATCATTTTTAAAATATAGTTGGCTACAGTTTCTGCGGGCATTAATTTACTTTCATCAAAAGGACTTTCGGCTTGACTTTTGGCATCTTTATTTAAAGCTGCATTGCGAATATTTGATGCAGTATAACCAGGGCACATAACTCCAACATGCAATCCAGTTTTTAAGTTTTCTATTCTTAACGATTCTAAAAAACC
>CAMCEM010000099.1 GCA_945873755.1 Chitinophaga pinensis | reverse complement strand
TTGTATACAGGTGTGCACTTGGGTATGCTTTGCCTTATGGCAATTCACCAGATTTTATTCCCTTCGAAAAACGTTTTTTTACCGGAGGTGCTAATAGTTTAAGGGCATTTAGGCCTCGTTCAATTGGTCCTGGTGTGTTTAATACTACGAACCAAATTGATAAATCGGGCGATATAAAAATTGAATTAAATGCTGAGTTTAGATTTAATATTTACAAAAGATTTTTAGAAGGAGCAATATTTACTGATGCAGGAAATGTTTGGGCAGTAAAACAAGACAGTAGAGTAGGGGCAAATTTCGATTTCAAAGATTTTTATAACCAAATGGCTATAGGTTCTGGATTAGGTATTCGTTTAAATTTAGGAATATTTATATTTAGGTTAGATGGAGCAATTCCAATTCACGACCCAACATTTGCTTTTGGTAAAAGATGGGTGATTGAAAACGCTAAATCAGCAGGTTGGTATTGGGATAATAGTATTTTTAATTTTGGAATTGGTTATCCTTTTTAATAGTTTTAATTTTAAATATGTTATTTAATTCAATTCACTTTTTATTTTTTTTTCCAATAGTAACAATATTGTTTTATTTACTAAAACACAAGTGGCGTTGGGTATTACTTTTTATTGCTAGCACATATTTTTACTCGGCCTTTTACTTACCTTATATTCTTATTCTTTATTTTATAATTATAATTGATTATATATGTGGGTTACTCATTGAAAAATCAGATAAGAAACTTAAACTATTTTGGCTTGTATTTAGTATAATAAGCAATATCGGGCTACTTACCTATTTTAAATACTACAATTTTTTTGTTGATGTTTTTATTGATTTTGTTCCAAAATTAAAACACATAAGCATAATACTTCCTATTGGCCTTTCGTTTCATACTTTTCAATCTTTAAGTTACACCATTGAAGTTTACAAAGGGAATCAAAAAGCAGAAAAACACATTGGCTATTTTGCTAATTATGTTTTATTTTTTCCTCAAATGGTAGCAGGGCCAATTGAAACTTATGCTCGTTTAGGTAACGAATTAAAAACAAATCATAAATTTAAATATAAAAACATTGCAGCCGGATTAAGATTAATACTCTATGGCCTATTTGTTAAAATGTGTATTGCCGATAATTTTGCGCCAATGGTAAACGATTTTTATAATAATCCAACTCAGTTTCATTCTGCATATGCTTGGGTAGCTTTGTTTGCTTTTTCAATTCAAATTTATGCCGATTTTTATGGCTATTCAACAATTGCTATTGGTGCAGCCAAGTTATTAGGAATTGATTTAATGAATAATTTTAACCAACCTTATTTTGCTACTAGCTTCTATCAATTTTGGCAACGGTGGCATATTTCATTAACCACTTGGTTCCGTAATTATGTTTTTTTTCCTTTAGGTGGCAGTTATGTTAATTCGTTGAAATGGGTTTTTAATATTCTTTTGGTTTTTGCTTTAAGTGGTTTTTGGCATGGTGCCAACTATACTTTTATTATTTGGGGTTTAGCACATGGTTTTTTTTATTTAACCGAAAAGCAATTTTTAAAAATTATTCCAAAAACTATTCCTTCAACTAAGCTTCAAAATATTTTAGGTGGTATTTTAACTTTTACTCTAATTACTTTAATTTGGGTTTTATTCAGAGCCGAAAACATGGATAAAGCAATTACTGTTTTTAAACAATGTTTTAGTTATACTTTAATAGCCCAAAGCCATTTATCTCTCCATTTTGAAACAGCTATAATGTTTTTGATTTTTATAGTTTTTGAAATACTTTTATATCAAAGTAGATTTGATTTTTATTTAAAAAATTTAAATATTTATATAAGATGGACTGTTTATACAACACTAATTTTATGTATTATTTTATTTAGTGGTATTCAAAGTTTTCAATTTATTTATTTTCAATTTTAAACATGAAAAAATTATTTTATAAATTTTGTTTAACGTTATTAATTGTTGGTTGCTGTTTAGCAATTGCTAATTTTATTTATACAAAATATTATTACAAAAACGACATTGAAATATTAGATGCTTCTATGTTACAAAAAATTGACAGCCTACAATATATTTGCGATGTATTATACTTTGCCGAATCGAGTAATGGAACGGTTTCAAATAATGATACTTGCCAATTATCCATTTCGGAAATGATTGACGAATTATCACCATTAAAGGTTGGTGCAATTGACCACGGAGCAGTGCATGCGCGAAGTTATTTACAATTAATAAAAAATATTAAACCCAATTCTAAAGTAAAAACTTTGGTAATTACATTAAACTCTCGTTCTTTCGGTTCTCCTTGGATTAACTCTAAAATAGAAACTAATTTGGCGCAAGCCGATATAATTTATGAACCCAATTTCCCTATTATTAAACGATTAAAATTAGCATTTAATGCTTACGATAATAAATCGGTAGAAATGAGAAATTTGATAAATGAAAAAAATTGGTCAGAACAAAAGTTAAATGTACCTTCAAATTTTCCCTATAAAACAGTTCGCCAATGGGACAATGGCATGGCAAACGGAACTTACCTTTTACCTGATGGCAAATGGGATAGTCCAAAAATTACATTAGCTTGTCATTATATTAAAACATATGCATTTAGTATTGATACAAATTCAAATCCCCGAATTAAAAATTTTGATGAAATAGTAGAATTGGCAAATGAAAAAAAATTGAACTTGGTTTTTCATTTATTAGCCGAAAATATGCAATATGCCGATAGTTTAGTTGGAAAAGAATTGGTTCATATAATGAATGAAAACAAACAGCTATTAATTGATAGGTACACAAAAAAAGGGGTTACTGTGGTAAATAGTTTTAATTTAGTGAATGGCAAAGATTTTATTGATCAAGATTGGACAACAGAACATTACAACCAAACTGGCAGATGGATTTTAGCAAAAAATGTTGTAAAAATTTTAAGATAAAATTTTTAAATACTAAATATTCTTTATATTCGTTTTAGAATCATTAAAACAAAAATTTATGAAAAAAAACTACTCCGAAGATGATTTATTAAACTACATTTACAAGGAAACTTCCCCTGAAGATTCACTAAATATTAGTAAAGAAATTGAAGAAAATGATTTGGTTAGAAAACAATATGTTGAACTTTTAGAAGGAATTGAACTTTTAAATAAAACATATTTTAGACCAAGTGAAATTTCGTTACACAATATTATGGCAAAAGCCAAAGACAGTTTGCAACAAAAAGTTGATTAAAAAAAAACCTGAAAACTTTTAGTTTTCAGGTTTTTTTTATGTTCTATTCAAATGTAAAACTTACGGTCATTGTACCGTATTGTTCTTCAGGGCCATCTGCCTTTGCCGAAAACTTGGTATCTAAAGCCGCCTTTTTTGCTTTCTGTAATTTATCCAAATTTAAAGTGGTAGTGCCTCTTGCGCCTGGTTCAGCTTTTATAACATTTCCAGCCCTATCAACAGTAATATTAACTACTACAATTCCAACATCATTCGAGTTTACCGAAATAGATGGTTTTTTCGAAACTCTTCTACCTACTAAATTTATTTTTATTCCATCTTTGTCAAGTCCATCAATTCCAGTTCCAGTTCCCGATAAGCCTTTACCTGTTCCATCTGGGCTACCGTCAGGGTTTCCATCCGGCCTTCCCTCATTTCCAGGTTCTGGTCCATCACCACTTCCGCTAGCATCATTTCCCGTTTTTCGTCTAAATAAAGCACGCGAATCTGCTTTTCTTGGCAGTTCTACTTTGTCTTTTGGTGCTTCAATTGGCGCAACAACTTTTGGTTTTTCTGGAGTTTTAACATCATTTTTTTTAGCAATAACATCTACATCGTCATCTGTCTCTTGGCTAATTTCATCTGGTGTTGGCTGAGTTTCTATAGGAGTATAAGTCTCGTTTGGTTGCGGATTATCAATTGGGGTTTCACTTGGCCCACCCATGTTTTCTTCTCCTAAACTCATCATCATGCCTTGTTCTTCCCAAGGTGGATTAGGTGGAGTAAGTATAAAAAAATACAATGCTAAAAATATGGCACCGTGAATAATTAAAGTTCCAGCTAAACCAAACCAATTATGGTCATTGGTTTCACGTTGAATATAAAATGATTGAGTTTGTTGCATATTTTTTATAATAAGATTGAACGATTAAAAGTTTATTTTATTTTTATAATTAATTTTAAGATACATTATTCTATATATTTCCATATTTTATTTCAATGTAAATTTTTTTTTACTTTTTTTTATATTGATAAATACCGATTTGATAGTTGTTAGACCATCACGCAAGGTGTGATTGGTCTATTACAAATATCACTTCGGTATTATTTAAATTTATTTCGCAAGTCTGTTATAGGTTTTTCAAAAAACACAAATATCAAAGTAGATAAACCCAAACTTATTACCCAATATAAAATGTACATACTTGTTGCCATAGCTACTGACCAGCCTTCACCTTTATTACTCAAATCCCAAAACATTTTACCTACCACTCCATTATTAATTAAGTATAGCGAGTACGATATAATAGAAACTGCTGTAATTATTTTAGCTACAATTTTATATTTAAAAGATTTTAACAAAGATAAGTAAGGAATAATAAATGCAATAGCAATACTTAATACTGTTGTAAAAAAAGTATTTATCAAAATGGTAGGTTGGTTATAGGTAATGTTTTTTTGAAAAAACATTAATAAACAAATACCAATTACACCAATTATAAATGCCGGCAATGCAATTTTTGTAAAAAAGTTTTGATAGTTAGCAGCAATATATGCAACCACAAAACCATAATAAATGGCATCTAATCTTATTAATCCAACTTCTCTAAAATCGTGCGCCCAGTTATAATTAGCGGGTAAAAAATTATTAGCATAAAATGCCCTTAATCCAGTAACAACTATAATTAAAATGATACTTACTAATAAAAACACAGATTGATTTTTTATAGTTGAACTTTTAAATAAAAATGCCATTCCAGCTAATATTAATGGCGATATTAAATATGAAATTTCTTCAATACATAAGCTCCACGATTCTTCAAAAAAAGGGTTAGGTGTGTTCCAAATGTTTTGTAAAAATAAAAAATATCGCCAAAGTGAATCAGGCAACACACTATAATTTAAAACTATGTAAACCAATAAAATTAAATAATAATTAGGCAAAGTTCTTAACCAACGCCTAATCCAAAAATTTTTAATTATTGCAAAATTCAGCTGATTATTATTTTTTTCGAACTGCTTTAGTAAAATACCTCCAATTAAATAACCACTTAGTACAAAAAACAACTCAACACCCAAAATACCACTGCCACTAAATATCATTTTAATAGGTCTTGGCAATGCTTCAATCATCCAACGCATGTGTGCCATAACCACTAAAATTATAGCAATAAAGCGCATTAAGTCTAACCCGAAAATTCTGTTATCTGTTATAAATATTTCGTTAATTCTTTTAAGCATTTTAATACTTTAAATTTTAATACAAAAAAATACTAAAAAAAATTGATAGGCATAATTAATTATTAAGACTTTTAACCTTTATTTGTTATAAATAGACACCTTTTTAACTTATTTATTTACAAATGAAACTGAAGCTTTTTACTATATATTTTTTATTCATATTAATTTTAAGTTGTAACAAACAACAAATATTAAACTCAAACACTGCCATCAATACTATTATTAAAGGAGTTGATGCCTCGTTTATACCCGAAATTAGAGAAACCAATTTAGTATTTTATAATACCAATAATGTAAAAGAAGATATGCTTTTAACCTTGAAAAATGCAGGTGTAAACACCATAAGGTTAAGAATTTGGAACAATCCAACCAACACTCATTCTAGTTTAAATGAAGTAAAAACATTTGCAGCTGAAGTTAAAAAACTAGGAATGAAAGTGTGGCTTACTGTGCATTACTCCGATACTTGGGCCGATCCAGGAGCTCAAATCAAACCAGCAAATTGGAGCAACCTTAGTTTTATTCAATTAAATGATAGTGTTTATTTTTTTACTAAAAATATTGTTGAAGAAATAAACCCCGATTATATCCAAATTGGAAACGAAATTAACAACGGTTTTTTATGGCCCGAAGGCAGCACCAATAATATGAACCAAATGATAGCATTATTAAAAAGTGGAGTTAAAGCAGTAAGGGAAACCAACTCTAATTCCAAAATAATTATTCACTATGCTGGGTGCAACAATACCGAATGGTTTTTTAATCAAATAAAATTAGTTGATTACGATATTATTGGTATTTCATACTACCCCATGTGGCATGGAAAAAGTTTAGATACCTTGCAAATGCAATTAAATAGCCTGAACACTAACTTTAATAAACCCATTTTAATTGCAGAAACTTCCTATCCGTTTACTTTTGGCTACAACGATTGGACAAATAATATCATAGGTGATAGCAGCCAAATTTTACCTCAGTTTTCTGCAACTGACCAAGGTCAAAAAAATTATGTACAAAGTATTTTTAATATTTCAAAAAATACAGTAAATGGTTTAGGTTTTTGCTATTGGGGTGCCGAATATGTTAGCTTTAAAGGAAATCAAGCCAATAATGGATCAAGTTACGAAAACCAAGCCTTTTGGAATTTTAACAATAAAGCTTTGCCAGTTTTAGAAGTTTTTAAATAATTTTTTTTAAATTGACATTTATTAAAAAAAAAACTGCCAATGCTAACATTTTTACTCACTTAAAATAAATTATATTTGCGCCTCGTTATGAATCAAGAATTAAATTATTTAGTATTAGCCTATTACCATTATACCCGCATAGATGATGCTGAAACATTTGCACCAATTCATTTGGCTTATTGTAAAAAATTAAAAATTCGTGGTAGAATTTATATAGCTCATGAAGGAATAAATGGGTCAATTAGCGGAACCGAAGAAGCTTGCAATCAGTATATGAATGATTTAAAAGCTGATCCTCGTTTTGAAAAGATTGAATTTAAAATTGATGAAGTGAATGAACATGCTTTTCAAAGAATGCATTGCCGTTATAAAACCGAAATAGTTCACAGTGGCCTCCGTAATCCCGAAATAATTGATCCAACCAAACAAACGGGTAAACATTTAAAAGGGGAGGAGTTTTTAAAATTAAAAGACCAAGACGATGTAATTATTTTAGATGTAAGAAGTAATTACGAAACACGTTTGGGTAAATTTAAAAACGCAATTACACTCGATATGGAAAACTTTAGAGAGTTTCCCGAAAAAATTGCTGAACTTGAAAAATATAAGGACAAAAAAATAATTACTTGTTGCACTGGTGGTATTAAGTGCGAAAAAGCATCTGCTCTATTAATAAAAGAAGGCTTTAGCGATGTATATCAGCTACACAATGGAATAATTGGTTACGCCAAAGAAACAGGCGGTAAAGATTTTGATGGAGTTTTATATGTTTTTGATGGACGAGTAAGTGTGCCAATTAATGAAATTAACCCAACCGTAATTTCAAAATGTATTCGCTGTAACCAACCTGCTCCTCGTAATTTAAATTGCGCCAATGTTGAATGTAACGACCAATTCAACATGTGTGAAAATTGTGCTAACGAAATGGAAGGCGCATGCAGCGAAACCTGTAAAGTCCATCCCCGTAAACGCGTATTCAACGGAACAGGCTATTACACCCGCTTTGCTATTGATTAGTTGTTAGTCGATAGACCATAGAATATGGTCTATAAACTATCACTATTGAATTTCTTTTAAAACTATTGTTAAAGTTATTGATAGTTTTTTAGCTAATTGGTGTATTTTAAATGAAGTCTAAATTAATTAAAAAGAAAGTAGAGAAAAGAAATTAATCTTCACCATTTATTGGAACAATTAACATACATCCATTGCCGATAGGCTTTAGCCAACGGAACAAAAAAAAATCTTTCTACTCTTTTAATTCTATTGCAAAAACTTATATTCGACCAAAATTTTTAAACAAAAATGAATAATAATTTTATGAAAAAAGCATTGCCACATTTTGTGGCTATTGGTGTAATTTTAATAACAATGTACATATACTTTCAACCATTTTTTGCTGGTAAAGTATTAAAACAGTATGATGTAAGCCAATGGCGAGCAACATATGAAGAAACTAGTAAATTTGAAACCGCCTCTGGAGAAAGAACTTACTGGACAAATAGTATTTTTGGTGGAATGCCCAATTATTTAATTGGCGCATCGTATACTGGTAATTGGACAAACACCATTTATTATTCATTTCAACAAGTATTTAAACATCCAGCTGATACTGTTTTTTTATTATTCATTTGTTTTTATATCATGCTTTTAGTGTTTGAGGTAAACGCTTGGCTTGCTATTATTGGGGCATTGGCGTTTGCTTTTAGCAGTTTTAACTTTATAAATATCGATGCAGGCCACATTACCAAAGGAAATGCCATTGCATTTATGCCCTTGGTTATTGCAGGTATTCAAATGTGCCTGCATAAAAATAGAATTTTAGGAGCTTTGCTTACGGGCATTGCATTGTCGTTTCAGTTAGCGGCCAACCATTTACAAATAACGTACTATTTAATTTTTGTAATTATAGCTTGGGTTATTGTTGAATTAATTGATGCAATTAAAAAAGGAACAATAAAAAACTTAATTTTAAGTGGAGCATTTTTAGCCATTGCCGCTTTAGTAGCTGTTGGAACCAATATTACTGGTTTATTAGTAACCGAAGAGTATGGTAAATACAGTTTACGTGCGCCAAGCGAATTAACTATTGCTGCTGATGGCAAAAAAGCTGCTGATAATGGAAGTTCAGGATTAGATAAAGATTACGCTTTGGCCTGGAGTAATGGAATTAGCGAACCATTAACTTTATTAATACCAAACGTATATGGAGGTGCAAGCAATGGTGAATTAAGCACCAAAAGTGAAACCGCTAAACTATTAAAAAATGCTGGCTATGGCCAAGCCGATTTAAAGCAAACTTTAAAACAAATGCCTATTTACTGGGGCGATCAACCTTTTACAGCAGGGCCAGTTTATTATGGCGCTATTATCTGTTTTCTTTTTGTTTTTGGAATGATTGTAGTAAAATCAAATGCCAAATGGTGGATTTTAGCAGCCTCATTATTGGCAATATTTTTATCTATGGGTAAAAACTTTATGCCACTTACTGATTTGTTTTTCGGCTATTTTCCCCTTTATAATAAATTTCGTTCGGTTACATTTATTTTATGCATTACACAAGCAATGTTTCCTTTAATGGGTTTATTGGCATTGCGCGATTTAATGAATAACAAAATATCGAAAACCGATTTAATTAAAGGTTTAAAATATGGGGGAGGAGCAGTTGCTGGTTTGTGCTTATTATTTGCAATATTACCTTCAATTTTTTTCAATTTTACAGGAATAAACGATGCTAAAATGGACCCTAAATTGGTGGAAGCTTTAATAATAGATAGAGAAGACATTATGCGTGCTGATGCTTTCCGCTCATTTGCTTTAATTGCAGCTGCTTGTGTGTTATTGTGGTTTTATTTTAATAAAAAAATAAAGGAAACTGTTTTCATTACAGTTTTAGGATTATTAATTTTAGGCGATTTATGGCAAGTAGATAAAAGATATTTAAATGATAGCGATTTTGAAAAAAAGAAAGCGGCTGCACTGTTCGAAAAATCTGCTGTTGATGAAGAAATTTTAAAAGATCCAGATCCTAATTACAGGGTTTATAACAACACAACCGATTTTGATAAAGATGCCATCACCTCATATTACCATAAAACAATTGGAGGTTACCATGGTGCTAAAATGCGTAGGTTCCAAGAATTAATAGAATGGCAGTTGGGAAAACCCTTAAAAAAAGAGTGTTACTCCTTTCAGGAATGTTATAACATGCAATGTTACAACATGCTTAATGTAAAATACATTATTTTTGGCGATTCTACAGGTCAAAAATTTGTTCAACGTAATTATGATGCCAATGGAAATGCATGGTTTGTAAGTAATATAAAAATGGTTGCCAATGCCGATGAAGAAATAATTGCGTTAAAAGAAGATAAAATAAATCCAAGTGCTGGTTTTCTTTCAAAACAATCGGCAGTTATCGATAAGCGTTATGAAAACGAATTAACTTCTTTTAAAATGAACTACGATAGCAGTGCTACCATTAAATTATTGAGCTATGCACCAAATAAATTAGTTTATGAAAGCAATACTCATGCAGCTCAATTAGCAGTATTTAGCGAAGTGTATTACGACAAAGGTTGGAATGCTTATGTCGATGGAAAATTAGTTCCACACTTTAGAGCTGACTATGTATTAAGAGCTATGTTGGTGCCTGAAGGTAAGCACAATATAGAATTTAAATTTGAGCCAGCTACTGTTCAAAAAGGACAAACAATTGCCTTGGCATCATCGGCTACTTTGTATATTGGTTTATTAGTAATTTTAGGTATGTTTTTTATAAAGAAACCAAAGGTTGATTAATTGTATTTATATAATTTTTAATCCTATCAATTAGCGGAAGTAAATACCACTTTTTAGTTCTTAAACCAAATTTATTAGTCTATTATATATACCAATTCGTTAATAAATAAAAAAAAAATCCCAGTTAAAAATTTTCTAACTGGGATTTTTTTTGATTATAATTTATACCAATGTTATTTATATTTTAGTCCAAAATACATTGGTAGAATGCCGATTTAATAACTGTTAAAGACAATTGTATTAAACTAATACAGACATGCTTTCGGTATTATTTACTTAAATAAGTTTACAATATCATTTCCAAAAATGAGTACCATTAAACTCAATAAAATAATAGTACCAGCCATTTGCACCTTTTCTTGAATTTTAATGCTTATTGGCTTTCTTGTTATCATTTCTATAATTAATAAAACTACATGTCCTCCATCAAGTGCAGGAATTGGTAAAAAATTCATAAATGCTAATCCCATCGATATTAATGCAGTAAGCATCCAAAAATTTAACCAATCCCATGTAGGTCCAAAATATTGAGCAATTCCAATAGGTCCTTGAATGGCTTTATTAACCGGAATATCACCTTTAAATATTTTACCCCAACCAGCTATTTGGTTTGCAATAGTTTCATAAGCTTGTTTTATACCTGCAGGATAAGAACTTATAAAACTATAATTTATTGTATCAAATTTCCAATTAGCATCAGTCGGTATAAAACCTAGTTTCCCATCCGAACCAATTTTTGTTTCAATTATTAAAGTATCATTGTTTCTTACCACAGTTAAGTTAGTTTGTTTTCCAGCATATTTGGCAATTAAAGGTTGAAATT
>CAMCEM010000098.1 GCA_945873755.1 Chitinophaga pinensis | reverse complement strand
CACATACTTTTTTATTAGACAAAACTGGCAATATAGTTTATAGCCATACCGGTTACTTAGAGGGTGATGAATTTACCTTAGAAGAAAAAATGAAAGCTTTAATAAATTAAATTTAAGCCAAATAAATAACAAAAAAGGAGCACGTTTATATTTGCTCCTTTTTTGTTGAAATAAAATTTAAATTAAAATATTAAAAGTGAACGCCAACACCAACCTCTGAACCTTTAATACTTAAACGAGCATTGTTAAAAGCAGCAGTTTTTTGAATTATATTTCCGCCTAAGTTTCCGCCTTTGTAACTTCCATTTAAGTCCAATATAGATTCTCCGTCTAAATATGAATATTGAAAATAAATACCCAGTTTTTTATTAACATGGTATTCAATTTCAAAACTTGCAATATAACCAAAACCGGGTCTGTTAGTATAATTCAAATCGGCATTGGCAACATCCCAACCTTCAAATTCACTAATGGCTCTATCAAAATTTCCTTTATCCAATCTATGTGTAAAGTTATAAAATGCAAAACCACCTACACTACCCGAAATTGTAACATCGCCAATGCGAGTTCCCATTCCAAATTCTAATGGAACTAAAAGTGTAGTAGATGCACCGAAAAGTGGTTCTTTGGCTTTAAAAGGCAAATGAGTAATTGCATTGCCTGGCATGCTATAAACAGTAAAACCTGTTTCAACTTTAAAAATTTTATTGATAGTAAATCCAACACCACGCAAACTTAAAGGACCATAAACATTGGCCACATAACCTGTTGAGGGAATAAAAAAACCCATTCCTACACCAATTTGTGCATTAGAATTTTGAATACTTATTATAACCAAAGTAATGGTAAAAATAATGTTTTTAAGATTTTTGTTTTTCATGATTAAATTATTTTAAGCAATTAAATGAAGGTGAGGGAATACTGATAAATTAGTTAAACTTTTTTGAATTTGAGATAAGCATTTCACAATTATACAAGGTTAATATATCAATCCTAAATTCATGAATAATTTTACAAACTATTCGGTAGTTACCACAAATTATTTTTTTTATCGATGCTATTTGAAATTCTGGAACAATACTTCTTGCTTTTGGCATGCTTTCTATTATTTCAATTGCTGCAAATAATTTTGAAACAGTTATTTCTGTATATTTTAAAGCGTCTTTTGTTATGTCTTCAACAATATTATCTAAATCTTCTAAAGCCAATTGCGTCCAATTTATTTCATCCATTTATCCAATATTTTTTTTATTTCTTGTTTTGAACTAATATGTCCTTTTCAGAATCTTCAAGACCCTTTTGAACTTTTTCTACAAAAACAATATGATCATTTACTTGGTCATAAGTAGGGTTTTCTGGCAATGATTCTAACGAATTTATTAATTCTGTTTTAGTAATCATATCAAAAATATTTTAGTCAAATATAATTATTAGTACCTGAATCATAAAAATTTATTCTTCAAATTACTTTCTCTTTCAAACCCTAAAATAACTTAAATTTGTCTGGTGGAAAAGCTAAAGTTAAATAATTTAGGAATACAATTTTATGACGATTTAATAGTTTTTGAAAGGCGTAAAATAGAAATATATTTAAGTTTAATTTTATTGTTGTTTTTAACCGTTTCTCCACTGTTTTTTATTGCATTATTAGCAGTTAAACAATTTTCTAATATTTTTATTTACTTGTTATTAATATTACTTTTCATTTACCATTATTATTATTTAATAAAGCAATACAAATGGCTAAAGTCATTCAAGAATTTTACCATTAATTTATCTAATAAAAAAATAATTTTTAATGACCAAACAAATGTTGAATTTAGTGATTTAAAGTTTGTAATCAATAAAAAGATTGAATTAACGGAAACAAGTGGATTGCCTTTTAATAGTTATGATTTAAGTGTTGTTTATGTATTAGATAATACTGATTTTATCCTAAAAGTTGATAAGGATATTTCTTCCAGAAAAAAAATAATAAAACTGATGAAATTGATTATTAAATATGGTTTAAAATATGAAAGAAAAAAGGAATAATCTAATTTCTCTTTCAAACCCCAAAATACCATAAATTTGCAAAGTGGAATTTAAGTTAACAAGCGAATATGTGCCATCAGGCGATCAACCTACTGCCATCAAAGCATTGGTGGAAGGATTGAACCGTGGCGATAAAAGTCAAGTATTATTGGGAGTAACGGGTAGTGGTAAAACTTTTACCATGGCCAATGTAATTGCTCAGGTGCAAAGACCTACTTTAATTTTAAGTCATAATAAAACTTTGGTGGCGCAGCTTTACAGCGAGTTTAAACAGTTTTTTCCTGAAAACAGAATTGAATATTTTGTATCGTATTACGATTATTACCAACCTGAAGCTTTTATTCCATCGAGCAATACCTATATTGAAAAAGATTTAGCCATTAACGAAGAAATAGAAAAAATGCGTCTTTCTACTACTTCGGCTTTGCTTTCTGGCCGAAGAGATATATTAGTGGTAGCTTCGGTAAGTTGTATTTATGGTGCGGGAAATCCTAAAGATTATGAAAGCAGTATTGTTCGTTTGCATGTGGGACAAAAAATAGTTCGTAATACTGTTTTATATGCTTTGGTCGATTCATTGTATAGCCGCACTACAGCCGATTTTAACCGAGGTAACTTTCGAGTAAAAGGTGATGTGTTGGATGTGTTTCCGGCTTATGCCGATTTTGCTTTTCGTATTTCATTTTTCGGAAATGAAATTGAAGGCATTGATATTATTGACCCTGTGAGTGGCAAAAAACAAGAGTCGGTGCAAGAGTGTTCCATATTTCCTGCTAATATTTATGTAACTCCCAAAGAACAATTGCATGATGCCATGCGCGAAATTCAAGATGACTTGGTGGCGCAAATTGAATATTTTAAATCAATAGGAAAGCATTTGGAAGCTAAACGCTTGGAAGAACGTACCAATTTTGATTTGGAAATGATGCGTGAATTGGGTTATTGCAGTGGTATTGAAAATTATAGCCGATACATGGATAAACGTAACCCTGGAGATAGACCTTTCTGTATTTTAGATTATTTTCCAAAAGACTTTATTTTAATGGTTGACGAAAGCCATGTAAGTATTCCGCAGGTGCGGGCTATGTATGGTGGCGATAGAAGCCGAAAAGAAAACTTGGTAGAATATGGTTTTAGGTTGCCTTCGGCAATGGATAACAGGCCTTTGCAGTTCAACGAATTTGAAGGTATGATTGGGCAAACTGTTTATGTTAGCGCCACTCCAGCCGAATATGAAATAAGGCAAGCAGAAGGTGTAGTGGTGGAACAAGTTATTCGTCCTACAGGTTTACTTGACCCAACTATTGAGGTGCGTCCGTGTTTAAACCAAGTAGATGATTTATTAGATGAAATAGACGAACGAATTAAAATGGGCGATAGAATTTTGGTAACAACTTTAACCAAACGCATGGCTGAGGAGTTGAGTAAATACATGAGCAAATTGAATATTAAATGTAGGTATATTCACAGTGAAATAAAAACGTTAGACCGTGTAGATATTTTGCGCGATTTGCGTTTGGGTGTGTTTGATGTTTTGATTGGTGTAAATTTATTGCGCGAAGGATTAGATTTACCTGAAGTAAGTTTGGTAGCCATTATGGATGCAGATAAAGAAGGGTTTTTAAGAAACGATAAATCGTTAACGCAAACCATAGGCCGCGCTGCAAGGAACGATAGAGGCAAAGTAATTATGTATGCCGATAGAATGACTGATAGCATGCAACGCACTATTAACGAAACCGATAGAAGACGTGAAAAACAAATTGCTTACAATACTTTGCATGGCATTACTCCAAAAACCATTAAACGTAGCCGTGAGGAAATTTTAAAACAAACCGAATTGGCCGATGCACGAACCATTTTAGCACCAGAACCAAAAGCGTATGTAGAACCAGAAGAGTTGAATTTAGCTGCTGACCCAATTTTGGAGTATTTAAGCAAACCTAAATTAGATAAAATGATAGCTGAAACGCAACGCAGGATGCAAAAAGCTGCTAAAGACATGGACTTTATGGAAGCTGCTCGCTTGCGCGATGAAATGTTTGCTTTGCAGAAAAAGCTGGAAGAGATAGTTGGTGGATGATAGTTGGCAGTTGATAGGGATGGAAATGAGAGATGAGATTTGGGATTTGGGAAATGAGAGATGGGAAATGGGAAATGAGATTTGAGTAAAAACGAATATTGATTTGCGCGGTTTCAATTCCCCTTTAAGTTGGTTTTGTGTATAAGAGAAGGGTGTGGAGGGATGTTTTGAAGATTTTAAATAAACCCAAATTGTTTAGTAAAATATGCAATGCTATCGACACGCTAGTGAGGCTATAAGGCAGCCTCTGGTTGCAATAGATAAATATTAAATAGTTTTGAAAATTAGAATTACAATAATACAATAACAGCCAGAGGCTTAGTAATAAACTCACTAACGTGACGCTAGCGAGTGCAGTGCTTAGAAATCGTACCGTCAAACGATTGCGCAAAGGTTTGCGGTGGCAAGGCGTCAGACGGTTAAACGAATAACTAAAAAGCCAAATTCGAAACATAAAGAGTCAGACGATTGCACAAAGGTTTGCGTTGGTAAGGCGTCAGACGGTTTAACGAAGCACGAACAACGAATAACGAAATTCGGTCAACTAAATTCGAAGCATATAAAGTCAGACTATTGCGCAAAGGTTTGCGATGGAAGGCGTTTTATGGTTAGTAGCTAATTATTCTTACACTTACAAGATGCGTTTGAATAAAGAAAAAAATTATATTTGAATTTTAAATTATTACATGGAATATTTAAAATTATTTAAACTACTTGACGCAAGAGAAGTTCGATATTTACTTTGCGGTGGATTAGCTGTAAATATTTATGGTATTCCTAGAATGACGGCAGATATAGATATTATACTTGATTTTGAAGACGAAAATTTATTAAAGTTTGAAGAGATTACTAAATTAATTTCATATAATGCTGTATTACCATTTTCTATCAAACAAATGGTAAATAAAGAGGTTAGAAGTAATTTTATAAAGGAAAAAAAATTAATTGCTTATTCGTATTTTAACAATTTAAAAAATGTAATGTCGCTTGATGTATTGGTAGATGTGCCCATACCCTTTAATGAGTTATGGGATAAACGGGAGGTAAGAACATCGTTCGATTTTAATATAAATATTGTTGCTATCGTTGATTTGATACAATTAAAAAAATATTCGAATAGAAAACAAGATAATGATGATATTTTACTTTTATCTCAACTTATATAATGGAAAATAATTTTAACCAAAAAGTAGAAAATGCTAATAAAGGTTTTAATTATACAATAACCCTTGAGCAGCTTGAAGACTATGCTAAATGGACAATTGAAGAAAAACTAAACTGGATTTTTGAAACCAACGAATTAATAGGTAGCATTCAAACGCCAAAAGAACGCCACAATGCTGTAATTACAAAACATAAAATTGCATTTTAAATTGCACCATGTTTAAATTTTTACATACATTAATATTTTTAATTTGAAGCATGAAATTCGAATTTTGCTTGAGGTTTGTGTTTTCATAAAACTATTTACCCGCTTATTTGATTTGCAATCCAAATTATATTTTATAAGAATTTGTAAACTGTTTTTCTATGCTAATTTTAATTTATTAATTATATACTTTAATAAAATATTTAATACCGAAATCAAATATAAATTAGTCCAACACAATTGAACTTAACAGCTATTGAATGATTATCTTACCAACAATTTTTGTAATAATGTGCCGCTAACTTTATGGTTATTTAATAAAAATGTGAATAATTAATTTGACCATAATACTTATACATTTTTGTTGGTTTATGTTAACTGCTACTTTTTAATTATTAAAAAGATAAAATTTAATTTTTATAGCCCCCTCTCCATTCAAATAAACCCTGTTTTATTTTTACTACACAGTTAAATATTAGTTAATAGAGTTTTCATTTCAAAAAAGTTTAAAATGTTTATTTGAATTGAGTTATTTAAGTATAATTTGAATTGAAATAATAAAATGTTTTTAAATAAAAGTGTAACAATATTACTATTTACTATAATGCTTTTAAGCGCGTGCTTAAAAGAAGTTTCTAAGCCCAAAGTAGAAGAGCCAAATAATTCTATAAATAGTATTGGCGATTTAACAGTTCCAACTAATTTTGATTGGGAAAACTCGAGAGAAGTAAATTTTGAAGTTACCATAACCGATACCCGATTTGGTGAGGCCTTTCATTCCATTTCAATATATGATGAAAACCCTTTGGCAGGTGGAAAGTTAATTGGAAAAGGAGCTGCTTCAATTTCTGCTTCATTTAAAACTAAGTTAAATATTGCCAATACTTATAGCAGGCTTTTTATTTCAAAAATATCGCCCGACCAATCAGAAATTTCGAAATATGTTGATATCAGTAACAACAACATTGTAATTCCTTTAGGATTTACTGAGCAAGTAGGCAAAAAAAGTATGGGTAAAAGTGGAAGCCCTGATTGTACTACAAATTGTACCAATTCAGTAAATAGCAATAATTCGAATATACAAGTTGGGGTAAATGATGTTATATGTGTAACAGGCAATAACATAACAATAGGTATAACTGCAACAGGTGGAACTGTAAAAATATGTGGTTTAAATGTAACCGTGCAAAACGCAAATTTAAGTGGTTCCGCACAACTAATTATAACCAACTCAGGTTCGGCTACACTTACCAATTTTAGAATGATTGGCGCTTTAACTAATTTCGAAAACTGGGGAGTTGCTACTATTACCAACTCATTTACCCCTGAAGGAAATATTACTAATAATGGTACTTTAAATTTTAGTAATAATGTAACTTTAAATAATCAATCAACTACTACAAACAACGGTAGTTTTAATTTAACCCAAAACTTAACCGTAGATGGCGGAAGTATTTTTGAAAATAATTCATCGTTAATAGTTTCGGGTAATTTGCAAGTAAATGCTACCGATTTATTAATTAATTCGTGCTATTTATTAGTAAGAGGAAACTTTACAGTTATTGGTGATGCACAAAACTATAGCTACATTAGGGTAAATAATACTACTTCGGTAAATAATGGTTCTGAACTGGGTTTATATAGCGGAGCCATGTTTAGAACAAAAGATTTAAATGTGGTTGGATTAATAAAAGGATATACAAGCACATCGATTGTTAAAGTTTTAAATAATACCAATATTAGTTCTACTGGCATTGTTACTAATTTTATTCAGTATTGCGATTTAAATGGTATTGAAACAAACAATGGTACTTTTAGTTCAGGTGCTGTTTTGGGTTGTTCATTGTATATACCAGTTTCGAGTTGTAATATAGAAGGAAATAGCACAGTTAGCACATCAACTACTGATACTGACAATGATGGGATAAACGACAATTTAGAAGACTATCCTACCGACCCAACAAAAGCATTTAATAATTTTTATCCTTCATCTGCCGGAATTGCAACTGTTGCTTTTGAAGATTTATGGCCTTTTAAAGGCGACTATGATTTAAACGATTTGGTAATGGGTTACAGATACAATGTTATAACCAATGCTTCAAACGTAGTGGTACAGGTAAAAGGTAAGTTTACCTTGTTTGCTACCGGAGGTGCATTAAAATTAGGCTTTGGTGTTGAATTTCCATTGGTTAAAGAAAAAGCACAAAATGTAATTGGAGGAACTTTGGAAAACGGACAAACAAATACGGTAGTTACTATATTTAGTAATTCAAGAACTGCAATGCAAAACTGGAATACCGATATGAATCAACCATCGTCTGACTCGGTAGATTTTAACATTAGTTTCGATGTATCAAACGGTCCTACATTAAGAGATTTTGGATTAAATGAATACAATCCTTTTATATGGAATAACAATGCAGGATATGGAAGGGGTTATGAAATTCATTTGCCAGGTAAAAGACCCACTTCATTGGCAGATGCCAGTAAGTTTGGAACTGGAAGCGATAATACCAGTGTGGCAGAAAATAGATTTTATGTAGCAAAAAATACTAAATTACCTTGGGCTATAAATATTCCTATTCGTTTTGATTATCCAACCGAAAAAACCGATATAATCTCAACTTATTTAAAATTTGGGAATTGGGTTCAAAGTAATTCTACAACTTATAACGATTGGTACACCAACCAAAAAGGTTATAGAAACAGTAGTAAATTTTATAAAAGAAATAAGTAGTTTTTACCGTACATAATTTTCAACATTTTATAAGTTATAAAGATAAAAAAACTTTATAAACCCTCGTTTCATATTATTTCTATTTCTATATTGCATCTGTTTAAAAACAAAAAACAGTTGTTAAATTATATTTATGAATAGAAAAAAATTTATTGCAACTATATCAATATTAGGTGTAGGTTCAATTGCGTCTTTTTATGGTTATAAAATAGCCAAAACAAAAGGAAATCCAGATATAGAATACTTAGAAAATAACAAGGAATTAATTGCTGAATTAAGCGAAGTTATTATTCCAAAAACCAATACCCCAGGAGCTAAAGAATCGAATGTTTTTGAATACATCATTTATGCAATTAAAAAATCGAACGATAAAGCTTATAAAAATAATTTCATTAATGGATTAAAAGAGGTTCAGTTGTATTCGGAAAATACTTATGGAAAACTATTTATTAACTTAGATAAAAAACAAAAACAAGAAGTAGTTTTACATTTTAAAGAAAATGGCAAAAACTTCAGTGGAAATTTAGGTAAAGTTAAAAATAAAATATTGGGAAAATCATTCTTTTCTATTTTAAAAGAAACTACTTCTATTGGATATTGTACTTCAAAATTAGGTGCTAAAGAAGGATTGGCTTATCAATATGTTCCCACACATTTTATAGGATGTACCAATTATACCAAAGGCCAAAAATCGTGGGCTACTAAATAAAAAAAAATATTATGAGTGATTCAATTTCAACTAATTTAAATATTAAAGCCAAAAGCCAAATTACATATGATGCAATAGTAATAGGCAGTGGTATAACAGGAGGTTTAGCTGCAAAAGAACTTTGTGAAAAAGGTTTAAAAACTTTGGTTTTAGAAAGAGGAAGGCAAGTGGAGCATGTCAAAGATTATACAACTGCCATGAAACATCCTTGGGAGTTTGAAAACAGATTAGAGTTAACTGATGAAGACAAAAAAAATAACCCAATTCAAAGTTTAAGTTATAACCCAGGTAGCAAACATTTTTATGTAAACGACCAAGAGCATCCTTACATTCAACACAAGCCATATAATTGGATAAGAGGTTACCAAGTGGGAGGCCGTTCATTAACATGGGGCAGGCAAGTGTATCGCTTTAGCGATTTAGATTTTGAAGCAAATTTAAAAGATGGACATGGAGTTGATTGGCCAATTAGATACAAAGATTTAGAGCCTTGGTATAACTATGTAGAAAATTTTATTGGTGTAAGTGGTTGTGCTGATAATATTCCACACTTACCGCATGGTGAATATTTGCCTGCAATGGACATGAATTGCATTGAAAAACATTTGGCCGAATCAGTTAAAAATAATTTTGAAAACAGATGGGTTATTAGTTCAAGAGTAGCAAATTTAACTAAAGGATATAAAGACAGAGGACCATGCCAATTTAGAAACTTATGTAGTAGAGGCTGCCCTTACGGTGGATATTATAGTAGTAATTCAGCTTCGTTACCTGCGGCAAATGCAACAGGTAATTTAACTTTAAGGCCTCATTCCATTGTAAAAGAAATTATATACGACCCCAAAACAAAAAAAGCAAAAGGAGTTATAATTATTGACGAACTTACTAACGAAACCATGGAGTTTTATGCTAAAATTATTTTTTTAAATGCTTCTACCATCGCTACTGCTGCTATTTTATTAAACTCCACCTCTACTTCTTTTCCAAACGGATTAGGAAATAGCAGCAACCAAGTAGGTAAAAACTTAATGGATCACCACAAAGGAATTGGAGCTATGGGAACCCATGATGGTTACACCGATAAGTATTACGAAGGCCGAAGACCAGCAGGTATATATATTCCTCGATTTAGAAATTTAAATGAGCAAACCAAACATCCTGATTTTGTAAGAGGTTATGGCTACCAAGCCGATGGGGAAAGAAGTGAATGGCCAGATGTAATGAAAGATGATGATAGTTTTGGTGAAGCTTTTAAAGAGAAGCTTACAACTCCTGGGCCTTGGACTATGTGGATGGGAGCTTGGGGCGAATGTTTACCAAATGAAGAAAATAAAATATGGTTAGATGCTGACAAAAAAGACAAGTGGGGAATACCAATTGTTAACATCAATTTTGAACATGGTAAAAATGATATTGCTATGCGAAAAGATGCACAACTTAATGCTGTTGAAATGTTAGAAAAATCAGGATTTAAAAACATTAAACCTTTTGATTACATGAATCCTGGAACTGCAATACACGAAATGGGAACTGCCCGAATGGGAAAAGATTCGAAAACATCGGTATTAAACGAACACAACCAAATGCACGATGTTAAAAATATTTTTATAACCGATGGAAGTTGTATGGCTTCAAGTGGGTGTCAAAATCCTTCGTTAACTTATATGGCTTTAACGGCTAGGGCTTGCGATTTTGCCGTAAATGAATTGAAAAAAAATAATTTATAAATCATAAAAAAGCACCAAATATTTAAAAATATTTGGTGCTTTTTATATGTTTCTATTTTAATTAATAAGCTTCTTCATCAAGCAACTCCTCTACTCCATCGTTTCCAATTTCTTTTTTCTCTTTTTTAGCTTTATTCGCTCTTCTTTTCTTTATTGCTTGCCTTGTATCTTTCTTTGCTTGGTCGTATTTTAGTTTCTGATCGGCAGTTAAAATATCTTTAACTTGCTTATCAGTATTTTTCCATTGTTCTTTAAACAACTTCACTTTTTCCTCTTTAGGAGTATTTTTAGTTTGCTCTTTTAAGGCATTTATGTTGTTAAAATGAGCTGTATAAATGACAGTAACTTTTTGAAGTTGATCAGAAGTTAAAACTAACTTTTCATTTATTTTTGATGCCACTAATATAGCTTTTTCTTCTGCACTTTTTTGAGCAAATAACTCGTTTGAAGTAATTACCATTACTAACAAAATACTTAATTTAATTAATCTTCCCATAATTTATATTTTTATTTATATATCCTATTGATTTGTTTTTTTTACAAAGGTTTAAATTTTTAAAAAAATACAATAAACTGAACAAAGCACAAAAGCATGTTTATTATATAGCTAATTCAAATTTGTGTAAACTTTAACAATGATGTTATTTTGAATA
>CAMCEM010000097.1 GCA_945873755.1 Chitinophaga pinensis | reverse complement strand
CAACCAAATCGGTAGGCGAAAAAGCTTCCCCTTTCCCAAAATTATCAGTGGGTGCATCTGTCAATATTTTATTGCCTGATTGAAGGTGAGTTGACTCACATCTGAATTCTCCTAAATAAATTACTTCTGCTGTATTCATTTTTTGTTATTTTTGACAACAATAATAAAAGTTAATTCGCTTTGCAAAACAGATTCATTATTTTATTTATAATTTTATTTTTTTTAGTAAAAAATAATGTAGCCCAAAATGCACCAATTTTAGATGGTGAAATATTGTTGTATAAAGACAATAATATAGGATTTCATTTAAATACTTATGGCGGTGGTGGTATGTATTACAGACATGCATGGCACAAAACTGGAAGCAAAAAAAATTTTTGGGAGTGCGATTTTTCATACATCCGACATCCTAAAGAAGTGTGGCGTTATGGTTTTCAAGAAAACCCAAATACTTATACTTACGGAAGATTAAACTATGTGTATTTTTTTAGAAATAGCTTCGGTCAAAAAATAGAGCTAACAGAAAGAAGTTACAAAAATGCATTAGGCTTGAATTTAGTTTATTCTGTTGGTATTTCGCTGGCATTATTAAAACCTGCATACATCGATTATTATGTTCAAAATCCTGATAGAACAAACTCATTAGTAACTGAAAAATACGATCCAATAAAACATAAAGATGAGTATAGAATATACGGAAATGGTCAATTTTTAAATGGATTAGATGAATTAAAAGTAAAACCCGGTTTGTTTGGAAGAGTTGGTTTAAGTATTGAGTATGGACAATATCCTGATGAATACAAATCGTTAGAAGCGGGAATTACCTTTGATGCTTTTAATGAAACCTTACCAATGTTAATAAAAACCGAACAAATTCAATTTTTTCCTGCTCTTTATTTAGCATTTAATTTTGGTTGGAAAAATTAAAGTTATAAATCAATAAAAATACAATAAATGATAGAATTACCTGTTTTAAACGAAGCAAGAGTAAAAAAACCTAGTTGGTTAAAAGTAAAATTACCTACTGGTGAAAATTATAGAAAAGTTCGTCAGTTAGTTGATGAATATAAATTACATACCATTTGCGAAAGTGGAAACTGCCCTAACATGGGCGAATGTTGGGGCGAAGGAACTGCAACTTTTATGATTTTAGGGAATATATGCACACGTAGTTGCTCGTTTTGTGCTGTAGCAACTGGCAGGGCTAAAACTTATGATTTAGAAGAACCAAAAAGAGTAGCGGAAGCAATTAAATTAATGAATGTAAAACATGCCGTTTTAACTTCAGTGAATAGAGATGAATTGCCAGACAAAGGTGCAAAAGTATGGGCTGACACCATTAGAATGGTTAAAGAAATAAATCCAAATACCACTATGGAAACTTTAATTCCCGATTTTTTAAGCAAATGGGATTTATTGTATCAAGTAATTGATGAAAAACCAGAAGTGGTGAGTCATAACATGGAAACTGTACCACGTTTATACAGAAAAGTTCGTCCACAAGCTAAATACGAAAGAAGTTTAGAACAAATAAAGCTAACAAAAGAAAGAGGAAGAAGAACAAAAAGCGGTGTAATGTTGGGTTTGGGTGAAACAGAAAATGAAGTATTTGAAATTATGGACGATTTAGTTGCTCATGGTTGCGATGTATTGACACTTGGACAATATTTACAACCAACTAAAATGCATTTAGCTGTTGAAGAATTTGTAACTCCCGAGCAATTTGATTATTACAAACAAGTAGGAATTGCTAAAGGATTTAATTATGTGGAAAGTGGTGCTTTGGTTCGCTCTAGTTACCATGCTGAAAGACACATTTAATAAAAAAAGTAACGCAGAAATTTTCGAATTTTAAAACCAAAGAATGCTACAAAATATAATTGAACAAGCATGGGAAAACCGTGACTTGATAAAAGAAGAAGCTACTCAACAAGCCATTAGAGATGTTGTTGAACTTCTTGATAAAGGAAAACTAAGAACTGCTGAACCAACCGAAAATGGATGGAAAGTAAATGATTGGGTAAAAAAAGCAGTTATTCTTTATTTTCCAATCCAAAAAATGGAAACCATTGAAGTAGGTCCATTTGAGTTTCACGATAAAATGTTATTGAAACGCAATTATGCCGAACTAGGTGTAAGGGTTGTTCCTCATGCTGTTGCTCGTTATGGTTCGTATTTAGCCAAAGGTGTAATTTTAATGCCAAGTTATGTAAACATTGGCGCTTATGTTGATGAAGGAACAATGGTTGATACTTGGGCAACAGTAGGAAGTTGCGCGCAAATAGGCAAAAATGTTCACCTAAGTGGTGGTGTTGGAATTGGCGGTGTATTAGAACCTGTTCAAGCAGCTCCAGTTATAATTGAAGACAATTGTTTCATCGGTTCGCGCTGTATAGTGGTTGAAGGTGTTAGAGTTGAGTCTGAAGCAGTTTTAGGTGCAGGTGTTACACTTACTATGAGTACAAAAATTATTGATGTAACAGGCGAAAATCCAATTGAATACAAAGGAGTGGTTCCTGCTCGTTCGGTAGTAATTCCAGGTTCATATACCAAAAAATTTCCCGCAGGAAATTATCAAGTACCGTGCGCAATAATTATTGGAAAAAGAAAAGAAAGCACTGATAAAAAAACCAGCTTAAATGATGCTTTAAGAGATAATAGTGTGGCTGTTTAAAAATATATAGTAACACATTTATGAAAATAGGTTTTGATGCAAAACGAGCTTTTAATAACTCAACTGGTTTGGGTAATTATGCTCGACTTTTAATAGAATCTCTATTAATAAAATATCCAGAACACAACTATTTTTTATTTACACCTACAATCGATGAAAAGTATTCCAATCTATTTAACGAATATGCCAATGTTCAAATAATACAACCCGAAAAATACATTTATAAAAAAATTCATGCTGCATGGAGAACATTTGGCGTTGGAAGTATTATTAATGAATTAAAACTTAATATTTTTCATGGTTTAAGTAACGAAATTCCAACTGGAATTGATAGAAGTAAAACAAAAATTTTAGTTACTATTCACGATTTAATTTTTTTACGTTATCCAAATTATTATAACAATATTGATGCTTATATTTATAAAAAAAAATTTAAGCGAGCCTGCAATGAAAGCGATTTAATACTCGCTACTAGCAAGCAAACTAAAAGAGATATTGAAGAATTTTTTTATACTGAACCGTATAAAACTAAAGTAATTTACCAAGATTGTAACAATGATTTTGCATTAAAATTTACTAGCGAACAAAAAAATGAAATAAAGAGGAAATATCATCTCCCTTCAAAATTTATTTTAAGCGTAGGAACTATTGAAACCAGGAAAAATCAACTGACTATTTTAAAAGCTTTAGCTAAACTTAATGCTGACTGGAGTTTGGTTTTAATAGGTAAAAAAACAGCGTATTTTAATGAAATTTATGCGTTTGCTAACAAAAACAATTTATTAAAAAGAGTGATTGTTTTAGAAAATATTTCTTCAATTGATTTGCCAATTATTTATCAATGCGCTGATGTGTTTGTTTATATTTCAGAATTTGAAGGATTTGGAATACCAGTATTAGAAGCAATGAAAAGTGAAATTCCTGT
The DNA here is from genome assembly GCA_945873755.1 of Chitinophaga pinensis. GTDB lineage: Bacteria > Bacteroidota > Bacteroidia > UKL13-3 > UKL13-3 > JAAFJM01. The sequence goes on along the minus strand of CAMCEM010000097.1, from coordinate 7,993 downwards.
TATCACTTCTAATTCTTCCTCTTTGCCCGAAGTTATTGGCGATACCGGTTTAAAAATTAATCACCTCGACAGTGATGCGATAGTTTCTTTTATAAATAATCAGTTTGAGCAAAAAGACATAATAGAAGAAAATATTAAAGCTGCAAAACTAAGAACTCAGTTGTTTGATAGAAATGAAATTGCTTTTTTAATTAACGATTTATATATAAAACTGAGTGCAATTAAACTATAAAGGCCGTTAGTGTATAACAGCCTTTATTAATTATAAAATGTATTTAAGTTAAAATTACTCTGTAAAAGAACCCATTTCGCTGAACTTTGCAATTCTTGTTTTTATCAATTCGTCAGATGGAACTTTGGTCAATTCATCTAGCATTGTGTTAATTGCATTTTTCATTATTATATACGTTTCCATAGGATTTTCGTGTGCGCCTCCTAATGGCTCTTCTATTATTCCATCAATCAACTTGTTTTTAAGCATATCGTTTGCAGTTAGTTTCAATGCTTCGGCAGCTTTTTCTTTATGTTCCCAACTTCTCCATAATATAGAAGAACAGCTTTCTGGTGAAATAACAGAATACCAAGTATTTTCCATCATTATTACTTTATCGCCCACTCCTATTCCTAAAGCGCCACCACTTGCACCCTCGCCTATTATAATACAAATAACAGGCACTTTTAAAACACTCATTTCTAACAAATTTCTTGCTATGGCTTCTCCCTGCCCTCTTTCTTCAGCTTCTAATCCAGGCGAAGCGCCAGGTGTATCAATAAAACAAATAATTGGTTTATTTAACTTTTCAGCCAATTTCATTAAACGCAAAGCTTTTCTGTAACCTTCGGGATTAGGCATACCAAAATTTCTGTATTGTCTTTGCTTGGTATTTCTTCCTTTTTGATGGCCAACAATCATTACAGTTCTTCCATCAATTGCAGCAAAACCTCCTACCATAGCTTTATCATCTTTTACATTTCTATCGCCATGCATTTCAATAAAATTATTGAAACAATTTTCTATGTAATCTAAGGTGTATGGCCTTTCAGGATGCCTACTTATTTGTACTCGTTGCCAACCATTAAGGTTTTTATAAATTTCTTTTTTGGTAGTTTCAATTTTACTTTCTAATTCAGTAATTGATGAACTAACATCTATTTTACCTTTTTCTGCAACTTCTTTAACCTTTTTTAATTGGTCTTCTAATTCTTGTATTGGTTTTTCAAAATCAAATTGTGCCATACTGCAATAATAGTAAGGCTAAGTTAAGTTTTAACAAAATAATTTTATTTACTTGTGTATTAAGCTATTTTTATATAATGTTCACTTTTTTATACTTTAAACTTGACAAGAATATAATTACTACTATATTTGCACTCCTTTTAAACGAGGGTTTACTAGTTCTAAAATTTACGGTGTGGTAGTTCAGTTGGTTAGAATACCTGCCTGTCACGCAGGGGGTCGCGGGTTCGAGTCCCGTCCGCACCGCATAATTGGTTTCGTAGCTCAATTGAATAGAGCATCTCACTACGGATGAGAAGGTTCGGGGTTTGAATCCCTGCGAGACCACAGAAAAAAAGCTTTAGTTATTTATAACTAAAGCTTTTTTTGTTTTTATCCATTTAATATTTACTTATAATTTTCCTTTAGCCCTTCCACCACAACCGCCACTGCTGGACAAATAGTTGTATTCAAATAAGTAATTTTTAATTTTTGTAATATATTCCTTTGCTGCGTATGCGGAAATTCTCTGCACGCATTGGGCCTATCAGTATAAACAGAACAATAATTATCATTGCCTAAAAACAAACAAGGCATTTGCTTAAAAACATAATCTTTATCCTCGTCAATTCTTAAATACTTCTCGGTAAAAATACTTGGCTTCAATTTTAAGTTTTTTGCCAATCTATCAATGTCTTTATTTAATAGCAGCGGCCCAGTTGAAGCACAACAATTAGCACAATTTAAACAATCAATATTTTCAAACGCTTCCTCGTGCAATTGATTAGTAATTTGATCCAAATTTTTAGGTGCTAATTTTTTAAGTTTTTCTAGAAATTTTTTGTTTTCAACTTTACTTTTTTTAGCCCTTTCTATAATTTTTATATAATCAGTATGCATAAAAATTAATCTTGAACTTGTTGAAGCACTTTTTTGTTTTTAACAATCCTTTCTTTATCAAAAAACCAACCCCATTTATTAAAATAATAAATGGCCGATTTAATATGATAAAGTAAAAGCTTTTTGTTTTTGTATGACCCTTTTTCGTAATTATGAATTATAGATATAGAAGGCAGGTAAACAGCTTCATATACCGCACTAATTCTCCTACTTAAATCAGTATCTTCTAAATACATAAAAAAATTCTCATCAAATTTTCCTGTTTTATTTAACACTTCGTGCGGTATTAACATAAAACATCCTGAAAGATTATTTAAAAACATTTTTTTATTGTAATCTTTGTTTAAAAGTTCATATTCGTTTAAACTTTTTTTAAAACTATTTGAAACACTTTTTGGTATAAAACGCCTAAAAATTAAGTTAAACGGTGTAGGTAATAATTTACATAAATGCTGAATTTGTCCATTTGGATACAGCACTTTAGGCATTAATAATCCTACATTTAAATGCTGTTTCAAAAAATTAATTCCATTTTCAACACAGTCTAAATTTATAACCACATCAGGATTAACAATTAAATGAAATGGAGCTAAACTTTTCCCAATTTCTATTGCTTTGTTGTGTGCTTTTCCATATCCTAAATTGTTATTGTTAAAAACATAATGAGCATCTGTATTTTCGAAAAATAACTGCAAATTAGGTCTATCTGAATTATCAATAACAATTAATTTTACGGGAATTTTAATTTGATTAATACTATTTATCAATGGCATTAATATTTCTTCATTGGTATTGTATACTACTAATGAAATTGTTAAAGTATATTGAAAATGATTATTCAATACCAAATTATAATTGATTCATTAAATTATTAGTACCAACGGGACGTTTAACCGTAAAACCTTCTCCAAAAGTAACGTTTATCAACCTTCCAAATTCTCTAGCTCTTGCTTCAATATATTTAATAAAATCTAAGCTCGAAATAGGTGTTTCAGGTTCATTACTGTTTGGGTTGTAAAATTGACTTTCGAATGCATAAATCGATTCCATTTTCTTTTCAAAATAGGGAGTAATATCAAATACAATATCAGGTTTAGTCATTCTATCCTGAATAAAATGATAAATTTGTTTTGGCCTCCAAGCACTTTGAACTATGCCATGCAACGAAGTTTCAATTTTTATTAATCCACTTAAAAAAGCAGCATCACTCACTAAATCGGATGCCTTTCCGTGGTCAATATGTCTATCAAACTCCGCATTACATAAAATTATTTCTGGTTGATATTGCCTGATTTTTTCAATAATTTTGATTAAACTATCTTTATTCTTTTGAAAAAAACCATCTTCCAATTTTAAGTTTTCTCGCACTTTTATTCCAAGTATTGCTGCTGCATTTTTCGCTTCAATAGCTCTAATTTCTATCGATCCTCTTGTTCCTAACTCTCCTTGAGTTAAATCAATTACTCCAACTTTATAACCAAGTGCTAAGTGCTGCATAACAGTGCCACTACAAGCCAATTCTACATCATCAGGATGGGCAGCAAAACATAAAATATCTAATTTACTCATTCATTAATTTTTTTAAGATATTATTTATTTCCAAACACCCTTTTTAATATTTCAGTTACTTGGTGCATCGGATCTTGTCTGATTAATTTTTCTTCTTGTTCTAATTTAATAAACAAACCGTCTAATGCTTTTTGAGTGGTATAAGTTGCTAAAGAATTTTGTTTTACTTGTGAAAATAACATTCCATTTAGCGATGCAGTATTGTAACCATCAATTAAATTTTTGTAGGCTGTTTCAGCCGAATAACCCAATATTAATGGTTTACTTAACGAGTTTTTTATTTTTGGGGCAAATGCATTTGTTAATTGTGAATAGGTATTATTTTTTAAAAATATAGTTGCTGCATTGGGTTGCCCTTTCAAAATATTAAACCCATCTTGAATACTCATATTTGTAATTGCGTTTACAAAAATACTTTTTGCTTGCGGTGCCGCATCTTCAGCCGCTTTATTTATTGCCAATATTGCATCATTCAATAATTTTTGACCACCAGGTAACTTCGATAAATTGTCAACTATAGGTTTGGCTTCTGGTGGCAATGCCAATTTAATTAGTTCATTGCCTAAATAGCCATTTACTCTGCTCAATGAAAATACTGAACTATCAATTCCAATGCTCAATGCATTTTTTAGTCCTTTAATTACTTCTTCATTGGTTAATGGAATTTTGGTTGGTAAATTTAATGTTCCTCCACTTTGTTTGGCAACATGCTCTAGCACATCGCACGATTGTGCTGCTATTACTAAAACTACGCTTAAAACATAAATATATAATTTCTTCATAAGCTGCAATTTTAATAAATAGTTTTCATAAAAAATTGCTTTTATAATTTGCATTTCTATATTGCACCAAACAAAACTAAAAAAAACATAAATTAAAATTATGAACAACACAACTACTACTGGGCATCCAAAAGGATTGTATTTGCTTTTTGGAACTGAAATGTGGGAACGATTTAGCTACTATGGAATGCGTGGCCTACTTACCCTTTATTTAACAAAAGCAACTATTGAAGGTGGACTTGGGTTTGATGATGCAAATGCAGGTTTATTGTATGGAATTTACACAGGCTTGGTTTACTTAACTCCTATTTTTGGTGGATATTTAGCCGATAACTTCATTGGTCAGCGAAAATCAATAACAATTGGTGGTATTTTAATGGCAATAGGCCAATTTAGTTTGTTTATGTCTTCAGCCAATGCACTTCCATTTTTTTATTTAGGTTTAATATTATTGATAATTGGCAATGGCTTTTTTAAACCCAATATTTCTACCATTGTAGGTCAGTTATACCCTGCAGGCGATAGCAGAAAAGATGCAGCATTTACTATTTTTTACATGGGAATAAACTTAGGTGCTTTTTTAGCTCCTTTAGTTTGTGGGTTTTTAGCTGAAGATTATTTTGCAGTGAAAGATGTAACAACTGGAAATGTTTTATCTTTTGGATTTAATTATGGCTTTTTAGCTGCAGGTATTGGTATGGTTTTGGGTCAAGTAATGTTTAATACATTGGCTCAAAAATATTTAGGTGATTTAGGGAAAGAACCAGGAGCAAAAGTTTTAAAAGCCCAAGCTGCTGCTGAAGGCAGGGTTGATCCGCCTTTAACAAAAGTTGAAAAAGACAGATTAAGAGTTATTGTTATTATGATGTTGTTTAATATTTTCTTTTGGGCTGGATTTGAACAAGCTGGAAGTTCTATTTCATTATACACCGATAGATACATTGACAGAAGTATTGGCGACTGGACAGTTCCAACTTCTTGGTTTCAATCTGTCAATCCTTTATTTATAGTATTGTTAGGTCCTATTTTCTCTATATTATGGACTGTTTTAGCAAAAAAGAAAAAAGAACCAAATACCATTATTAAAATGGCTTTAGGTATGATTTTATTAGGAGTAGGTTTCTTTTTAATGATTGGTGCCGCTTTAGAACGTGGTGGCGATGTAGCTGATGCAGCTGTAAAAGCAAACTTAATGTGGCTGGTTGGTACCTATTTAATACATACCATGGGTGAGTTATGTTTATCGCCTGTTGGTTTATCAATGGTTACTAAATTGGCTCCTATTCGTTTGGGTTCATTAATGATGGGAGTTTGGTTTCTAAGCAGTTTTATTGCAAATTTCCTTTCTGGTTATTTAGTTCAGTTTTTTGCAACCATGGGAGCACAAGCAATTTTTACAATAATTTCTGTAGTGGTAATTGTTTTGGGATTGGTGGTGCTTATAATATCCAACCAACTAAAGAAAATGATGCACGGTATTTCATAAGTTTATAAACCATTTTCATTTAATAAAAATACATTTTCATAGAATAAGTCTTACATTAATTGTAGGACTTATTTTTGTTAATTACTTTCGCGCCAAATAACATGAGCAAAAAACACCCTTCAGGCTTGCCGTTCCTTTTTTTTACTGAAATGTGGGAACGCTTTGGTTATTATTTAATGATTGGTATTTTTCAATTGTACCTCACTACCTCTTTAGAAAAAGGTGGCTTGGGTATGGATAGAAAAGATGCTGCAGACATTTATGGGACTTTTATTGCATTTGTTTTTTTAACTCCCTTTTTAGGTGGGTTATTAGCTGATAGAATTTTAGGTTATAGCAAATCAATTTTTATTGGTGGTGTTTTAATGGGAATTGGATATTTAGGTTTAGCAATTCCGGGCACAACTTATTTTTATTATTCATTAGTGCTAATTGTTATTGGAAATGGTTTTTTCAAACCCAATATTTCAACACTTCTTGGCAATTTATATAACGATGAAAAATATAAGCATTTAAAAGATTCGGGTTATAATATTTTTTACTCAGGTATAAATATTGGCGCAGCCAGTTGCACATTTATAGCTGCATTTATGCGCAATAAATATGGTTGGAGTTACGCTTTTGCTACCGCTGGAATTGGCATGTTTGTTGGTTTAATTGTTTATTATATTGGTTTAAAAAATTACAAACATGCCGATGTTTTAAAACCAGTACAAAAAGAAGACATGACCTTGTCAAAGGTATTTACTACTGTTTTTTTACCAGCAATTATAGTTGGTTTGGGAGCATGGTTTATTCCTGGAAATATTTTTGGAAGCGATAGTACCGATGCCTTTATTTTTGCTACCATACCAATCATAATTTTTTATGTAGGCCTTTATATAAAAGCAAGTATCCAAGACAAAAGGCCCATTGCTGCTTTGTTAACCATTATGTTGGTTTCTGTCATGTTTTGGGCAGTTTTTAAACAAAACGGGACTGCTTTAACTACTTGGGCACAATTTTATACCGACAGAGAAACCCCAACTTTTGTAAAACCAACTGCAGAAAAACTTTTTCTTGTTGAAAAGGTAACTAATAAATTGGATTCAGTTGAGGCGTTCACCGATAACTTTTCTTTAATTAAAGAAAATGGAAAAGCAAAAAAAGTGTGGGACAAACCTGTATACTTTAAAAATTTACAACCTTCGCTTATCCCACCCGAAAAAGCTGAAATTTCATTATTCAATACCGAGCTTTTTCAATCTATCAATCCACTTTGGGTTATTTTATTAACTCCTTTGGTTGTATCGTTTTTTGTGTTTTTAAAAAAGAAAAAAGCGGAACCAAGCACTGCATCAAAAATTGCTTATGGTTTATTAATATCCTCATTAAGTACTTTAGTTATGGTAGGCGCTGTTTACTATTGCGATAATGGAGCAATAAAAGCATCTCCTTGGTGGTTAATTGGTTGTTATGGCGTGGTAACAATCGGTGAGCTCTTTTTAAGTCCAATGGGTTTATCATTGGTTTCCAAATTAAGTCCAAAACGTTTAACTGCATTAATGATGGGTGGTTGGTTTTTGTCAACTTCTATTGGAAATAAACTTTCTGGAATATTAGCTACCCTTTGGGATGGATACGAAAACAAAGCAAACTTCTTTTTGGTAAATTTCATATTATTAGGTATTGCAACAGCTGTGATGTTTTTACTTTTAAAATGGTTAAATAAAATTTTGAAAGAGAATATGGAATGAGTTTTAAGTGTTAAGTTTTAAGTGTTAAGTGTTAAGTTTTAAGTGTTAAGTTTTAAGTGTTAAGTTTTAAGTGTTAAGTTTTAAGTGTTAAGTTTTAAGTATGAGAGATGAGAGATGAGAAATGAGAGTTGGGAAATGAGAGTTGGGAAATGAGAGTTGGGAAATGAGAGTTGGGAAATGAGAGTTGAGAAATGAGAGTTGAGAAATGAGAGTTGAGAAATGAGAGTTGAGAAATGAGAGTTGGGAAATGAGAGTTGAGAAATGAGAGTTGGGAAATGAGAGTTGAGAAATGAGAGTTGAGAAA
>CAMCEM010000096.1 GCA_945873755.1 Chitinophaga pinensis | reverse complement strand
AAGAATTTAATAAACTAAAAGATAGAATTAACAATTTACAAAACAATAGTAATTTAAAATCGAAAAATTCGAATATAACATATAGAAAATCCATTAATAAAGGTGAAAAATCAGAAAAAGAAATTAGCTACGAAAAAAGTAAAATTTATGGCGCTGAATTGTTTAACAACAAAAATTTAACCTTTGAGCCTAATTTAAAAATGGCAACACCTCAAAATTACCAATTAGGTCCAGATGATGAATTACTAATTGATATTTACGGTTATTCGGAAGAAAGCATGAATTTAAAGGTGAGCCCAGATGGAAATATAAGAATTCCATTAGCTGGAATTGTTCAAGTTTCTGGATTAACTATAGAACAAGCTAAAATTAGAATAATAAAATCGCTTTCACAAGTATATGATAGAATACTAACAGGCGAAACCAAAGTTAACATTACTTTAGGAAATATAAGGAGTATAAAAGTAATAATTGTGGGTGAAGCAAATTTACCTGGCACTTATACTTTACCTTCGCTAGCAACTGTATTTAATGCACTTTATGCTTCGGGTGGACCAAATATAAACGGTTCGATGAGAAATATAAAAGTAATAAGAAATAACAAAACAATAGCTGTTTTAGATATTTATGATTTTATGTTAAAGGCCGAAGCCAAAGGTAATATAAGGCTTCAGGACCAAGATATAATAAAAATTAATCCATACGAAAACAAAATTGAAATTGAAGGTGAAGTTAAAAGAACTGGCTTTTTTGAAGTTCAAAAAAATGAAACATTAAAAGATATCATAAACTTTGCAGGCGGTTTTACAAATGATGCTTACAAAGAAAAAATTAAAGTTATAAGAAACACAAATAAAGAAAAAAGTGTAGTAGATATTCAACAAGAGTTGTATGGAATATTTACGCCTAAAAGTGGTGATGTGTATACAATTGATAAACTACTTGCACGTTTTGAAAATAGAGTGCAAATAAATGGTGCAGTTTTTAGACCAGGAACTTATGCGTTAGAAAATGGTTTAACCATATTAAAATTAATAACAAAAGCTGATGGATTAAAAGAAGATGCATTTTTAACAAGAGCAATTATTTATAGATTAAAAGAAGACAATAGTTTAACAATGCTTTCTATTAATTTAGAAGATGCTAAAAATGGTAAATTGCAAGATATAGTTTTACAGCGCGAAGATATTATTCAAATAGCCTCTAAGCTTGATTTAAAAGAAAGTTATAATGTTTCCATTTATGGACAAGTACTAAAACCCGGATTATTTCCTTTTGCTCAAAACATGAAAATAGAAGATTTAATTATTGCAGCTGGTGGTTTTAAAGAAGATGCATCGTTTAATAGAGTTGAAGTTTCGAGAAGAAAATATGATATTGATAAAACCAAAACCAATACTGAAATAGCAATAATTAAACAATTTGATTTAGATAAAGACTTAAAAGATAACCCCAATTTAAAATTTGAATTAGAGCCTTTTGACATAATAACAGTTTACAGAATGCCCGGTTATGAAACTCAGAAAAATGTTTCAATTGAAGGCGAAGTGCTATACCCGGGTTCTTACACTTTAGAAAAAAACACTGAAAGAATATCAGACTTATTAAAACGCAGTGGTGGACTAACTGCAGCAAGCTCGGTGGATGGAATTATTTTATTAAGAAAAAGAATTAAAAGTGAGTCGGAAAACTTAATACAATACAACAAACTGAAAGCATTAAAAAAACAAAGTAAAGATACCGCAGATATAAATGATAAAATTGAAGAAGAAAATGAGTTAGAATATGATATTGTGGGAATTGACGTAACAAAAATATTAAAAAAACCAGGCTCAAAAGCCGATTTACTATTAAGAGAAGGAGATTTAATAAAAGTACCTAATGAAAAACAAACTGTTTTAGTAAGTGGCGAAGTACTATACCCAGTAAGGGTTAATGTAAATAATGCTTCGGGGCTAAAAGGTTTTGTAAATAATGCTGGAGGATTTAGCTCAAAAGCACTACGCAGAAAAGCTTATGTAGTTTATGCCAATGGCACAGTTAAAGCAACCAATTCTTTTTTATTTTTAAAGTTTTACCCTAAAATAAAACCCGGAAGCGAAATAGTAATTCCAAAAAGAGATGTTAAAAAAGGTACAAGTATTGCTGAAATTACTGCAATTGCTTCTACTTTTACTACTATTGTTTTTTTAATTTATACCATACAAAAATAAAATAATGAAACAAAAAGAAGTAACCTTTAATGAACTAAAGAAAATTTTATTTGACTTTTTTAAATTTTCTTATAAATTTAAGATATTATTTATTATTTTAATTGTAACTGGCGCTTCTTTAGGCTTAAGCTATGCCTATTTTAGTAAAGTTAATTATGAGGCAAAATTAAGTTTTGTCTTAAATGAATCAAAATCATCTTCAAGTAATCCTTTAGCTGCAATTGCTAGCCAATTTAATTTTGGTTCATCTTCATTAAATTTAAGTGAAGATAAAATATTATTTTTAGTAGGTACAAAAAAAATACTTGGCCAGTCACTTTTAGTTTTACTCAAAAAAAATACAACAATTGCTGACCAACTTTTTATAAACTGGGATATTGAATCAAAATTCAAAAATGACGAAGAAATAAAAAATTTTAAAGGCTTTAAAAATTTAAACATTGACAATTTAAATTACCAAGAGAATAAAGTTATTGATTTATTATTAAGTATACTTTTAAAATCGAATAAGTTAATAATAGAACCCGTAAAAAAGAAAAATACTTCTTTTGTTAACCTACCACCAACTGGAATTATTATTATTAATTTTATTAATGAAGATGAGAGCATTTCGAAACTTTTAGTTGAATCTATATTTAAAAATTTAAGCTCATTTTACGAGGAATCGGTAATTAAAAATTTGAAAGCTAATTATAATTTAGTATGCAGTAGAGAAGATTCGATAAGAAAAGTAATGATATTAAATGATTATGAAACTGCTGAAGCATTTGACAATTCAATGAATGTATATAAATTTAAAGGTAAAGTTAAACAAAATAGATTAAGAAAAGAAAATGAATTATTGAGCATAATGTATGCCGAAGTTGTTAAAAATAAGGAAATTGCTAAGTTTAATTTAGATCAAGAAAAGCCAATTTTGCAAGTTATAGACTCTCCTACTTTGCCATTAACTTATTTAAGTAAATCAAAATTTTTTTACTCTATCATCGGTATAATTTTATTTTCATTTATTTGGTTAGTTTTTGTTTTTATTAATTTCTTGAATAGTTCTACAAAAAAATATGAAGTTTAATTTTGAAAAAATTATAAATTTCATAATCGGTATTATTTTAATAAATAATCTTTACTTACTTACAGGTGTAATTGGAGTTTCAAGTAATTCAGTTATAATATTATGTTTCATTTTAAGTTTTATTTTCTTTTTTAAAAGTTTTAATATCAGCCAATTAATAAATCAAACAAATAATTGGAATACTTCATTTTATTTAATTGCTTCCATTCCTTTACTTTTAGTTGATTGGATTATAAATAAATCAACACCAAATTTTAATGATTTAATAAGAGTTTTGATGTATAGCTTTTATTTTTCTTGGACATTTAATTTATATATATATTCAAAATACTTAAAAACTTGGTTCATTGCAATATGTTTAACTTCATTTGCCATATTAACGTTACAAGGCATTTTTGAAGAAAAAAATCCAATCCTTTTTTCTATACTTTTATCAAGTGGTAATCTTGAAAAAAGAGCTTTAACAAGAATTGCTGGAACTCTTATTGATGCAAATGCATACTCTGGTTTATTGTGTATTTTTCTAATTATTGTATATATTGAATGGGTTAAAAATTATTTAAGCTATTTAAAAAAAACTATCCTCTTTTTTTTAATAATATTTACTGTATACTTAACAGAATTATCTGGATCTAGGCAAACTATTATTATGTTAGTTTTTTTCTTTTTATATTTATTTTTTAGAGAAATAAATAAGCGGAAAATAATTGTGTTTTTTTCATTTACCATATTATTAATTCTAAGTGTTTTTATTTTTTGGAACAAAATTGAAGATTATGTGGTTCAAAATCCATCTTCATCTATAGCAAGGTATCTTTCTGGTAATAATGCTTCTCAATCGTCTAGGAGCGATATAGAAAGGACAAAATCTTTAACATCGGGTTTTGAATTGATAGTAGATAATAATTTTATTTATGGCCCTGGTATTATTAATTTTGCATCGAGATATAAAAATTTTACTGAAAATCCTGTACCGCATAATGGTTTTTTATATCTTTTTACACAATTTGGCATACTATTCTTAATTCCCCTTTACTTTTTTTACAAAATAGGAGTCAGAAGTTTAAAATCTGAAAATTTTATATTATTTATTTTGTTTTTTATACATTATTCACTAGAGCCAAACTTAATGTATTACTGTACTACCTATTTCGTTTGTTTTTATATTGATGCAAAATATTTTGAAATAGACAAACAACTGGAACAAAACTAATCACTATTTTCTCATCATTTTATAAAACCTATTTTAATGTAATATTGCAACTTATTAATAGTATCTATTTTTAATAAAATAAACTGAAACAGTTAAAACTTGACAAATAAAATAATTAAAGCAGGCACTTGGGCTATAGTTGGTCAGTTTACTAAATTGGTTGTAAAATTTGGTGTGAGCATTATTTTAGCTCGCTTGCTAAGTCCAAAAGAATTTGGGTTAATGGGAATGGTAACTGTATTAACTGTTTTGCTAAACTCCATGAGCGAATTGGGTTTATTTACCAGTTTAATTCAAAAAAAAGAAGTGAATCAAACCGAGCTTTCATCGGTGTTTTGGTTAACTTTTATTTTAGGTTTAGTTATTTCATTGTTACTTTTTGTTAGTGCGCCTTGGGTTGCATTATTTTATAATCAAAATGAGCTAACTAAAATAATACAAGTACTTTCCATCATCTTCTTTTTTAATTCGTTGGTGTTAACCCACAATGCTATTTTAACCAAAGTACTTAATTTTAAAATATTAGAAATATATTCAACTGTATCTTTAGTTTTATCATCCATTATTGCGCTAATATTGGCTTATTTTAACTTTGGTGTTTGGGCTTTAGTTTATCAGCAAATATTAAATAGTTTGTTTAATGCCATAATAGTTTGGTACTTCCAAAGTTGGAGGCCTTCATTTATTTTGCATTTTAAATCTGTAAAATCGTTATTGGGTTTTGGGTTTAGGGTTTTTATATCTGGCTTATTAAATACTTTTTTTGGAAGCATTGATACAATAATAATAGGAAAGTTTTTTTCTGCAGCATCGTTGGGTTTATACAGTTTTGCACAAAATTTAATAAATGTTACAGTTGGTACTTTTACTACTGCCATTGTTAGGGTATTGTTTCCTGTTATGGCTGGTGCACAAAACGATGCCGAAAGACTTAAAAGTATTTACTTAAAAACCAATAATTTATTAAACATATTTATAATCCCTGTTATGGGTACTATTTGCATTTTTGCAAACCAAATTGTTACCATTTTTTTAGGCAATAAATGGCTAGATATGGTAGTATATTTTCAATTATTTGCCATTATTGGTATTTTGTATCCTATAAGTGCGTTAAACATCAATTTAATTTTAGCCAAAGGCAGGTCTGATAAATTTTTGCATTTAGAAATTATAAAAAAAATATTATTGGTTATTGGAATTGCGGTTGGCTTTCAATTTGGAATAGTTGGCATATTATTCGGAATATTAGGCATTTCGTTAATTGGAGTTTTGTTTAACTTGTATTATGCTGGCAATGTTTCAGGTTATTATTTAAAAAATCAATTAATTGATATGGTGCCTGTGTTAGCGCTATCAGGTATTTATTTAATTATTTTATATGTTTCAAAACTATTTTTTATACCTTTTTCCAATAATTTATTGGGTTCTATTTTAAGTATTTTGCTATCAGTTGGTATATTTTATATTTTAATTAAAAAGTATAAAAAAGATATTATTGACGATATTGGTTTAATTATAAATGGGTATAACTCTAAAAAAAACAATCAATAAATCAATTATTTTAGCTTTTTAAAGATTTGTTTATATTGCAGGTCTTTATAAAATGGCAATATACGTAACCGTACCTTATCTCCCCGAATTTGAAACTTATTCCAAATACCTAAAAGGCATTTGGCAACGCCAATGGTTAACCAACAATGGACCATTGGTAAATGAGTTAGAATTAAAACTAAAAGAATATTTGCAAGTTCCACATTTACTGTATTTAAATAACGGAACCATTGCTCTACAAATTGCTATAAAAGCTTTAAAATTAAAAGGTGAAATTATTACTACTCCTTTTAGTTATGTAGCAACAACAAGTAGCATAGTTTGGGAAGGTTGTACACCAGTTTTTGTAGATATTGATAGCAAAACATTTAATATTGATGCAGCAAAAATAGAGGCAGCAATTACCCCGAATACTACTGCAATTTTAGCCACTCATGTATTTGGAAATCCATGCGAAATAGAGGCCATTGACAAAATTGCAAAAAAACACAATTTAAAGGTAATATACGATGCCGCCCATTGTTTTGGAACAAAATATAATGGAAAATCTGTATTTGAATTTGGCGATATAGTGACAACTAGTTTTCATGCTACTAAATTGTTTCATACTGTAGAAGGTGGTGCAGTTTTTACTAACGACTCAGAGCTTTTAAAAGAAATGGCTTTGTTAAGAAATTTTGGTCATAATGGTCCCGAAAATTTTGATGCGGTGGGAATAAATGGAAAAAATTCAGAATTTCATGCAGCCATGGGTTTAGCCAATTTAGAAAATATTGAAGCCATATTACTTTCGAGGAAAAACCAAAGTTTACAATACAATAAATGGTTAGATAGGCCAGATATAACCAAAGTTGAAATAAATAAAAATGCTTCTTATAATTATGCCTATTACCCTGTAATATTTGAAAGCGAAGCTGTTTTATTAAAAGTTAAAACCGAATTAGAAGCCAATAGAATATTTCCAAGAAGGTATTTTTATCCATCGCTAAATACGGTTGAAATTTATAAAAGTGAAAATAAAATGCCGGTAAGCGAAACCGTTGCAAAACGAATTTTGTGTTTGCCAGTTTACCATCAATTATCAAACGAAGAAATTGATTTTGTTTGCAGAATAATACTCAGGGCATTAAACAATTAACTTATGAAAATAGGCATTATGCAGCCATATATTTTCCCATATATTGGGTATTTTCAATTAATAAATGCAGTTGATAAATTTGTTATTTACGACAATATTCAATTTACCAAAAAAGGCTGGATTAATAGAAATAGATTGCTGCTGAATGGAAAAGATGAGTACTTTACTTTGCCATTGAAAAACGATTCGGATTTTTTAAATGTAAATGAGAGAGAACTAAGTACAGATTGGTTAAAGGAAAAAACGAAAATATTAAATAAAATAAAAGAGAATTATAAAAAAGCACCTTATTTTAACGAAGTTTATAATTTGGTTGAGAGCAATTTTAATTTTGAAAACTTAAACCTATTCGATTTTATTTTAAATGCTTTAAAAAACACGCTCAATTATTTAACAATTAAAACTGAAATTGTTGTTTCCTCCACATTAGCTATTAATCATAGCTTAAAAGCAGAAGAAAAAGTAATAGCCATTTGCAAAGCATTAAATGCTGAAACTTATATAAACCCAAATGGAGGTATAGAATTGTATAGTAAAGAACATTTTTTAAACGAGGGTATAAAGTTAAATTTTATAAAAGCAAACAATTGTGTTTACAAGCAATTGAATAATGAATTTATTCCATTTCTCTCTATTATTGATGTAATGATGTTTAATTCAAAAGAAGAAACAAAAAAAATGATTGAAAAGGAGTATGTGTTAATATGAGTTTAAAATTTAAATGGAAAAAGTTAGGGAATGTATTTAATCCCACCATTTTAGATACTCCAGAATGGATGAACGAATTTGCGCAAGCACCTCATGTTGTTCACCATTCAAACTTTATAAGGGTATATTTTTCATGCAGGCCAAAAGCTGATGAAAATGGTCAATACGTTAGTTATTCTGCATTTGTTGATTTTGATAAAGACAATTTATTTAAAATATTAAAAATAAGCATGGAACCCATTTTAAAACTTGGTGAGTTAGGTACTTTTGATGAATTTGGCACATACCCAGTTTCGGTTATAAAACAAGGAGAAGAGTATTGGGCTTATTATGCCGGCTGGACAAGGTGTGAGTCTGTACCATTTAATACTTCAATAGGCTTTGCTAAAAGCACAAATAATGGAGAAACATTTGAAAAAATTGGCAATGGTCCAATTATTCCTTATACACTAAACGAACCATTTATTTTGAGCGGACCTAAAATTAGGTTTTACAACAATAAATTTTATTTATTTTATATTGCAGGAACTGAATGGATTTTGGATAATGGAAAACCTGAACCCATTTATAAAATAAAAATGGCTACCTCTATTGATGGAATTAATTGGGAAAAACACAACAAAGATTTAATAGAAAGCAAAATAGAAAACGAAGCGCAAGCTAGCCCTGATGTGTTTTTTAAAGATGGAATTTATCATCTGTTTTTTTGTTACCGAGGTGGAAAAGATTATAGAGGAAAAACCAATGGTTACAGAATTGGCTATGCATTTTCAACCAATTTAATTGATTGGACAAGAGATGATGAAAATGTTGGCATTTCAGTTTCGGATGAAGGTTGGGATTCGGAAATGATTAGTTATCCGCATGTGTTTGAGTTAAATGGAAATATTTATATGTATTATTTAGGAAATTCGGTAGGTAAAAACGGATTTGGGTTAGCAGTTTTAGAAAAATAATATGGAATGGAAAAAATTGGGTAAAATATTCGACCCTGCACAGTTTCAATTATCAAACAATTGCAAAGAATTTGCACAATCGCCACAAACATTGGTTTTTGATAATTTTGTAAGAATATATTTTTCAACCAGAGCCAAAGATAATAAAGGGGAATATTTAAGTTATATTTCGTTTATTGATATGGATTTAACCTTAAGTAAAGTATTAAATGTATCTAAAAAAACTGTGATTGATTTAGGTAAGTTAGGCACTTTTGATGAACATGGAATTTTCCCTATCAATCCATTTAAAAATGAAGATAAAATTTGGGCTTATACCTGCGGTTGGAATAGAAGAATATCAGTGCCAGTAGATACAGGAATAGGACTTGCACAAAGTTTTGATAATGGCGAAACTTTTGAAAGAGTTGGAAATGGACCTGTTTTAGGTCCTTCGTTAAATGAACCTTTTTTAGTTGGTGATGGTTTTGTAAAAAAAATCAATAATCTGTTTTACATGTTTTATATTTTTGGTACAAAATGGATTCCTAAAACTGAATTTGAGCCACAAGCCAGGGTTTATAAAATAGGTTTAGCCAAGTCTACTGATGGCATTAATTGGAATAAAAATGATGGAAAACAAATTATTACCGATGTATTAAACAACGATGAATGCCAAGCTTTGCCAACTGTAATTTTTATTGACAACAAATACCACATGTACTTTTGTTATAGAGAAGCTACCGACTTTAGGAAAAATAAAGGTAGAGGTTATAAAATAGGTTATGCATTCTCTTACGATTTGGAAAACTGGACAAGAGCGGATGATGAGTCGGGAATAAATTTAAGTACAAACGATTGGGACAACGAAATGATGTGTTACCCTCATATTTTTGAAATGAACAAAAAAGTTTATTTGTTGTATAATGGAAACGAATTTGGAAAATATGGATTTGGTGCTGCTGAACTTATTTCAGTTAAATAATGGATAACATTGAATTTAAATATAATTCGGCAACATTTAACGATATTTTACAACATTTAAAAAGTTGTAATAATCAATTTGTACCACCATTAAATACAAGAATATCGCTTGAAGAATATTCACTTAAAATATTCGAAAAAGCAATTAAATTTGAAATTTGGAACAATACAAAACTAATTGGATTATTGGCAGCTTATAAAAACGATGAAAGTAAAACACTTTTTATAACCAATGTAAGTGTTGAAGAAAATTATACTGGCAAAGGTTTTTCAAATAATTTATTAGAAAAAGCCATTGCTTATTGTGAAAATTTTGAATTAAAAAATATAAAATTAGAAGTAAATAAAAATAATACGAAAGCCATTTCATTGTATAATAAATTTAATTTTATTATGGAAAATGAAAACTTAGATAGTATTTTTTTGAACTATACAGTTAATATAAAAGATGGAAAATAAAAGAAACTACAACCAAGAGTTAAAAGATACAGCAGACCATAAATACGCTTATAATTTCGATTTTGATGTAATGCATCATTATATGTTACAATCGTTTATACCTTTTTTTAAATCAGGAAGTTTTTTAGAACTTGGTAGTTTTAAAGGTGATTTTACCAAAAGATTTACTCAACATTTTACTGATATTACCTGTGTTGAAGCATCGGACGAAGCAATTGAAATAGCTAAAAGCGACTTGAAAAATCACAATATTCAATTTGTAAATTCACTATTTGAAACTGCAAATTTGCCTAAAAAATATAACAATATAGTTTTAACTCATGTATTAGAACATATTGAAAATCCAGTGTCAGTATTAAAAAGAATAAACGATGAATGGTTAGATGAAAATGGAAGATTTTTTTTAGTGTGTCCAAATGCCAATGCTCCTTCAAGGCAAATTGCTGTTAAAATGGGTTTAATAAGCCACAATGCAGCTATTACTCCAGCCGAAAAAGAACATGGCCATTATATAACTTATACCTTAGACACTTTGGAAAGAGATGCAAAAGCAGCAGGCTTAAAAGTAGTTCATAGATCAGGAATTTTTTTTAAAGCATTGGCTAATTTTCAATGGGATCAATTATTGAATACCGATATTATTTCGAAAGAATACTTGGAAGGCTGTTACCAATTAGGGCAACAATATCCTGACTTGTGTTCAAGTATTTTTTTAATGTGTGAAAAAGGGAAATAGTAAAATAATTAATGAATAAACCCTTAGTTACAGTTTGTTTAATAACTTATAACCATGCTCAATACATTGCGCAAGCAATTGAAAGTGTGTTAATGCAAGAAACTGAATATGCTTGGGAATTGGTAATTGCCGATGATTTTTCGACAGATGGAACTAGAGAAATATTGCGAGAATACCAATTAAATTTTCCAGATAAAATAAAACTGATACTACAAGAAAAAAATGTAGGAGCTAACAAAAATTGGATTGATTTGCTAAGTTATCCAAACTCAAAATATACCGCCTATTTTGAAGGGGATGATTATTGGATTGACAAACATAAACTCCAAAATCAAGTTAAGTTTTTAGAAGACAATAATGATTTTGGATTGGTGCATACTAATTATAAAAGACTAATTGAAAGTAACAATAATTTAGAAAAGTTAAAAGTTAAACGCCCAAATACCGATGATATTTTTGAACATTTATTGTGTAAAGTAAATTTAATTGGTACTGTTACTGTTTGTTATAGAACAAATTTATTTAAAAATTATTTAACCGATATTGACCCAATTAATAAAACATGGAAACTAGGTGATTTACCCTTTTGGATTTATATAGCTAAACATACAAAAATTAAATATTTATCTACTGTTAGCTCAGTT
>CAMCEM010000095.1 GCA_945873755.1 Chitinophaga pinensis | reverse complement strand
AGCCTGTAAATACCGAATTACATAGTTATAACGATGAATTGTTGCGAGATGCAGTTTTAAATGAAATAGAAAGAGATGGGCAAGTATTTTTGGTTCATCACAGAGTGAAAGATATTTATGATATTGCAAATAGAATTATGTTTTTATGTCCGGGAGTAAAGGTTTGTGTTGCCCACGGGCAAATGGAAGGCGACCACTTGGAAGATGTGATGATGAAGTTTATTGAAGGCGAATACGATGTAATGGTAGCAACCACTATTATTGAATCGGGATTAGATATTTCAAATGCCAATACCATAATAATTAATAATGCGCAAATGTTTGGCTTAAGCGATTTACACCAAATGCGAGGAAGAGTGGGAAGAAACAACAAGAAAGCATATTGCTATTTATTGGTGCCTAGTATTCCCAATTTAAGTGTGGATGCCAGAAGAAGATTACATGCCATAGAAGAGTTTAGCGATTTGGGAAGCGGATTTAACATAGCCATGCGCGATTTAGATATTCGTGGTTCTGGTAATTTATTAGGAGGTGAACAAAGTGGCTTTATATCGGAAATAGGTTTTGAAATGTACCATAAAATTTTAGATGAAGCCATTCAAGAACTAAAAGAAGATGAATTTGCAGATGTATTTATAGACGATAGACAAAAGACCATGGACCATGGACTATTGTCAGCGGACTGTACAATTGAAACCGATTTTGAAGCGTTAATTCCCGATGAATATGTAAGAAATATTGGTGAAAGATTGAGTTTATACAATACGCTTTCATCGTTAGTTGAATTAGATGATTTAGAAAAATTTGGAAAAGATTTAGTAGATAGATTTGGCCCAATACCGGAACAAGTTATTGATTTAATTAACTTAATAAAATTGAGAGAAACAGCAAAAATGTTAGGTTTTTTAAAAATAGTTTTGAAGAAAAAAATGCTAATTGCTACATTTCCAAACGAAAACAATACAAGTTATTACCAAAGTTCTATGTTTACTTCGCTGTTACAATTTATTCAGTACAATGGTAATTTATGTAAACTAAAACAAACAGGAAAAACGCTTCAAGTAGTATTTTCAAACATTGCAAGTATTGAAAGTGGGCAAAGTATTTTTAACTTAATGTTATTAAACCATAAAAAACTAACTTCAGTCAGTAATTGATTTGCTAAAAAGCAGGTTAAATGAATGAATCATTGCTATAATTTTACAATTAAAAACATCAAAACAACTAAATTTGAACCGGTAAAAAAATCGCATTTTGACAATTAAAACAATAACCAATTATTTATTTATAATTACTATTTTACTTTTAACATCGTGTAAAAAATTAGTTGATGGATCAATAAAAGTGAATACTTCTGCTATTTCAGTTAATATGAATTCGGGAATAGTAACCCAATACGATATTGATAACAATAAAAATAGTATTGGAATCTACGTTGAAAATAATTTAGAAATTGATTCCATTTTACAAATTGGTGTTGATGTGGCCGATAAAAACAATTTAATAACTACCAAAGAACAATTACTAAATGGTAAAATTAATTCAGTAGTTGTAGAAAACAGAAATTCGGCAGATGGTAGAAGTTTTTATTCTTACTTTGAAAGAATTGATGGAATTTTTATAAAATTTTCAGAAAATGAATTCAATCCTAATGAAGAAATTTCGGTGAAAAATGGTTTTCAATTATTGTGCGATACTTTTCCATTACTAACTAGTCACATTAATAAAATTGAAATTCAAATTGAAGAAAATAAAAGAAACGCTTTAATTTATTATTTTAATAATACTACTCCCAAGCCCAATGAAAAAAGGAATTTAGTAATTGCAATTAAAGGGAAATGTAAAAACACAATAGAAGAAGGAAACGAATTTCAGTTAAAAATAACAGCCAAAACCTTATTAACTTTATTGCAAAAACAATAATTATTAAATTGTAAACAAATGAAGACTAAAATTTTACATTGATTTTTAAAAATTATGTTTAAATTTGTTCCATTAAATTAAAAAACAAAATTCATGAAATTAAAAAACTTTACTCTAACTCTTTTAGTAGCCTTGGTTACTTTTACTTCTTGTAAGAAATTAATAAATAATTCTATTACAGTAAGTACAGATGCTATTACAGCAAAATTTAAGTCAGGAACTATTGCTGCTTCTGACGTAAATAATAATTCTACACTTGCCAAATTTGTTCAAGCAAATATGGATTTATACGATACTATTCAAAAAGGAGTAGCTATTGTAGATGCTAATGGTTACACAACTACCATGACTGATATTTTAGATGGAAAAATTAGTCAGATAGTGGTTGAAAATACCAAAACTGAAGCAGAAGATCCTAGAAGTTTTGTTGATTATTATACTAGTTTTGGTTCTATTTGGGTAAAGTTTACTACTCCTGGAGGTCCAGCCTACGATCCAAATGAAGCAATAACTGCTGCTAATGGCTACAGCAAACTATGCGATACAGTTACTTTAGCTTCAACAGATAGTAGAAAATTTATTATTAACATAGCAGAAGCTGATCAGAAAAATTTAAGAAACTATGTGGGAATTGCTGATCCAATAAATGATGAGCTAAGAACAATGATAGTTGTAGCTTATGGAGTTCCAAAAGCAGAAATTACTGCAGGTAATGAGTTTAACTTAAAAGTTTCAGCAAAAACTAATTTAAGTTTAGTTAAAAAAGACAAATAATTTTTTTCGCAAATATTTTAAAAGCCTTGATTCAATTCAGGGCTTTTTTTTTGTGTTTAATTTATTCAAATTCTTACAAAAAATTTACTTTATTTGTCGTAATCAATATTTATTTATAATGAAAACGATTAACATAAAATATGTGCTAATACTTTTTGTATTTAGCTCAATTATATCGTCTTGTAAAAAAGATACTACCGATTTTAGTAAGTTCGAAAATTATAGCCCAGAGCCTGAATTTGCAATTCCTATTGCAAATACAAGCATTAGTATGCTAAATTTAATTCAAAACGATTCTGTTAATACCCGAGTGGACGGAAATGGATTGGTGCATTTTACATTTAGGCAAGATGATATTTTTAAATATGATATTGATGATTTTTTTGCATTTGAAAATAATAATAACACTGCCATAAATAATAGCTTGGGCGAAATAAGCATAGGAAGTTTTAGTCAAGCTAAGGTTTTAACTTTAGGCGATTTATCAAATAGTTTTTCGCCTGCTGCCAAAATTACTTTTGATGCTTTGGCAGGAACAACTGCTGTATTTCCAGCCATTACCGAAGATATTGATACCATGAACTCTTTTAGTGCATTTACGGAGTTTTCGTCAGTTAAATTTTCGGATGGATATTTAATTTTAAAATTAACTAATAAATTGCCAGTAAACTTAAGTTCACTTACACTTAATTTATACAATTTAACGCCTACAGTGTCACTGGTTGGGGTATTTAATTTTGCTAACATAACACCTGGTTCAAGTAAATCTGATTCAATATTATTGGTAGGTAAAACGTTAAGGAGTTCATTGGGTTATACTATGCCAGTTTTTAATACCAATAGTTCGGCACCAACTGCTGTTTTAGTAAATTATTTAGATTCAATTTCAATAACTGCTACTGGAAGAAATTTAAAAGCAATTTCGGGCGAGGCAAAATTCCCTTCTCAAGATATAATAACTCAAAGTACTGAAATAAACTTTACTCCTGAGGACACTACTCAAAGAATTAGAAAATTAAATTTATCTACAGGTAAGATAAAATTTGTTACTCAGTCAACAATAAAAGAGCCAATTCAAATAACTTTTAGTTTTCCGGGAGCACTTAAAAATGGCATGCCTTTTTCAAATCAGGTTGTAACAATTCCTTTTACAGGCACTAATTTTTATATCGATTCATCGATAAACATTGCAGGAGTTGATTTTGATTTAACGCAAAATATAAATAGACCTTATAATTTTATACCTGTTACTTATACAGCCCGAATAATATCATCAGGATTGCCAATAATTTTTGATTCTTCTAATTCGGTAAATATTCAGGTTTTTACTTCAAATACCAATATTGAATACTTAGAAGGATATATAGGAGTTATAGAAATAAAAACACAAGAAACAGATTTTATAAACCTCGATTTTTTAAAGGACATAGAACAAGGTTTGAATTTAGAAGATGCTGAATTAAAAGTAAATGTAAAAAACTCAATTGGAGTGCCTATTCGATTAAACTATAATTTTGTTGGAAAAAATAATTCTGGCAAAGTGCAAGATGCACAAATGTTGCCTTTTGATGCGAATTTTCCATTAATAAATGAGCAAGGAGTTACTAAAATTACCGATTACACTTATAGTAACAAAAACAACAATGGTAAAATAAATGAATTAATGTCGTTGCCACCTCATTACATAAAAATTGAAGGGAAAGTATTTTCAAACCCAGTCCCAAACCCAAATAGCAACCAATTTATTAAAAAAGGAACTGGAATTAGTGTTGGTCTAGATATGGATTTACCGTTGGTTTTAAGATCTAACACATTTGCTTTGTCTGATTCAAATGAATTTAATGCAAATGATTTTAAAGATTTTAAAGCAGTAACATTAGGTATAAATATAGAAAATGCTTTTCCTTTTGATGCAGGAATGAAAATTTATTTTATAGGAAAAAATAATAAAGTAACAGACTCAATAGATATATTAAATATTATAAAAAGTTCAATAACCGATGCCAATGGAAAAACTATTCAAACATCAAAATCAAGAAGTCAGATTGTTTTAAGCGAGGAAAGATTAAATAAATTAATATTAAATGAAGTAACAAAAATTAAATATTTTACAAGTTTAGCTACTGAAAATGGAGGCACTAAAACTGTAAGAATTTATAGCGATTACAATATGAAAATAGCTTTGGGAGTTATTGCTACAATTAAAAAACCTAAATAAAACAAAACTGAATCTTCATGAAAAAAATATATTTATCAATATTAATTGTAATAGTTGCTTTAAATTCAAAAAGTCAAACAAATTTAAATTTATATAATTTCAAAAATGTTGGTCAAAGTAATTTAATGAACCCTGGAATTAGGCCACAAGCAAATTTTACTTTTGGTTTGCCAAGTTTATATGTAAGTGCGCAAACACCCGAAATTACTTTAGCTGATATATTTAATAAAACAGAAAATGCAGATTCTACTTTTAGAAGAATTGTAACTGACCCTTCTATTTCATTTAAAAATATGGGAGTTTCAACTGTTTCTGATTTATTTTTTATTGGCTTTGGAGGCAAAAAAAATTATTACAGTTTTGGTGCTCAACTTAACTTCGATTTTTATGGCAGCCCACCAAAAGATGTATTGGGTTTAACACAAGGGTCTACTTTTTTTCAAAATGTGCTTAACCGCCAAGCTAATTTTGGTAATTTAGATATAAATACTACTTCTTGGCTTGGATTACATGGTGGATTTACTAGAGCTTTGACGAAAAATTTAAGTGCAGGTTTTAGGGTTAAATATTTAATGGGATTGTTTAATGCCAATCTGGAACAAAGCACTTTAAACTTCTCTACCAATATTGATTCAATTTATATTAAGGCTGGTTTTAAAGCCAATACTGCCGGCATTGATCCTATTAGAAAAGATAATTTTGATCCGTTAGCATACTTACAAAGTGGAAATGTAATTTCAGGTTCAGGTTGGGGTTTGGATTTTGGTTTAAATTATAAGTTTAACCAGCATGTTTCAGTTTCGGGTAGTGTAGTTGATTTTGGTTTTATTAATTGGAATAAAAACAATGTTACATATACTTTAGCTGATAAGGAATTTAACTATAAAGGAGCCGATATTAAAGATTTAAGTACTTTTGATTCAATAGGAACAAGATTTGAAAAACTTTTAGATTCGTTACAAAATGAAGTATTTGTTCCTGTAGAATCCAATTCATCATATACCACCAATATTAATACAAAATTATATTTGGGTGCTCAATATGCATTTAATTATAACAACACTTTCGATTTTGTTTTTTTTAACAACTTTGGTTACAAAACATTTAATCCAGCGTTAAGCTTGGCATTTACCAAAAAAATATGGTCTATTATTGATTTAAGAGTAAGTGGTACTTATTATAATAAAGCTTTTAACAATGCTGGTGTTGGATTATCGTTAAATCTTGGTGCTTTTCAAACTTACTTTTTTAGCGATAACTTAATTGCTGTTATGCAATACGATGAAGCTAAATTTATAAATGTTAGAGCTGGAGTAAATTGGAATTTTGGTAGAAATAATGACAATGATGGAGATGGAATTCCAAACAAGATAGATAAGTGTAAAAATAAATATGGTTCAATTGAGTTAAAAGGATGCCCTGATAAAGACAAAGATGGTGTAACCGATAATGAAGATGAATGTAGAAATATACCAGGTAAACCTTGCGCAAAAGGTTGCCCCGATAAAGACAATGATTGTGTGGCCGATGGCAAAGACAGTTGTGTAAACGATTCAGGTTCAGTAAAACTAAATGGTTGCCCCGATAAAGACCATGATGGCGTAACTGATAAATTAGACAATTGCCCATTAGATTCAGGTAGAATAGATTTAAAAGGTTGCCCAGATGCAGATGGTGACAAAGTGATTGATTTAGAAGATGTTTGTCCAGATGAATATGGTAAAAAAGAATTAGACGGTTGCCCGGATATTGACAATGATGGAGTTGCTGATTACCAAGATTCGTGTAAATTAATTCCAGGTTTAAAAATGTTTTTTGGATGCCCAGATATAGATGGGGATGGAATTACTGATAAGTTAGATAAATGCCCAACATTAAAAGGAAGCAAAGAAATGAACGGTTGTCCAGATTCGGATGCAGATGGTTTATCAGATATTGAAGATAATTGCCCCAATGAAGCTGGCCCTATTACTAATGCTGGCTGTCCTATTGCTGTAATTGATCCTTTACCAGTACAAACAATTGTTTTAACACCCGAAGAAACTAAAGTATTAAATGAAGCATTTAGTAATTTAGAATTTGAAACAGGAACATCGAATATTAAAGAAAGTTCGTTGGAAAGTTTGCGTGAATTAGCTCAATTATTAGTTGTTAAAGTAGAATATAAATTAAATATTAGTGGCTATACCGATAATTTAGGTAAACCAGCTAGCAACGAAAAACTAAGTGCGAGTAGAGCAAATGCAATAAAAAACTTTTTAATTGTTGAAGGTGTTTCGAAAGAAAGATTAATAGCTAAAGGTTTTGGAAGTAAAAACCCAATTGCCGATAATAAAACTGCCGAAGGTAGAGCAAGGAATAGAAGAGTTGAATTTAAAATTATAAAATAAAAATTGTTAGTTTTTTATTTAAATTTTTTTTTGAAAAGTTAATTTGTTAGCACAGTTTTTCTTTTTGTGTTAACAAATTGACAATCATAATTTGAAGTATTTGTGATGAATGGATAACGTAATTTATTCTAACAATTCCACTTGTATCTTTATTTTTCGTTTATACGACTATTAATATTCAATTCTTAGTTGCTTCTGAAAATATTTCTTTAGGATAAAAGTATTGGGGATTGAAAAGAAATGATTTGTCTGACAGCGTTAAAAGAAATGCAATGATGTCAACCTTTTCATTAGCCGTTAATAAAATTGGCTTTTGCAATTCGTTAGCGAGGGTTTTACTCTTTTCAATTCCATTTGCGTAATGATTGATTACTTGCGAAAGTTTTTTAAACCTGCCATCATGCATGTATGGGTACGAAAATTCAATATTGCGCAGTGTAGGTACTTTGAATTTTAAGGAATCAGCCTTATTTTTTGTAACTCGGTATCTGCCATAATCATTCAGCGTTGTGTCAATTTTCAAACCATTATTTCTAAACTCATCATTAGTAAAAAGGGGTTCAGTATGGCACATTGAACAATTTTTTTTAAATAAAATATATCCTTTATTTTCTTGCTCATTAAAAACTGATTGCTTTCGCATTACACTATCGTATTTTGAATTGGCAGAAACTAAAGTGAGCATAAATTGAGAAATTGCTTTTAAGGTGTGTTCTCCAGTAATTGTTGAATCGCCAAATGCTTTGAAAAATAATTGAGGATACAATTTACTTATTTGCAATTTAGCAACTACATGCGCAATGTTTTCATCCATTTCCACAGGGTTAGTTATAGGAGCCAATGATTGAGCATCTAAATGATTAATGGCCCCATCTCTCATAAATGATTTTTGCCACGCCATATTCATTAATGCAGGTGAATTACGGAAACCACTTTTATCTTCAATACCATGACTCAAAGCATGGTCAACATGAGTAAATGCTGAAAATTGTGAATGACAACTAGCACATGAAATCATGTTGTTTCGTGAAAGGATGGGGTCGTAAAATAGAGCTCTGCCTAACTGAATTTTATTTTCGGATAAAGGATTTTTCGAAAAATTGTAAACTGGTTTTGGAAAACTATTAGGTACTTCAAATTGTATTTCATTTACAGAACGAAATGAAACAATAACAAAGGAA
Source organism: Chitinophaga pinensis (assembly GCA_945873755.1). Lineage (GTDB taxonomy): Bacteria > Bacteroidota > Bacteroidia > UKL13-3 > UKL13-3 > JAAFJM01. Next base: position 3,187 of record CAMCEM010000095.1, on the reverse strand, counting down.
AGTAATGAGAATATGAATAATTTTCTTTTCAATTTTGTAAAAGATTAAAAGCGTTCGCTACAATTTTTGAAAGTATTACTGCCTCTTCACATGGCGACATCACATGATTTGTTTTTGCCAAATCAACTTGATTTAAAATTTTCTGAACATCTAATTTAAAATTCATAGTACTCGAATTATTTGTTTTAAAATGCAATGTTTGTAAACAATAATAAGGTTGCTGATAGCCGCCTAAATGAAATGTAAATTCATTGTTCCGTGTTTTGCAAAGTTGACTTGTACCTTCTAATTTAAAATTGATGTATCCATTTTGCCACGTCCAATACATCCCTTTTGTTGGGTCAAGGTCGCCACCCATTGCACCTGAAACATTAGTTATACTGTCAATTCCTAAATCAAATTTAATTTCATCAAAAGCTATATTTTGTTTGTTTTCAACTAAAATTTGGTTGGGAATTATTTGATTGGCATCAACCAAATGAAAACTGTTTTTCTCTTCTAAAACTACTTCCCCATTTTTTAAAAATCGAATATTAGAAATGTAAAATTTCAATTCAGTTATCCGTAAAAATGTAGAATCGTTTGGTAAATTCAATGAATCATCAATGTTCAAAACCCTTGAACCATAAGCAAACGAAAAACCTATTGTGCTTGCCGATTGAGCATTTATTGCATTTGTAAATGCAATAAAACTAAGTAACAAAAATATTTTTAATGAATGTATCAATATTGTCTGTTTCGTGTTTTCGGAAAAAGCCGGTAATTTTTAAAGTAAATGCTTCTAAGGCTTTGTGTTGCTCTGGTTTACGGTTAAAGAATGCTTGTAACTTTCTTGACCAAAACAATAAGTGGATAATGAAAAAAACAGAAAAATTGTTACAGAAAAATTAAATTTATTTTTCATTTTAAAGTTATAAAACAGTTTAATATAAAACTTATTTCCAAGCTTTAACAATCAATCCAGTTCCAGATTCGTGTTTCATATTTGTATCTAAATAGTTTAAAACAAAACTAATTGGAAAAGTAATCAAATAATAAATTGGCAAAATTAAAAAGAAAATTTTGCTGCTATTTAGCATTAACATGGGGTATTTCATACTCAACTTCCAAGCTATTTTACCAGGATTTCCGTAGCTAAATAAAATTTCCATTTTTTCGAAACCTGCTTTTTTTAATTTTTCAGCCATTTCAGCAACAGGGTATCCATCGCGAACATGTTCGCCAATAAAACTTTCACCAGTTTCTTCGTGCACATCGCTTCCACCTTGGTCGCTTGGTGTGCTTATTAAAAGCATTGCACCGGGTTTCATTGCTTGGTGGTAATTGGTAAATACGTCCACATCTTCCAAAATATGTTCCATTACATCCACACAAAGCACTAAATCGTATTTGTTTGTAGCAAATGGTTTTGTTAAATCAGCAAATTGAAATTTGGCATTGTTAAGTCCAACTTTATTAAAAAATTCATTGCAGTCGGCAATTTGTTTTTCCATTACATCAAGCGAGTCGATGGTATACTTGTTTTTGTGTTTTGCTAAAAAATAACTGTATTGTCCAAATCCTGAACCTGCATCGCAAATAATAGCATTTGGGTTGGCTGCAATCCATGTTTTTAACTCACGGTGAATGTGCCAACTGCGAAGTAAAAGTAAATCGAGTAATGAATAAAATATTTTACGTAAAATGGTAAACTTGTTAAAAACTATTCCTAGGTCTTTTTTAATTGGATCGTAATTCATTATTTATAAATGCAGTGTGTTTATTTTTTATTTTTATTTGCCTTTTTTTTCGTCTTCATCTTTTACTTTTTGCATTACCTTTTCCATATGAAAAACGTAATCCAAGCTTTCATCAACAAAAAAAGTAAGTTCAGGTACAATTCTAGCTTGATTTTTAATTTTAGTAGCCAATCTACGTCTAATTTCTCGGTTATTAAAGTTAATTAAATCAAGCAGTTCGGTTTTGTTTTGAGCATTTAAAAAGCTTAAAAATACTTTTGCATAACCTAAATCGGGCGAAATTTCTACTTTACTAATGGTTATAAATGCATTGTTAAACGAACCACTGTCTTTTAAAAATATATCGGCCAAATGTTGCTGTATGATACCTGCAAATTTTTCCTGACGAATACTCATGTTTAATTAAATAATAGCTGCAAATATAAGCAGGCAAATGTAAAATAGCTATATTTTATGTTTTATTACATATATAAATAGCAAAACTTAAAGCTTTCTTACCAACATCAATCCATCTCTAATAGGCAGTAAAATATTTTCAACCCTGTTATCAGCTGTAATTTTATTATTTAAATCGTGCAAAATTTTTGTGTCCCTGTTGTTTTCAATAAATGAACTATCCAACACTTTCCCACTCCAAAGCACATTGTCTAACAAAATAAAAGCACCGACAGGAATTAAAGGAAGCACTTGTTCATAATATTTATCGTAATTGGGTTTGTCGGCATCAATAAAAACCAAATCGAATGGGTAATTTAGAGTTTTAATTATTTGGTAAGCATCGCCAATTATATGCTTTATTTTGTCTGTATTATTTGATTGATTAATGAAATCGTAAACTAATTCTTCATTTTCTGGGTTTACATCTATGGTTATTAGTTTTCCGTTTTCTTGCAATCCTTCGGCAAGGCAAATAGCCGAATAACCTGTGTAAGTGCCAATTTCTAAAATGTATTTTGGTTTTATCATGTGGCTAATCATACTTAATAACCTACCTTGAAAAAAACCACTTATCATTCTGGGCTGTAGTATATTGGCATTGGTATACCTATCCAGTTTTTTTAGTTCAATGCTTTCTTCAGAAGTGTTTTTATCACAATAGTTTTGTAAATTTTCAGGAACAATGTTAAAACTCATAAAACAAAAGTAAGCATTAAACATTTTAGTAATAGGTTACTAATAATTGTCAGAAAACAACATTTAAAATAAATTTTGTAAAAGTTCGGTCATTTACATTATTTTTGATTCTGGTCATACTATTTATCTCACAAGTGTATCGACTTTCGCACACTCAATAAACAAACATGAAAAAAAAATTATTTACATTTTTATTTACAGCTTTAATAGCAACAAATTTATTTTCACAGGGCACTACTACAGTTGACTCAGTAAGCATGACTCCTGGAACTAGGGTTGATGTATTTTATAATTTACTAACTGGTAAAAAAGAT
>CAMCEM010000094.1 GCA_945873755.1 Chitinophaga pinensis | reverse complement strand
AAAAAGTTTCTTCCCCATATTCTAATCCTACTAAAACCAAGTCGGCTTCGGGTGCAACTCCCCTATTTATGTTTCCTTTACTCAATATGCCAGTTCCTGCTGCAATACCTGCTACCATAGTTCCATGCGAGTCGGAAATTCTATCGGTTTCAGCAATTTTAATAGCATTTACATCACTTAATTCGTTTCCATAATTATAGCCTGTTGGAGGAGTTCCAAGTTTGTTTTGTTCCCAAACCCTTTTTATTCTGCAATTACCTTGTTCATCAAAAAAACTGGGGTTGTTATAATCAAAACCAATATCAATTATACCTACTACCACATTTTTACCTTTATAAGCCATTGGTAAATTAAAGCCTTGGTGTACTAAATTTGTTTTGGTTTCTACCCAATCCGAATCGCGCATAAGCGGTTGCGCTGCAATAGAAGTTTCTATAAAATCAACTTCATTTATTAATGCAACTTGTTGCAGTTTTGAATAAGGAATTTGTACACTCCATACATTGCCAGCCTTAGTATTTATTATTACTCCAAGGTTTAATAAACTGTTTTCATTTATATTGTTTTTTACTAATATTAATGCTTTTAAATAACCATTATTTTTACTTAAATATTTATTTGAATTTAAATAATACTGAGTAAGGGCCGACATTTTTTGTTGCTGCGAAACACATTGCATTGCAACAAAAAATGTAAGAACTAAAAAGAATAACTGCTTTTTCATTGATTTAATATAAGCTAATTAGCAATTGGTAAACTTAAATAAATATGCAGCTAAAACAACCTTCATTTTGTAAAGAAATGGTTTGATAATTGAGAGGTTAAAATTTAATAAAAAACCAAAAAATCACATAACAGGATTACTTTAGCCAAATATAGCCTTAACTACGAAAAATATATTAAACAATAAGTATGAAATTAGTAAAATTCGTGAAGCATTTTTATCAATTTTATTTGCTTTTTTTAATTGCTTACTATTAGCCAATGTTAGAGAATAAACACTTAAAATAATGGTTAATAAAATACTAATAAAAGTAAGTGCATGTAAAGAGTCAACCAAAGTAAAAGTTGATGATTCTGGCAAAATGGAATCTATTATATATTTGTTTCCAACTGCAGCAAAAAGAGAACCTACATTCAGACCAAAGCGGGCTTCCATGCTATCGGCATGAATAAAAAAACACATGTACGAAATAAAAAACGAAACATACATGCATAAAAATAATTTAAAAAATAAACCCCAAGCATTGCGTTCCATAAATATATCGACAGTAAAGGAGGCATAATTAGACTTGGGTTCTGTTAAAGTTTTATCTCCAAAATTAGATTCATACGTTTTAAGACCTGTTTTTACAATCACATTGCTTATATCCCAACCGGTAATGGTTAATTCAGGGTCAAAATGTTTGCCTGAAGTATCGGCCACAAAAACCAAACTACGTGAATCAAATTGCGAATTTTCAATATGTATTTCCAATTTTTGTTTATCGAACGGATAATTGTGTACTTGCCACGATTCCTTCATAACACATTTCATTTTCATTAAAGTAAAAATTTCGCCATTGCTGGTATCACTATAATTATCGGTGTTTTCTATCGATTTAGCATTGGGAACTTCCACATTTTTGTCGAACTTAAATTCATTGCTTTTACACCTAAACCATAACCAAAACCGAACGGTGTATTCCTTTTGCCTAAAATCTATATCGTGTACACTAATAAAATAAATACCCACTTTAACAGTATCGGGAGGAACTATTATTTCATCGGCTTTTGCAATATTTGATTGCATTATTGCAATGAAAGAGATTAAAAAAAGAAATAGTTTTTTCATGGAGGGAAGTAATGAAAATCTATTCAAAATTTATAATTTGTTTTAAAAGAGATTGTCTTTATAACAGAAAATAAGGTTGACCTAAGACAACCTTTTCGTTTATATTTTTATGTTATTTAATTTTACCCCAAAGCCTTGATTTCACTAACTAACTGAGTCAAGGCTTTTTTGGCATCACCAAATAACATGCTGGTTTTTGGTAGCAAGTTAGTTTTCAATTCCGGCCACTTCATAATCTACCGAAAGTGGACTTGTGATACTTTTAGAAGCATCTAAAATCTCCATAGAAACAATATTTCCTTGTGCATCAAAATCAAGAATAACTCCTGGTTTCTCTTCATCGCTTTCAGCTATTTTATGGTTGCTAAAAACAATTTTCATTACATCTACTTCTTTATCATATCTTACTTTCATTGTTCAAATATTTCTTCAGCAATCTCCATAGAAATACTACGATTTTCTAACTCTTCTAAAGCATGTTTTGAAAACTTATACCACATTACCCCAAAGCCTTAATTTCACTCACTAATTGAGTCAGGGCTTTTTTGGCATCACCAAATAACATACTGGTTTTTGGCTTATAGAACAATTCGTTTTCAATACCTGCATAACCAGCTTTCATGCTTCGTTTGTTTACAATCACGTTGGCTGCATTTTCTACATCGAGTATTGGCATTCCGTAAATGGGTGAAGTAGGATCGGTTTTAGCCGCAGGATTTACTACATCGTTTGCTCCAACAACTAATACCACATCGGTAGTGGCAAATTCAGGATTTACTTCTTCCATTTCTATTAACTTATCGTAGCTTACATTACTTTCGGCCAACAATACATTCATGTGGCCAGGCATACGTCCGGCAACAGGATGAATGGCATATTTTACATCAATACCTTCGGCTTCTAATAATAATTCTAAATCGTGAACAATATGTTGTGCTTGCGCAACCGCTAATCCGTATCCAGGAACAATGATTACTTTCTTAGCATATTTCATTAAAATAGCTGCATCACTTGCAGAAACTTCTTTAACAGAGCCTTCAAAATTGGAAGGAACAGCGCCCTCAGCATTGGCATTGCCACCAAAGTTTCCAATTAATACATTTAATAAAGAACGATTCATGGCTTTACACATTACAATGGTTAATAATGTTCCGGCTGATCCAACTAAAATTCCACCTACTAACATTACTTTGTTGTCGTATAAAAATCCGCCACAAGCAGCAGCTACACCCGTAAACGAGTTCAATAATGAAATTACTACTGGCATATCCGCACCACCAATTGGCAACACAAATAATATTCCGTATAATAATGATAAAGCAAAAACTGCATAGAATAACTCAGCAGTATAAGCACCGTTGCCAAATATCATTACAGCAGTTAGTACCAATATTACCAATAATAAACCAATATTGATGACTTGTTGCATTCCCAGAGATTTGTCTTTTACATTTCCACTTAATTTACCCCAAGCAATGATACTTCCAGCAAATGAAACTGAACCAATGATTAAGCCTAATAAAATGATTAATAAATGAGCTGGTTCTACCGATGACATATCGGTTTCACTTAAATGTTTGAATTCAATCACAGAAATTAACATGGCACAAGCGCCCCCCATTCCGTTAAATAAACTTACCATTTCGGGCATGGCAGTCATTTGAACTTTTTTGGCTATTAACCAACCCACCACAGTTCCAACTATTAAAGCACCAAAAATAAATTCAAGGTTTTTCAAATGAGCACCTGTTTCGGTAGTATATAAAAATATGGTACCAAATATGGAAATGATCATTCCAAAGGCAGCCATTAAATTACCCTTACGCGCAGTGGCAGGGTTTCCTAAAAATTTTAAGCCAAGTATAAATGTAACTGAGCCTATTAAGTAGATTATTTGTAGTATGTTGTTTTCCATAAATTCGAAATTTAAAATTCGAAATTCGAAAGAAATTTAGATAAAATTCTAAATACTAATTCCGAAATTCGAAAAAATTATTTGTTTGTTTTGTGTATTATTTATTTTGTTAAATTCTTTAAAATAGAACCAAAAATCAACATCAATTCATGTGATTCTTGGATCAAATTTTTTCTTTCTGTTTCTAATATTTCATTATTTTCAGTATCTACTAATCGTAACCAATACTTACTTTCTTTAGCTTCTTTTCTGCAAATTCTTATTTTCATAAGCTTGTCCTTTTCACCTAAACTATCATTGGCTTCTATATAATTAGCACCAACAGAACCAGAGGAACGAACTAGTTGCTTTCCATCTTCTATATTATTTATATTTCTCGGAAGTTTTTTAATAAAAACTCTAACTTTTATAGCAAACTGAAAAGTTCTTTCTTCTAAGTCATAAATCTTATTTGTTACATCTTCCAATGTTTATATTTTTTATTTTTTCGAATTTCGTATTTAATTATTCGAATTTAAAACCTTACTTTTTCTTTTTAAACATTTCAAGCATTCTATCAGTAACTACAAAACCACCTACTACATTCAGGGTTCCAAGCACTACTGCTAAAAAACCTAATATCAATGAAAGTGTATGTTCTGCTTGTCCCATGACGATGATAGAACCAATAATTACTACACCATGAATCGCGTTAGCGCCACTCATTAATGGAGTATGTAAAACCGATGGCACATGGCCAATTAATTCAATACCTACAAATATCATAAGGATAATGAGGTAGCACATTTCTATGTGTTGTGTGATAAATTCTAGCATATTTATTATTTATTGATTTGGTGATTTGGTGATTTAGAGATTTAGAGATTTATTGATTTTATATTATTTGTTTAATTTCATTGTTTTTCTTGAAGCAGCCATGATCGATAATATTTCAAGAGCTTCTTGGTATAATTGTTTTGTTTTGTCGTCTTTGAATAATTCAGATTCTATTATTATTTCTAACCACAATAAAGTTTCGTCAGCCTCTTCTACAACAATACTTAACTTAGCAAAAAACTCAGCATCAGATCTTGCTCTACAAACTGCTCTGTAATTTGCCGCTACTGATGTTGCAGAACGCAGTAACTGTTTTCCAATAATTTTCGCTTCCTCTGTTTTTGGTAAATTTCTATAATACTTAACTATTTCAACAGCAAATTTTTTTGTTCTTAATTTCAAAATATCTGCCGTCATTTTTTCGTTACTCATCTTTTTCTAAATAGTTAAATCTATAAATCTCAAAATCTCAAAATCTATAAATTGAAAAAAATTACTTCAATATCACTCCATCCTTTGTTATCAAAGTTCCTTTGGTAATTTCTTCGTCCATTTCCCATTTAAAACCATCTTTGGTGGCTAAATGAGTTAACAAATTTTGAATGTTTTTAGCATATAATTCACTGGCATTTTGAGGCAACGTACTTGGTAAATTACTTTGACCAACTAAATTTACGCCATGTTTTACCACTGTTTTATTTAATTCACTCAATTCACAATTTCCACCTTGTTCAACTGCCATATCAACAATTACAGCTCCTAATTTCATTTGTTTTACTTGTTCTTCAGTAATTAAAACAGGCGCTTTTTTGCCCATTACTAAAGCTGTTGTAATAACCAAATCGGCCATGAACAAACTTTTGTTCACTGCTTCTTTTTGTTTTTGTAAGTAATCGGCCGAAACTTCTTTGGCATATCCGCCTTCTATTTTTGCAGCTTCTGCGTCTTTTACTTCTATAAATTTTCCACCTAAACTTTCAATTTGCTCTTTAGTTTCTGGTCTTACATCGGTACATTCTACAATGGCACCCAACCTTTTTGCTGTTGCAATGGCTTGTAATCCTGCTACACCAGCACCATAAATTAACACCCTAGAAGGAGTAATTGTTCCAGCCGAAGTCATTAATAAAGGAAATATTTTTCCTAACTGCGAAGCACCCAAAACTACTGCTTTGTAACCCGCTAAGTTAGCTTGAGAACTTAAGGCATCCATGTTTTGTGCTCTCGAAATTCGAGGAATGGCATCCATGCTAAAAGCACTGATATTTTTAGCGGCTAATTTCTGAATTAATTCAGGATTATTGGCTGCATATAAAAACGAAATGCAAGCCGAACTAGCTTGCATACTATTAATTTCTTCATCGTTGGGTGCATTTACTTTAGCTAAAATATTAGCTTGAGATAATGCATCTTGTTTTGAAACAATTTTACAGCCAACATTTGTATACGCCTCGTTGCTAAAGTTAGAATTATATCCTGCATTGTCTTCCACCAAACATTCGTAACCTTGTTTCATTAATTGAGTACAAACTGCGGGAGTTAATGCTACCCTATTTTCGCCTTCGCGTGTTTCTTTTAAAACTGCTATTTTCACGTTTAAAATAATTTATTTTCAATGGCAAAATATATTTTTTTTTCAAAACTTGTATGCTTTTTATTTCTTTAGTATTGTAATTTAGTATAATGATTAAAATAGCTTACTCCGAAATATACCAACATTCATTACCTGATGGGCATAGATTTCCTATGCTTAAATATGAATTAATTCCAAAACAGCTTTTGTATGAAGGAATTGTTACAAACGAACATTTTTTTGAACCAAAAACTTGCAATGAAATTGATATTTTAAATACCCATACTTTTGATTATTGGGAGCGCATGAAAAAACTATTATTAACCGAAAGCGAAATGAGAAAAATAGGTTTTCCATTATCTGGCGAATTAATAAATAGAGAAATTACTATTATGCAAGGAACTATTGAATGTGCTTTGTATGCTTTAAAAAACAAATGTGCATTAAATATTGCCGGAGGCACACATCATGCTTTTAGTAATAAAGGCGAAGGTTTTTGCTTGCTTAACGATATGGCTATATCAGCCAATTATTTGTTAAAAAATAAACTAACAGAACGTATTTTAATTGTAGATTTAGATGTTCATCAAGGAAATGGAACTGCCCAAATATTTCAAGACAATAAAAATGTTTTTACACTTAGCATGCATGGTAGAAATAATTATCCTTTCCATAAAGAAATTTCGGACTTAGATATTGAACTACCCGATGGCATAAATGATGAAGATTATTTGGCTTTATTATATAAAAATTTACCCATTGTTATAAAAAACCATCAACCAGACTTTATTTTTTACTTGTGTGGAGTTGATATATTGGAAACTGATAAATTGGGAAAATTAAAAATAACAAAAAATGGTTGTTTAAAAAGAGATTTATTTGTACTAAATTTGTGTAAAGAAAATAAAATACCAATTGCTTGTGCCATGGGTGGTGGTTATTCCCCCAAAATAGCCGACATTGTTGATGCACATTGCAACACTTTTAAGGCAGCAATTAATTTATTTGATTAAGGTCATTAATTATATTTTTGTAGGGCAAAAAACAATACAAAAATAGGCACTTGTTATATTTTTAATAAAAACAATAAAAAAATATGTAAAAAAATAAATAATTAATTTTGATTTTAACAAAAGGGTTAATTTATTTGCCAAACAAAATTGATATTTAATATTATAAAATTAACCAACAATTTAACCATAAAAAAACTTTTTACTCATGAAAATTAATTCAGTAACTGCCAAATCAATTGCAACACCTTCGGCAAGAAGTGCCGACAGTTTAAACTCTTTTCCAAAAGCTGCTAAAAAGCTAGCAGATGATGATGATGACGATTTTGATGATGACGATTTAATCATCGAAGAAGATGATGATTTAAATTTAGATGACGATGATGATGATGTAATTGATGTTAAAGAACCAGCAACTTTTGAAGACTTTGACGATGAAGATGATGAAGATGATGACTTTTAAAAAATAAAATTGATTAACGCCTCCAAATAATTGGGGGCGTTTCTATTATGTTACTCTTGTTTAATTGTCTATCAAAAATATAAACGCCATAAATAACTGTATCAGTATTAAAAAAAGATATTCTTTGACTTGGAGAAATATTTATATCTAACTCAATATCGCCTCTTATAGCTTTATGTCTTCCTTCGGGTGTTAAGTTTTGTATTCTATAGTTGTACTCAAAAGTATCGGTTGTACCTACAGGAATATAGTTGTAAAAAGTTCCCTCTATTTTTTCTTTATAAGAAACATAACAGTTAAAATAATATTTATTTAACGAAATTCCTGATATTGAATCAAACTTTGGATTGAATGGAAAAAGTGTATCAGCATTGGTTAAACCTATATCTCCATCTCCATCTTTAAAGGTAAAAACAAGCTTTAATAATGAATCTTTTCCCCCATTTTGTAGTAAGTAAGCGGTTTTATATTCTATTTGCGGAATGTTAGAATAAATTTCTCTTTCTTTGCAGCTTTGAACTAAAAATAATATACAAAAAACGCCAACTACAAGCTTATAATTAATGTTTAAAACTAACGATTTTATAAATAACATTTTTAATTCAAATTTAAAAAATTTTGATGAACTAACATTACAAGCATTTGCTTATCAATTCGACAATAATAAATTATACAATCAATATTGCAAACATAATAAAATTGAAGACAAACAAAGTATATTAAATATTACACAAATTCCTTTTTTACCCATTCAATTTTTTAAATCGAAAAAAATTATTTGTGGCACGGCCAATGAAGAAATAATATTTACCAGCAGTAGCACTAGCGGACAAGGCGAAAGCAAACACTTTGTAACTGACATATCTATTTATAAAAATTCATTTTTTAAAGCATTCGAAATTTTTTATGGTCCCATAAAAGATTACTGTTTTTTAGCATTACTTCCCTCTTATTTGGAACGAAATGGTTCTTCATTGATTATGATGTGTGATGAATTAATTAAAACAAGTAAACATCCTTTAAGTAATTTTTATTTGCACAATCATGCTGATTTATTCGAAGTTTTGAAAGAGTTGAACAACAAAAAGCATAAAACAATTTTATTAGGCGCTACCTTTGGATTATTGGATTTTGCCGAAGAATTTCAAGTGAATTTTCCTGAATTGATAGTGATAGAAACTGGCGGAATGAAAGGCAGAAAAAAAGAAATGATCCGTTCAGAAATTCATGAAATACTACAAAATGGTTTTGGTGTAAATAAAATTCATTCGGAATATGGCATGACAGAATTATTAAGTCAAGCATACAGCAATGGCGATGGATTATTTGAATGCCCACCTTGGATGAAAGTAAAAATTAGTGACAATACAGATCCATTTAGTTTTGTAAATGAAAATAAAAGTGGGGTTATCAATATAATTGATTTGGCTAACATCAATTCATGTTGTTTTATTCAAACACAAGATATTGGAAAACAAAACAATAAAGGGCAATTTGAAGTGCTTGGAAGACTTGATTACAGTGACATAAGAGGTTGTAGTTTACTAACAGTTTAATTTAAAACTTGTTCAATTTATTTCCCGCAGATTGCACAGATATTCGCAGATATTTCAGCGGTTCTCTGCGCTATCTGAGCATTGGCGTCAACTTAATTTAAGTTTAAAGATAGGAAACGTTTATAAACATTAGAGTTCCAGAGGAACGACCTTACGGTAGCAACGGGTTTTAACCCGTTGAAAAAAAAACGAACCGAACCTTCTCCACGAAAACCTCAAAATCTTTGCGAAAGCCAGAGGCTTTCGCAAAGATTTTGAGGTTTTCGTTGTGTTTATTTATTCATTTTACCCCGAATTTCATTCGGGGCTACCGTATGGTCGTTCCTCCGGAACTTAACTTTTGACAATACTTAAGTTGACGTCAATTGCAATCTACGGAACCTATATAAAACTTAGCCAGTGATGGAAAATATAATTGAAGCAAAGTTTTTTTAATAAAATTAGAATAATTTTTCACAAATTTATTTACCATTGGTATATATCAAGGCAAATGTTATTTTCGCAACAATTAATATAATTATAAAAAAATAAATGGCAGAAGCTATCCGCATGCCCAAAATGAGCGATACAATGACTGAAGGTGTTATTGTATCATGGCTTAAAAAAGTGGGCGATGACATAAAACCAGGTGATATTTTAGCTGAGGTGGAAACCGATAAAGCTACCATGGAATTAGAAAATTTTGTAAAAGGAACTTTACTTCATATTGGCATTGAAGCCGGTGGCAGCGTTCCTGTTGATGCTTTAATAGCTGTAGTTGGTCAAAAAGGAGAAGATATTTCTGCTTTGTTAAGCAATGCCGATGCTCCTGCAAAAGCTGATTCACCAAAAACAGAAAGTGTAACTACAACAAATGAATCAATAGCTGCAACTCCTGTAGAAGTTGCAAATACCCATGATGAAGGAAGAGTAAAAGCTTCGCCTTTGGCTAAAAAAATAGCAGAAGAAAAAGGCATTTCATTGAATCAAATTGCTGGAAGTGGCGATGGTGGACGAATAGTAAAACGTGATGTGGAAACATTTACGCCTGCTGCTCAAACATCAACTAATACAGTAGCAGCGCCAATGATTTCAATTCCTGCTATAGTTGGAACTGAAAGTTATGATGAAGTTCCAGTTTCACAAATGCGTAAAGTAATTGCGCGCAGGTTAAGCGATAGTTTGTTTACAGCACCACATTTTTTCCTAACCATGGAAATTGTGATGGACAATGTAAATGCTGCACGCAAAACCATCAATGCTGCTGGTGATGTAAAAATTTCGGTAAATGATTTTATAGTAAAAGCAGTTGCTGCTTCATTGCGCAAAAACCCTAAAGCTAACTCAAGTTGGTTAGGCGATAAAATTAGATATAACCACCATATTCATATTGGTGTGGCAGTTGCTATTGAAGATGGATTGATAGTTCCTGTTGTAAAATTTGCCGATAATAAATCGCTTTCACACATCAGTGCAGAAGTAAAACAATTGGCCGATAAAGCTAAAAATAAAAAATTACAACCAACCGAATTTGAAGGTAACACTTTTACCATTTCTAATTTAGGCATGTTTGGAATAGACCAATTTACAGCAATTATTAATGCGCCAGATGCTTGTATTTTAGCAGTAGGCGGAAGCAAAGAAACAGTGATTGTAGAAAATGGACAAATGAAAGTAGCCACTGTGATGAAAGTTACTTTAAGCTGCGACCACCGGGTGGTGGATGGAGCAGTTGGTTCGGCTTTCCTTCAAACCTTAAAAGATTTATTGGAAAATCCAGTTAAATTATTGGTATAAAACTTAAAGCCTCAAAGAAATTTGGGGCTTTTTTGTTTAACTAAAATACAATAACATTGCTTATTATACTTATCAATTATGAGAATTTTAATTTTACTAATCACTTTGACATTTTTAAATTCTTGTAATCACGAGACAAAGGAAAATAAGCTTTCAAATATTTCTAAATTAGAACTCAAAATTATACCAAAAAATTTTCCTGAATTAGCACCATATCCATTACTAATTTTTTATAAAAAAGATAATTTTCAAATTTTCGTTAATATGACAAATTATTCATCTGATACTGTTAGAATTTGGGAAGAAGATTGTTCTTGGGGTTTTGGGGGATTAAGTTTTGAATTTGAATATCCTAGTGGAGAAATTCAACATGTAACACATTTTTGTGGGGTATGGGATTCGAACTTTCCAAGGACCCAAAAGATTCCACCAAACAGCTCCTACATATTTAGTGTGAATTTTATGGATGGCTTTTGGCAAAATGGTCCTAAATATATAGTTGATTATAGCAAGCTAAAAGAATTAAATATAAAAATAAAAGCTATATATGAAATAAAAGAGGATAGATATACTAAAGATTGTTTTGTTTGGACAGGCCGTGTCGAATCAAATACAGAAAATTATATTTTATTCCAACAAACCATTGAAGAATAAAATTGAAAAAAATCCAATCAATTGATATCCTTAACAATTTAAATGAAATTGGTTTGGTTGAATTATTTTAAAAAAAAGTTACAAACTTTTCTTATTTATACTCTCATGTTAGGTTTTGAATGACACTTGCGAAAGCCTTGGGTAAGGAATAATTCTATACGCTACACCAATTATTAGATAGCATTTTGTAATAATGTAATTA
>CAMCEM010000093.1 GCA_945873755.1 Chitinophaga pinensis | reverse complement strand
GTTAGATTAGTCTAACAAATTATATTTGCGAATCTAATAAATGAAAAAACTACTGTCTTTAATTGTATTTCTTTGTGTAATTATAAGTCAATTACAAGCGCAAAGCATTGATTTAAAAGGAAAAATAATTTGTAAAAACAAACCTGTTTCATTTGCAATAGTATCAATTAAAGAATTTAGAAAAGCAACACAAACTGATAATGAAGGTAATTTTAATTTGATAAATCTACCTAAAGATTCATTTTTGTTAACTGTTAAAGCAATTGGTTATTATACAAAAGGTGTAAAAGTTAATATAACTAAGTTAAATAAAAATGAAATTACTATTGAATTAATGGAAAATGAAAACACGTTAAATGATGTAGTAATTTCAGGAACATTAAAAGAAGTTTTTAAAAAAGAAAGTACTGTATCGGTTGAAGTTATTTCGCCCAAGTTATTTCAGCAAAACCCAACATCAAATATTTTTGAAGCCATAGGAATGGTTAATGGGGTAAGACCACAATTAAACTGTAATGTATGTAACACAGGCGATATTCACATTAACGGAATGGAAGGCCCTTATACCATGGTTATGATTGATGGAATGCCAATAGTTTCCGCACTTTCAACAGTTTATGGTTTAATGGGAATTCCAAATTCTATTATTGAAAGGGTTGAAATTCAACGAGGGCCAGCATCTACTTTATATGGCTCGGAAGCGGTTGGTGGGCTAATAAATATTATTACTAAAAATACAGTTAAAGCACCTTTAGTTAGTTTTGATTTTAACACTACCAGCTATTTTGAAAACAACTTAGATTTTGCTTATAAATTAAAAATTAATAATAAAACTCAATCGTTGTTGAGTGCCAATGTTTTTTACTTTGATAAAATTTGGGACAATAACAACGATGGTTTTACCGATATTACATTACAAAAACGCATTTCATTATTTAGCAAAACCAATTTTGAAAGAAAAGAAAATAAAACAGCGAACATTGCTGCAAGGCTTTTTTACGAAGACCGTTGGGGCGGACAAACAAATTGGAAAACCAGTTATAGAGGTGGCGACAGTGTTTATGGTGAAAGCATTTATACCAAACGATTAGAATTGTTGGGTAATTACCAATTGCCCTATTTTAAAGATAAAGTTGTTTTAAATTCTTCGTTCAATATACATGACCAAAACTCGGTGTATGGAGTTACTTCTTATTTGGCTAAGCAAATAATTGCTTTCAATCAGTTAACTTATGATAAAACCATTGCACAAAAACATAACTTGCTAATTGGTGCTGCTTTGCGATATACTTTTTACGATGACAATACTCCCATTACTCAAAATATTGATTTAACCAATAGCGCAAGTATTACTTATTTGCCTGGTTTTTTTATTCAAGATGATTATAAAATAAATATTAAAAACAAGTTATTAGTTGGATTAAGATACGATTTAAACTCAGTGCACGGACAAATATTTTCACCACGATTAAATTATAAATATACGCCCAATGTTTTTAATACTTTTAGGTTAAGTTTAGGAAATGGTTATAGAGTTGTTAACTTATTTAGCGAGGAACATGCAGCATTAACTGGTGCAAGGCAGGTAGTAATTTTAAATGAACTTAAGCCCGAACAATCGTGGAATGTATCGTTTAATTATGTTAAAAATATTGTGCTTAAAAATGGATTTATAAACATAGATGCAAACTTTTTTTATACTTATTTTACCAATAGAATTGTACCTGATTATTTAACAAATGCCAATCAAATAATATTTAATAATTTAAATGGATATGCTGTAAATAGGGGAGTGAATTTAAGTGCCGATTTAAATTTAAAAAACAATTGGAAAGCCAATTTTGGTTTAACATTGGTTGATGTTTTTGTGATGAACAACGATAGTTTGAATAATGAAATAAAGCAAAACCAAATTCAAACTCCGCCATTAACTTTAAATTATGGCGTTAACTATCATTTTAAGAAACAAAGTATAACTATTGATTTTACTGGAAACTTAACCAGTCCAATGATTTTACCAGTATTACCTAACGATTTTCGTCCATCTTCATCGCCTTGGTTTGCTATAATAAATGTGCAAATAAGCAAACAGTTTAAGCATAACCTTACTTTATATGGAGGGTTAAAAAACATATTGAATTTTGTTCCTCAAAACCCAATTATACGTCCTTTCGATCCATTTGATAAACAAGTAAATATTAATAATCCCAATCAATATACTTTTGACCCAACTTATAACTATGCACCTTTACAAGGCATTAGGGCTTTTGCGGGTATTAGGTATATATTTAAATAACAAATATTATTTTTTTTACTTCATGCATTTGTTGCTAAATTTTATTTCTTTGAAGTAGTAAATAATGGCAATAAAAAAGTATTTAGTTCAATTTGTATTTCTATTTGTAATTACAGTAATTACATTTTCAATTTATTGTGGAATTGATTCAAATACCAAAACCAACAGCAAGTATTTAAACCATAATGATACTGTAAAATATGTGGGTATGCAGCAATGCAGAAGCTGCCATGCCGATATATACAATACATACATTGAAACTGGAATGGGTAAAAGTTTCGATTTGGCAACCAAACAAAAATCGAGTGCAGATTTTACCAAACACCACGTAGTTTTCGATAAAATAAAGAACTTGTATTACCATCCATTTTGGAAAAATAACAATATGTTTATTTTGGAATACAGAATGCAAGGTAAAGATACCGTTTACCAACGCACCGAAAAAGTTGATTACATTATTGGTTCGGGGCAACATACCAACTCGCATTTAATGAACATAAATGGATTTGTGTATCAATTGCCATTAACTTGGTACACACAAGAAAAGAAATGGGATTTACCACCAGGCTTTGAAAATGGAAACAACAGCCGCTTTAGCCGAACTGTTGAGTTTGAGTGCATGAGTTGTCACAATGCTTTTCCAAGTGTAACAGATTTTACTGCCAATAAATTTACTAATATTCCAAATGGAATTGATTGTGAACGCTGCCATGGGCCAGGTGAAGTGCATTTAAAAGAAAAGCTTGCAGGTAATTTGGTTGATACTGCTCATGAAATAGATTACACCATTGTTAATCCAAAAAAATTGCCTTGGGAGCGTCAAATTGATTTATGCCAACGTTGCCATTTGCAAGGAAACGCCATTTTAAAAGAAGGAAAAACTTTTAAAGATTTTAAACCAGGCATGGTGTTAAGCGATTTTTGGGAAGTGTATATGCCTAAATACAAAGGCCAAAACGATGAATTTATTATGGCCAGTCATGCACAAAGATTGCAATTAAGTAAATGTTTTATAGAAAGTAACAAACAAAATAATACGGCTGGTACAAACTTTGAAACCTTAAATTTAACTTGTATTACTTGCCATAATCCGCATGTAAGTGTTAAAAAAACGGGTACACAAATATTTAATAATGCGTGTATCAAATGCCATTCCAATACCAATCAAACTTTATGTAGCGAAACGGAGAAAAACAGAATGGTAAAACAAAATGATTGTAGCAATTGTCACATGCCACGTTCAGGTACTATTGATATTCCCCATGTAACCGTTCACGACCATTGGATAAAGAAACCCAATATCAGTGCATCAAAACAAAAAGATATTGATAAAATTAAAGAGTTTGCAGGGTTATATTGTATCAATAATAGCCAAACTAGCGAGCAATCCAATGTAAAAGCATTGGTTAATTATGTAGAGAAATTTGAAGGTGATAAACTGCTTTTAAATAATGCGCAACAGTTAATGAGTACTTCGAAAACAAATTGGAATGAAGAAAAAATACACCTGTTGTATTTGCAAAACGATTATGATGGAATTATTGCTATTGCTTCGTTTATTAACGTAAACGAGCAATCCAATGCGTGGCTATGTTACCGAGTTGGGCAAGCTTTTTTAAGTAAAAATGATTTTGTAAGAGCAGAATTATTCTTTGAAAAAGCAGTGTCGCTTTCTCCGCAAAGCATTGATTTTATTGATAAGTTGGCGCAAGCTAAAATCATGTTGAATAAATTAGGTGAAGCCATTTTGTTGCTGAACAATAATTTAAAAACAAACAACAAGCAGGAGGGAAGTTATGTAAATTTGGGCTTTGCATATTTAAAACAAAATAATATTGTAGCAGCTAAAACCAATTACAACAAAGCATTGACCCTAAACCCCGATAACGAACAAGCATTGTTAAACCTAGCAGCAGTTTATAATTTAGAAAATAATAAACCTGAGTCTTTAAAATTATTGAAAAGAATTTTTAAAATTAATCCCAAAAACGAACAGGTAAAACAATTGATTGGAAAATTGGAATACTAAGTCAGTTTGAGCGGAGTCGAAAACCTTTAGCCTGTTCTCGACTCCGCTCGAAATGACCTAATATTTAGAAGTAATTGTTACGGTTTATTCGTTGTAGAGACGTTTAATTAAACGTCTTTAACATTCAAACAGAAAACCTTTGAATTAAATAATAAACAAATGTAGAGACGTCTATTATATTTGTAAAGACGTTTGATTAAACTTTTATAAAAACAAACAAAATCTTTTCGCTTCAGTTCGACCCCTTCGGGGTCGTATGTTTATAAAAACAATTTATGCTATAAACATGCGACTCCGAAGGGGTCGAACAAAAGTTTTGGAAACGGTTTATTCGTTGTAGAGACGTTTAATTATACGTCTCTATCCAATCCTACAGAAACCATTAAAAATACAAATAACCAATTAGAGACTATGCACGCATCCCACATTTTTTTTAACCAACCAGTTAAATTTAGTTCGTTGAAAACTCCAACCGCAAGTCATACATTTATTATACCTTAAGGCTTATTAACCGCAAAATTTCATTCCTACATTTTAATAAACTTTGTAAGCGTTTTTGAACCCCCTTTGTCTACTTCTATGTAATAAAAACCTTGAGATAATTTTTCAGATTCTATTTCCAAAGAATGTCTGCCTGTGGTAAAAGTTTGGGCAGTTAGTTCTTTAATTAAAGTGCCATTTGTGCTAAAAATTCTTACTGAAACAAATTGTTTAGTTGACACATAAAATGTTAAAGTGCTTTCTCCAACACTAGGATTTGGATACAAAATATCTTTTTCTTTTAAAGCTTCTATTCCTTCCTCTACCGAATTAAAAACAGGCACATTGGAACGCAATAATACAAATCGGTTTGGAGATTCGGTGATGGCATAAATCTTTCCATCAGGTGCTTGCCTTACATCACGAAATCGAGCATAACCATTCATACTTCTTGTAGAAGAAACTCTTTTATCGTCTTTCATTTTTAGCCAATGAATATGTGTGCCTGCCAATGCGCCTATTAAAATATCTGCTTCATTATTTGGTTGTCCATTTTTAATAAAAGTCATTCCACATGGGGCAATAGAGGGAACCCAATAAGTAAGCGGACGTTCTATTCCAGGAAGAACTGTATCAGGAGTTATAGGCGTTCCATCGTAGTTGATGCCAAATGTAACTGTAGGCCAACCGTAATTGGTGTTTGGTTTAATCAAATTGAGTTCGTCTCCACCTTTAGGGCCATGTTCGTGTGCGTATATTTCGCCTGTGGCAGGGTTCATTGCCATACCTTGAATATTTCTATTTCCCCAACAAAATATTTCAGGTTTTGTATTAGGAACTCCCACTAATGGATTGCTTGCAGGAACAGTTCCATCATCATTGAATCGCAATACTTTGCCAAAATGGTTGCTTTTGCTTTGCGCACTATCTTGCACTCCACGATCGCCTACCGACATATAGAGTAAATTATTTCTATCGAAAACAATTCGACTACCAAAATGAGTACCCGAGTTACGAATTGGTAATGCACGGAATAATTCTGTAAAATTTTGAAGTTGATTGCCCACTAACTTTCCTCTGCCTAAGGCTGTTGTTTGCCCACCAGTTGCAATAACTGCGTAGGTTAGGTAAACAAAATTGTTGCTGTTAAAATTTGGATGTAAAGCAATATCCAGTAAACCTCCTTGTCCGTTTACAGAAACAGTAGGCACACCAGTTATTTCTTGAAGCGAATCTGTAGAAATGGTATAACGGTAAAGTTTCCCTTGTTTTTCAGTAAATAATACTTCATTGCTATTAATAAATGTAAAGCCCCAAGGAGCAGTTATATTATTAATCAAAACTTTATCCTCAAACAATTCAGGGGTTTGGGCAAATACAACATTTGCAAATAATACCAATGTGGCGTTCATAATTATAAAACCCAATTTAGTGTTGAGTTTTAAGGCAGAAAAGAAGTTTGTGTTTTTCATTATTCTCATTTTTCTTTTTTATAATTGATAGTTTTTTGGGTTTTAAATAGCAAATAAACAATTACATTCATTACAAATGCTAAGAGTGTTTTTATCTAACTCGAAGAACAGTAAGTTAAAACAAATACAAATTAAACCATAAATTTATTTAATCAAAACTAAAATATTTGGGCATACGTTCGACCTGTTAACTAACGTGTCGAACAAAAGTTTTGGTAACGGTTTATTCGTTGTAGAGACGTTTAATTAAACGTCTATGCAATTTCCAATAATTATTTGAATGAAATCAAAATTCAATACCATTGATTTAGTTTATTCGCTGTAGAGACGTTGCACGCAACGTCTATTATATTTGTAAAGACGTTTAATTAAACGTCTCCAAGATTTTCAATAAAATTTTTTCAACATCCAACATTCAATTTTTACTGCTAAAAGTTAAATTTAAACTATTTAAAATTTAACTAAGTTTGTCACCAAATAATAACATACATTCAACTATGAAATTTGCTACCAAAGCCATACATGCTGGTCAAGAACCTGACCCAACTACAGGAGCAGTAATGACTCCTATTTATCAAACTTCTACTTTTTGGCAAGAAAGCCCAGGAAAACACCAAGGTTATGCTTATGCACGCGGAAAAAATCCAACACGTACAGCATTGCAAGGTTGTATTGCTGCCTTGGAAAATGGTAAACATGCTTTGTGTTTTAGCAGTGGAATGGGTGCTATTGATGCAGTGGTTAAACTATTAAAACCAGGCGATGAAGTAATAACGGGCAACGATTTATATGGTGGAACTTACCGCATGTTCACTAAAATATTTGCTAATTATGGCATCAAATTTCATTTCATTGACTTAAATAATGCGCAAAATATTATAGCAAGTATCAATGAAAACACCAAGTTAATTTGGATTGAAACACCTACCAATCCTACTATGCAAATAGTTGATATTGCTGCGTGTGCAGCCATTGCCAACGCGCATCATTTAATTTTAGGAGTGGACAATACTTTTGCTTCACCCTATTTGCAAAATCCTTTAGATTTAGGCGCACATATTGTTATGCATTCGGCTACTAAATACATGGGCGGACATAGCGATGTAATCATGGGTGCATTAATTGTAAACGATGATACTTTGTTTGAACAATTGGCATTTATCAATAACAGCTGTGGTGCTACTCCTGGTCCGCAAGATTGTTTCTTGGTATTGCGTGGTTTAAAAACATTGCATCTGCGCATGAAAGCTCATTGCGAAAACGGAAAAGTAATAGCCCATTTATTAGCAAAACATCCAAAAATAGAAAAAGTATATTGGCCAGGTTTTGAAAACCATCCGAACCACGATATTGCCAAAAGACAAATGAGCGATTTTGGTGGAATGATATCTATTGTTTTGAAAAATGCAAGTTTGGAAGATACCTTTAAAATAGCGTCAGGATTTAAAGTATTTACTTTAGCTGAAAGCTTGGGTGGAGTGGAGAGTTTAATTAACCATCCTGCAACTATGACTCACGCCTCTATTCCTAAAGCAGAACGCGAAGCCGCTGGTGTAGTTGATAATTTATTGCGATTAAGTGTGGGTGTGGAAGATATAGATGATTTAGTAGAAGATATATTGCATGTGTTGGGTTAAGTTAATTAGCCCAACTAATCTTTATTAAGCAAGTTTTCTAAAAAAACATATTCATCATTTAATTCTATTAATATGTTTTCAAGTAAAATTGCGTCCCAAGGTTTAACCAAATATTTTGAAATTTTACATTCATTAACCGCTTTAACTAAATCATTAGTATCGGAATAGGCTGTTAGTAAAATTCTTTTGGTTTTGGGAAATTTTTGGAAAACATTCTCCAAAAATTCAGTGCCTAACATATCTGGCATTCGCTGATCAGATATAACAATAGGAATATTATTTTCTTCAATTAATTTCATTGCTTCTTTAGCGTCTGAAGTAATAAATACTTCAAATTTTTGCCTAAAAATAGCTTTAAATGACATTAAGTTTATAACTTCATCGTCTAAATAAAGTACTTTTATTTTATTTTCTAAAGAGTTTTCCATGAATGAATTTTTTTTATTCTAAAAGTTTTTGACGTAAAATAAATTCTATTTGATTGCTTTCTAACTTAAATAAGTCCCTTTCTTTACTCACTTTTTCAAGCTTTTCTGCCTTTTCAGCAATTTCTTTTTCTTCTAAGTATTGTTTATATAAATCTTGTATAACGGTTGATAAATTATTTTCTTCCCAAGGTTTACTAATAAACTTCGATATTTTACCAATGTTTATGGCATCAACGGTATCACTTTGGTCGCTATAACCAGTTAATAAAATCCGTTTAGTATGAGGGTATTTTTCAACAACAGATTTTAAAAACTCAACGCCTGTAACTTCAGGCATTCTTTGGTCAGAAATAACTATATGAATATCGTTATCCTGAATTAATTTCATTGCCTCAATGGCACTTGTTGTTACAAATACATCGAAAATATACCTGAAAGTTGCTTTAAATGCTGTTAAATTATGTTCTTCATCATCCAAGTATATTACACTAATTTTTTCTAAATTTTTATTAGATTCCATTTGTCTTCGTTAATAATTGGTATACAATTAAAAAATTTATTTTTATTAATTTGAACAAATTTAAATAAATTTAATTCAGTTTTATAATTATTTTAAAATAAAAAAAATGACAAACTTAAATTACAATACAATTATATTTAAAAGCAAAAACAATTTACAATTAATTGAAATTATTAAAAATTATAACCCTCAAATTTTTAATGAAATAGAAAGTCAATTAAGAGAATTAGTTAAAATATTAAATCCAACTTTAAAATTTAATGATGAATTATATAAAAATAAAATAAATGAATATTTAGGTAATACAAACATAGATAATTATGGTGTTTGGGTATATTACGAGTGGAGCAATAAGTTGGTTCATTTACTTCCCGAAGAAGAATTTATTTTAGTAAGAACCAATAGAAATCAGTACAAAATAACTCCTGAAGAAAGGGATATATTGCACTCGAAAAAAATTGGCATTGTTGGCTTATCGGTTGGGCAAAGCATAGCTATAACACTAGCAATTGAAAGGGTTTTTGGGGAAATAAGATTGGCCGATTTTGATACATTGGAGTTAAGTAACTTAAATAGAATTAGATCGGGCGTTTTTAATTTAGGAATTCCCAAAGTAATAATAGCGGCAAGAGAAATAGCTGAAATAGATCCATTTTTAAAAGTAATTTTATATCCAGATGGTTTAACAAATGAAAACATGGATGATTTTTTTACCAAAGGTGGTAAGCTCGATATATTCATTGAGGAATGTGATGGATTGGAAATGAAAATTAAAGCAAGGATTAAAGCCAAAGAGTTGGGAATTCCTGTTTTAATGGATACCAACGACAGAGGAATGATAGATATTGAAAGATTTGATTTGGAGCCTGAAAGGCCAATTCTTCATGGATTAGTTGGCAATATTGATTTGAATAAATTAAATGGATTAACCAACGAAGAAAAAATACCTTTTATATTGCCTATGGTGGGCATCGATTCCATTTCTCCTCGTTTAAAAGCCAGCATGATGGAAATAGAACAAACGATTACTTCATGGCCACAACTGTCATCATCGGTAGCTTTGGGAGGTGCAATTATAACCGATGTGAGTAGAAGGATTTTATTAAATCAAATGTCTGCTTCTGGAAGATATTATATTGATTTAGATGAATTAATACCAAACGATTTAATAAAAAACTCGGAAATTTATAATCCAGAAAATGAACCAAAAGAAAAAGGGTTAAATTACTTTTCGGATTTAATATTTGAAACTATTCATTTGGTTAATGATCCAATGGTAGTTGATGAAAAAACGATTAAAGAAATTGTGAATGCCGCTTGCTTGGCTCCTAGTGGAGGAAATATGCAACCTTGGAAATGGATTTGGAATAAAAATACTCTTTTTTTATTTCACGAAAAAGCCAGTTCATTTTCTTTTTTAGATTATAACGATTTAGGATCATACATTGCATTTGGTGCAGCAATTGAAAATATTAAAATATCATCATCAGCATATAATTTAAAACCTCAAATAGAATATTTTCCATTAAACAAAAACAAAGAACTAATTGCGATAATTCAATTTGAAGAAATAAATATAAACGCAGATGAACTTATAAATGGAATTTATAGCAGAAATACAAACAGAAAATTAAATGATAGAGTTGTTATTGAAATGGGTGTTTTAAATGAAATAGCCTTAGAATTGAACGCATTTGAAAACACTTTTATAAAATGGATAAATGATGAAAATGAAATAGAAATTGTTGCAGATATTGTAACCACAACGGATAAAATTAGAATATTACAACCTCAAGGTCATTACGATTTATTTAATAAAGAAATAAGATGGAATGTAAAACAGGTGAACGAAACAAAAGACGGAATTGATATAGATACTTTAGAAATATCGAATGGGGAGAAAGCGGCTATGAAATTAGCTACCGATCAAAATGCAATTGATTATTTAAGAAAATGGAATTTAGGAGATGGGTTTAAAAAAATTTCAATGAAATCGGTACAAAAATCAGGTGCAATTGGGATAATTTACTTTAATAAAAAAGATGAATTATCATATTTTAATGCAGGAAGTGCATTGCAAAGAGTTTGGATAAAGGCTAATAATTTAGGATTTTCATTTCATCCAATTTCGGCATCTACATTTATGTTTCAACGAATATTAGAAGAAAATGAAAGTTCATTTAATGATAAAAACACTGAAAAACTGAAAGAGTTATATAAAAAGTTTAATAATTTGTGGAAATTTAATGAGACAGAAACAGGTGTTTTTATGTTTAAATTGCACCTTTCAAATGAAACAAGCTTAAGATCGTTGAGAAAGCCATTAGATGAAATGTTTAGATATAAAAAAGTATAATGTTAAGAATTAGGGCTTTTAGAGCAATAGACGAAGAAAAAACGTGCGAAAAATTTGCAGAAGGTCATAAAAATGTACTTTTAGAACATGGCATTGTAAAAGTAACTACTTCAAATACAGAATGGTTTTATAATCCCGATATTTATGTAATAGTTATTGAAAGCGAAAATGGGGAAGAGGTTTATGGTGGAGCTAGGCTTCATATTGCGAATGATGAATTTAGTTTGCCATTAGAAGATGCCATTAAAGTTGTGGATGAAAAAATTATTGATTTAATTAATGTTTACAAAAAAAATAGAACTGGTGAACTTTGTGGTTTATGGAATGCAAAATTTATAGTTGGTAGAGGTTTAAGCCAAGTTTTAACCAAAGTGGGTGTTTCAATTGCAATTCAACTTGGTTTAAAATCTTTGTTTGTTTTATGTGCTCCTTATACGGTTAAAATGTGTCAACAATCGGGTTTTAAAATTGAAGAAAGTATAGGAGTTAAAGGTACTTTTAACTACCCAAAATTAGATTTAGTTGCAACTGCTTTAAAAATTGAAGATTTAAATAATTTAGAAGGTGCAGATCCTAAATATTATTCAGATATCAAAGCAATGACAGATTTTCCAAATCAAAACTTTCAGCATGTAAGTGATAATTATGTTTTTGATTTAATTTTAAAATTAGAAATTGAAGTGAATGATTAATTGCTTAATTTATATTATGAAGTTGCATAT
>CAMCEM010000092.1 GCA_945873755.1 Chitinophaga pinensis | reverse complement strand
TTGGCTTACGTGGAAATGTTTAAAAGAAATCAATTTCTTCAAATCAAATATGAATACTTCCATTCAATTTTGAATAGAATTTAATTTCAAAAATAAATTATTATTGCAATTATGAAAATCACAGTTGGTCATAAATTGTACAAAATAAGAGAAGATAAAAAATTAAGTCAGTTAGACATGGCAGAATTGCTATGTGTTTCGGCCGCTACTTATTCTAGATTAGAAAGAAATGAAACGAGTATTGAATTAGAAAAAATGATTCATATGGCCAAAAAACTTGATATTCCAATTCAAGATTTATTGCCTGAAACTTTATCATTTACTAATACTACAGAAAATGGACAAGGACAATTTATTTTTGGCAATAATTATTATTATGCTAATCCTCAAATTCCATCAGAAATCCTAAAAGAATTAGAGGATTTAAGAAAGGAAGTAGCTGCTTTAAGAAAAAAAATTTAATATTTACCATATTAAATGAATTTAAAATTATCTAACAATAATAGTTGATGTACGAATCTTTAAATATAAAATACTTAGATAATCCATTGCGGGAATACCTGCTTTGTTTTGTAATTTTATTATTGGGATTTATTTTAAAACGTTTGTTTGCAAATATTATAAGTAAACAAACTTTTAGAATTTTTAAGGGTATTACTAATAATTTATTTTACGATAAGTTTTTAGAATTAATAAGAACTCCATTTGAACAGTTATTATCTTTAATAATTATTTATGCTGCATTTAATCGTTTAAATTTTCCTGCAAACTGGGAAATTGCTAGCATAGAAAAGTTTGGTTTACGTTGGGTTATTGAAGCAGTTTTTGAAATAGCCTTAATTGTTGTTATAACAAAACTTACTTTAAAAGCTGTAGATTTTATTGCTTATGTATTGACCGAAAGCGATAATGAAAATTTAAACCTAGATTTAATTCGTTTTGTAAAAGAACTTTCAAAAATTGTATTAATTATTATTTCAATTTTTGTTACGCTGCGATTGGCTTTTGAGGTAAATATAGTTGCATTAATAGCCAGTTTAGGTATTGGAGGTTTGGCAATTGCATTGGCAGCGCAAGATACCATTGCCAACCTTTTTGGTTCATTTATTATTTACTTAGATAAACCTTTTAAAGTAGGCGATCAAATTGAAATTTCGGATGTAAAAGGAATTGTGGAAAGGGTTGGTTTTAGAACCACCAGGGTTAGAACTTACGACAGAAGTTTAGTTACTGTACCAAATAAAAAAATGGTAGATTCAACTTTAAACAATATAAGTTTAAGTGAAGAACGCAGGGTTAAATTTTTACTGCAATTAACTTACGAAAGTAAATCGAAAGATATATTGAATATTATATCTGAAATAAAAAATACCATAGCCAATAACCAAGATACGAGCGATGAAATGAATGTGAATTTTACTGAGTTTGATACCAGTTCGTTAAGTATTTTGGTAATTTATTTTGTAAAATCAAATTTGTATGAAAAAAAGATAGAAGTAAAACAACAAATTAATATGGCAATAATGGATATTATAGAGCGTAATAATTGCAAATTTGCATATCCAACACAAACTGTGTTTTTAGGAAAATAGTTGTTCGTTGACCGTTGTTCGTTGACCGTTGTTCGTTGACCGTTGTTCGTTGACCGTTGTTCGTTGACCGTTGTTCGTTGTTCGTTGTTCGTTGACCGTTGTTCGTTGTTCGTTGTTCGTTAAAAACGGTCACTGAGCGGAGCCGAAGTGTCGTTGTTCGTTGACCGTTGTTCGTTAAAAACGGTCACTGAGCGGAGCCGAAGTGTCGTTGTTCGTTGACCGTTGTTCGTTAAAAACGGTCACTGAGCGGAGCCGAAGTGTCGATGTTCGTTTTTCGTACTTCGTGCTTCGAATTTTACCCCCATACACCCCCCCAACACACTTGCCATACTGCCAAATACCGCCCCAATATTTTAAATTCCAATAAGGTATTAACGAGAACCACTTCTCCACATTATTTAAGCTTTCTAAATTATAATTTTCTGAGGTTTTTAAACATTTTTTTTTATTTTCAAAACTTGGGTTCGGAACTAAATTGGGCTGTGACCAAGCAAGTGGTATAAAAAATAATAAACTTATTACCAATTGAAGTAACCGCTTCATAAAATTAATTTTATTGAAATGCTTCATACTCACTCAAATTTAAAAATATTCGTTTGCCACCATTTTTTAAATAGGTTTCGTATTCCATTAAAATTTTTATTTCCTCATCTAAGTTTTCACTTTCGGGCAATTTGTTTTTTAAATCTAAAAACCTTTTTCTCGACAATTGATGCCCACCTAAAGCAGCTTCAAATAACCTTTTTCTTAAATTATAACTGTTTTTAAAATTCCCGTTTTCTAATTCTGTTTTGTATTGTTTGTCAAGCAGCTGTAAAGCAATTGGCTGATAAGGTGCAGGATTTATAATTAAATTTCTTTTAGTTTTTAGTTTACCATTTTCTGCATAAATTTTGTCTTGGTAATCGTAACCTTCCAATAAATCTTCCCACTCTTTTTTAATGGTGTTGTATACCGATATTTTTC
Source organism: Chitinophaga pinensis (assembly GCA_945873755.1). Taxonomy (GTDB): domain Bacteria; phylum Bacteroidota; class Bacteroidia; order UKL13-3; family UKL13-3; genus JAAFJM01. The sequence goes on along the minus strand of CAMCEM010000092.1, from coordinate 9,439 downwards.
GGTGGTAGTTTATTTGAAAACACTTGTTTTCATAATGAATAGAATAGTCTTTATGCCAAGTTTCAATTTCTTTTCCTTCTAAACAATTAATTATTTTAAAATCTTGGTAAAGCGTATTATTACACAAAAACTCACTCCAATTTTGGTTGTCTACTTTTCCCCTAGTTAAAACAACTACACTGTCGTTATAGGCAGATAAAGATTGGCGTTCGCTGTTCTCTCTGCTCGAAAACCTATTGCAGTTAATTGGTTCATCTGTTGTTTCAACATTGTTTTGGTTATTGCAATTTGCAAACAAAATAATACCCAAAAACAGCAATGTATGTTTTAAAAATGTTTTCATTTTATAATTCCAAAACTACATCATCTTGCGCAACTAAACTACCTGCTTTTAATAATATTGCTTTTATTTTACCTGCAAATGGTGCAACTACAGTGCTTTCCATTTTCATGGCTTCAATGGCAAATAAGGGTGTATTTTTTTCTATTTCATCTCCTACATTTACCAATATTTTTGAAAGTTTACCTTGCAAAGGCGCACCAATTTCATTGTCGTTAGTTACTTTTTTGTTTGAAGCTATAGTTACTTTAAAATTATTGCTTTTTACTTCAATGGCTCGTGTCTGTCCGTTTAGTTTAAAAAATACACTTACTATTCCGTGTTCATCGGGTTGGGTGGTATACATCATTTTTACTAAAATGCTTTTACCTGGAGCCAATTCAATTAATGTTTCTTCATTGGCGTTTAAACCATAAAAAAATGCAGTAGTAGGAAAGTAGTAAACATCTCCAAATTTTTCTCTGTGGGCAGCGTATTCTTCAAATACTTTTGGGTAAAACAAGTAACTCAATAAATCTAAGAAGGAATAATCTTTACCAAATTTTAATTGAAAGGCTTCAAAAGCCTTATCAAAATTAATGGGCTCCATGTGTTCGTTGGGCCTAGTTGTGTATGGAATTACATCTTTCAAAACCAGTTTTTGTAAAGGTTTAGGAAAACCTCCTTCTGGCTGACCTAAATCGCCCTTAAGTAACCCAATAACGCTATCAGGAAAAGAAATGCTTCCTCCGTTGGCAAAAATATCGAATTTGGTATAACCATTAGATGTCATGAACAAAGCCATATCGCCCACTACTTTGCTAGATGGAGTTACTTTAATAATATCGCCAAACAATTCATTGGCCACCACATAATTTTTTTTAATTTTATCAAATTGATCTTCCAAACCTAAACCCCTTGCTTGTGGCCTAAGGTTGGAGTATTGTCCTCCTGGAATTTCGTGATCATATACTTCGGCAGTTCCTGCTTTCAATTCGCTTTCAAACGGATAATACCATTCCCTTACATCTTCCCAATAATTACTAAATTCATTGAGTTTTGATAGGTTAATTTTACATTCTCTTTCTTGGCCTTCCATCATGGCCACTATTGAATTAAAATTAGGTTGCGAGGTTAATCCACTCATACTTGCCAAGCATACATCCACTATATCCACACCTGCTTCAATGGCTTTTAAATAAGTGGCAGGTTGTATACTGCTTGTATCGTGCGTATGAAGGTGAATTGGAATATCAATACTTTTTTTAAGTTCTGTAATTAGTATTTGGGCTTGGTAAGGTTTTAACAATCCAGCCATGTCTTTTATGCCTAAAATATGTGCGCCTGAATCTTCTAATCTTTTTGCTAAATCGAGGTAATAATTCAAATTGAATTTTTTATTCTTTTCATTATTTAAAAAATCACCGCTATAACAAATACATGCTTCAGCTATACCATTGGTTCTTTCATTAATGGCGTTAATCGAAACCTTCATTCCATCGAGCCAATTCAAAGAATCAAAAATTCTAAAAACATCAATGCCGTATTCCCAACTTTTTTCAATGAATTTTTCTACTAAATTATCGGGGTAAGCAGTATATCCTACTGCATTGGCACCTCTAATTAACATTTGAAAAAGTGTATTTGGTATGGCTTCACGCAATAATTGTAATCGTTGCCAAGGGTCTTCATGTAAAAAACGCAAAGCCACATCAAAAGTGGCACCGCCCCACATTTCTAAACTAAATAGTTCAGGGTGATTTTTGGCATAACTCTCCGCAATTTTAAGCATATCAATTGTACGCACTCGGGTAGCCAACAAACTTTGATGTGCATCTCTAAAAGTGGTATCGGTGTATAAAATTTGTTTGTTGTTTTTTATACTCTCAATAAATTTTGGTCTTCCTAAATCATTTAATAAATCTTTGGTACCTTTAGGGTAGGGTTCGTATTTTTCAAAATTTGGAATAATAGGATTTCTAAATTTTATATTTGGATTGATGTACTTTACATCTTCATTTCCATTTACAACTATATTGGCTAAATATTGCAGTGTTTTAGTTCCGCTGTCTTTTCGTTTATTGAATTGAAATAATGTTGGATTGTCTTGTATAAAATTAACCGTGCATTTGCCTTCAATAAAAGTTGGGTGACGCAATACATTTTCTAAAAATGCAATATTTGTTTTAACACCTCTAATTCTAAATTCAGAAAGCACACGAATTAACCTTTCACAAGTTTCGGGCAATGAACGCCCTTTGGCAGTTACTTTTACTAATAGTGAATCGAAAAATGGTGATATTTTAACACCGGGATAACTGCTTCCTTCATCTAATCGTATTCCATGTCCGCCCGCATTTCTATAGGCTATTATAGTTCCAAAATCGGGTTGAAAATTATTGGCAGCATCTTCGGTTGTAATTCTGCATTGAATAGCAAACCCTTCGTACGAAACATCGCTTTGACTTTTAATATTTATTTCAACAGAATCGAGCCTTGAACCGTTGGCAATTAAAATTTGGTTTTTAACAATGTCTACACCTGTTATTTCTTCAGTAACGGTATGTTCCACTTGTATACGTGGATTTACCTCTATAAAAAATATATTTTCTTCTTTATCTACTAAAAACTCTACAGTACCTACATTATTATATTTTACTTTTTGGCAAATGGCAATGGCATAAGCATACAATTTTTCTTTTGTTTCTTTTTTCAAACTTGGGCTTGGTGCCATTTCCACTACCTTTTGAAACCTGCGCTGTACCGAACAATCGCGTTCAAATAAATGGACAATATTTCCATAATTATCACCCATTATTTGCACTTCAATGTGCTTGGGTTGGTCAATAAATTTTTCAAAAAATATGGTGCCATCTCCAAAAGCTACCTGTGCTTCGTTTTTGGCTTCATTAAATTGTTGTGGCAAATCATCCATATTTCTTAAAACACGCATTCCCCTTCCTCCTCCTCCTGCTGCTGCTTTAATCATTATAGGCAAACCAATTCTCGTAGCTTCTTGTATAGCAATTTCAACTGAAACTAAATCAACTTTACTATCTTCAATGATGGGAACTTGCGCATCAATGGCTACTTTTTTAGCCATCACTTTATCGCCTAAGTTAAGCATTACTTGTGGTTCTGGACCCACAAAAATAATTCCTTCGTCCTTGCATCTTTGGGCAAACTGCGCATTTTCACTTAAAAATCCGTAACCAGGATGTATGGCATCTACTTCATAAGTTTTTGCAATTCTTATAATTTCATCAATATTCAAATATGGTTTTAGTGGCTCAGAATCATCACCTATTTGGTAACTTTCATCGGCTTTATATCGGTGCAACGAGTATCTGTCTTCGTAAGTATAAACAGCTACCGTTTTAATGTGTAACTCGTTTGCAGCTCGCATTACCCTAATGGCTATTTCGCCTCTATTTGCTACTAATATCTTTTTCATTTTTTTATTAAAATTAAAGAAGCAAAGTATTGAAAAATATTTTTCAAATTATTGAATAGTTATTATTAAATTGTGAATAGTTTTAAAACTCATTTTAAAACATTTTAAAAAAAATAAATTGCACCTGTAATGGAAAATATGTTTACCGATGAATATTTTATGAAACTGGCTTTAAAAGAAGCACAAAAAGCTTGTGATGAAGGGGAAATACCAGTTGGAGCAGTGATAGTTTGTAATAACACAGTTATAGGCAAGGGTTATAACCTAACCGAAATGTTGAATGACGTTACAGCCCATGCCGAAATGCAAGCCATTACTGCTGCAGCCAATTATTTAGGAGCAAAATACTTAAACGAATGCACCCTTTATGTAACCTTGGAACCTTGTGTAATGTGTGGAGGAGCTTTGTTTTGGAGCCAAATTGGAAAAGTAGTATACGGTGCAAGCGATGAAAAAAGAGGTTTTTTACAAGCAGGAAATAAATTGCACCCTAAAACCGAAATAATAAAAGGTGTTTTAGAAAATGATTGTTCTGTTTTATTAAAAGATTTTTTTAAAGAATTGAGATAAGTTTATTATTTTCGTTTTTACAAAAAAAATATTGCATGAAAAACCTTTTAATTCCAAAAAACTTAATAGTAATAATTTGCGCTGTTTTTGCTTTGTTATTCAATTTGTTTAAACCAAAGTCTGCCTTAATAAACGAATATTGGAATTTTACTTTAGTCATAATCTTAGTTTCGTTTTTGATTTACGATATTTTTGTTAACCCGATTTTCAAAAATTACAAAAAAAAATAAACAAGTAAATTTAGCACTTAATACACATGCTGACCACCATTAATACTTAAGTTAGCACCTGTTATAAAACTAGCATTATCTGAAGCTAAAAACGAAACTAAATGGGCTACTTCATCAGTTCCACCTAACCTGCCAACAGGTATTTGTGCAATAATTTGGTTACGAATTTCTTCTTTTACAGCCATAACCATATCGGTGCCAATATATCCTGGCGAAATGGTATTTACAGTAACTCCTTTATTGGCAACTTCCATAGCCAAAGTTTTAGTAAAACCATGAACTCCTGCTTTGGCAGCAGAGTAGTTTGCTTGTCCAAATTGTCCTCTTTGTCCATTTACAGATGAAATATTAATTACCCTTCCCCATCCATTATCAATCATGCTGTTTATAACATGGCGGGTGCAATTAAAAACACTGTCAAGGTTAGTACTTATTACTGCTCTCCAATTTTCGTAAGTCATTTTTCTAAATCCTCCATCACGCGTTATACCCGCATTGTTTACTATAATTTCTATGGGCCCAATTTCGGCAGTAATTTTTTCAATCATACTTCCACACGATTCAAAATCCGATACATCGCCATAAAAAATACTAATATCATATCCTTCCTCTTTCAATTTTTGTTGCCAAACAATTGCTTTGCTCTACGTATGGTAATTGCCAATTACTTTGTAACCGTCATCATACAGTTTTTTGCACATAGCTATTCCAAGTCCACCTGTTGCGCCTGTAACTAACACTACTCTTTTGTTAATTTGTTCCATATTTTATAGCTTTTTTATTAATGTAAAAATAAAATAAAGCCCATTGCAAATTATTGTAATGGGCTTTTAAAATTTATTTAATATTTACTAATCTACATTATCGTGTAAAAAAGAATTGTTGGTTTTAATTTCAGAACGACCACTATTTAAGTCTTCAAATAAACTTAAACGAGAAATTTTTTGTTCCGAACTATGTGGCACATCATCCAATTTTTTATTGCGCCTTAAATATGCTGGCTCTTTTTCTAAATCGCGTAACCCTTGAGGGTTATTTATAGTTATATTTAAATTTTTCAACTCTTTAATGCGTTGAATTTGGCGTTCAATTTTTTTTTCTTGTTCTGAATTTTCCATGTCTTCATTCAATTGATACATTTTAGGAATTATTGCATTGTCGTATTCTGTAACCTTAGTTTGAGAATAATTAAATGTTATTTCTTCTTCAGCTTCCTTGTTCTCAAAATTTAAAAACGATTCATCAATTTTTAAATTTATACTACTAATGTCAGTTGTTTCTTCAATTTTTATTGCATCCACTTTTAGTTCAAAACCCAATTCATTCTTAATATCATTATCTAACTCCACTTCTTCATTATCCAATAAATTTATAATTATTGGTTTGTCGATATTGGTTTCAATTGTGATATTTGTTTTATTGGTTAAATTAGTATTTACATTATCGATAACAGGCTTTATATCAACAACAGAATTGGTTTCGTTATTTAATGAATTAGTTACCACAATATTTTTATTTTCTTCGAAAGTTGCAGTAGTTCCAACTATAATTTTATTTTCGAGAGGCTTGCTTTCAAAACCAGTAGCTATTAACGTAACAGAAATTTTAGTTCCTAAACTTTCATCGTAACTGGTTCCTAAAATTAGTTCTGCTGTTAAACCACTTTCCTGCTGAATATATGATGAAATTTGATCAAATTCCTCCATCAATAATTCTTCGGTTCCAAATGAAATATTTAATAAAATATTTTTAGCTCCTACAATTTGATTATCGTTTAATAATGGAGATGCAAGCGCACCTTTTACAGCCATTATTGCTCTGTCTTCCCCTTCAGCCATTGCGCTGCCCATTAATGCAACACCACTTTGTTTCATTACCGTTTTTACATCTTCAAAATCAACATTTATGTAACCCGGTTGAGTAATTATTTCAGCAATACCTTTTGCAGCAGTTGTTAAAATATTGTTGGCATAACCAAATGCTTCGCGTAAAGCCAAATTGCCATACATTTCTTTAATTTTATCGTTGCTAATTATTAGCAAACAATCAACTGAACGCTTTAAATTTTCTAATCCTTCATCGGCAAAAGTTTTTCTTTTTTTACCTTCAAAATTAAATGGAGTAGTAACAATTCCTACCGTTAAAATATCCATTTCCCTAGCAGTTTTAGCTATAATTGGAGCTGCACCAGTTCCAGTTCCACCTCCCATACCAGCTGTTATAAATAACATTTTAGTATTTACACCAAGCATGTCAATAATATCTTCAATGGCTTCCATTGCAGCTTTCTTTCCCACTTCGGGATTAGCACCTGCACCTAAACCTTGAGTTAAGCCAGCACCTAATTGAATTTTATTAGCAATTGGACTTGCTTCCAAAGCTTGTAAATCGGTATTACATATTATAAAATCAACACCCTTTATTCCTTGGTCGTGCATATGGTTAACTGCATTTCCTCCTCCTCCACCAACACCTATAACTTTTATAATAGATGATTTTTCTTTAGGTAAATTAAATCTCATTTTTGATTCCATTGTATTATTTATTGTGCTAAAAATAAAAAAATATTTCAGCGTGTTTCCTTATTTATTTTTGATAAAAAGACATTAAAAGTCTTTCATATCTTCATCATTAAACATCCAGTTATTATATTTTTCAACTAATCCTTTAAAAATTCCTTTGGTTAATTTTGATGATTTCTTATTTTCAGGTTCGTTTTCTTCTTTTAAATCGTTTAAAGAGTTTTCGTTTTCAAAACCTTTAATTACTAAACCCACAGCAGTTGCATACATAGGGCTTTTAATTTCCTCAATATGTGTTTTACCTAAATGCTCATTGGCATAACCAATTCTAGCATCCATTCCAGTAACTAGCTCTACCAACATAGATAAATGTTTTAATTGAGAACCACCACCAGTAATTACAATACCAGCATTTAACTTTTTCTCTAAACCCGATGATTTTATTTGAAACAATACTTCTTCAAAAATTTCTTCAACACGCGCTTGTATAACCAATGCTAAATTTTTCAATGAAACTTCTTTTGGCGCTCTTCCTTTAAAACTTGGAATTGAAACCAATTCATTTTCTTTATTTTCCTCGGCCAATGCTGAACCAAATTTTGTTTTTAACAACTCTGCTTGATTGCGTAAAACTTGACAACCTTCTGTAATGTCTTCAGTAATGATATTTCCTCCAAAAGGAATAACAGCAGTATGGCGAATAATGCCATTTTTAAAGATAGCAACATCGGTAGTTCCACCACCAATATCAACTAAGCATACACCGGCTTCCATTTCTTCATAAGCCAAAACTGCATCAGCACTTGAAATTGGTTCTAATATTAAACCTGCAACAGTTAAATTTGCTCTTACAACCGATTTATTAATGTTTTTTATAGCTTCAATATGACCAGTTATAATATGAAAATTGCTCGATAAACGAACGCCTGTCATACCTATTGGTTCTGTAACATCAACTATATCATCAACAGTAAATTCTTGTGGTAAAACATGAATAATTTTATCGCCTGGAGGCAATGCTAAATTATGGGTATCTTTTATTAAACGCTCTACATCTTCGCGGGTAATTTCATCATCGGTATTGGTGCGACTAATGCTATTTTTATGTTGTAAACTTTTTATATGTTGCCCTGCAATACCAACGTGAACCGATGAAATATCAATTCTGCTAATTTTAGAATGAGGGTTTTGGCTTACACTTTCTTTTGCTTTTTCAATGGCTTCAACAATTGCTTTTACAGTTTTATCAATATTGCGTACTTCGCCTCTAATAACGCCAAGACTTTCTGCTTTTCCCATACCCAAAATATCTATTTTACCATGTTCGTTTTTAGTACCAACAATAGCACAAACTTTGGTTGTTCCAATATCTAAACCTACTACAATTTTTAATTCTTGAACTTGCATTTTGTTATTTTTTTTGAAAAAATTCTTTTTTTATTTACATACAACTTGTTTGTCAAACCTGATATCAATTGTTGCATATTTATTCCAGCCCACTCTGCTTAAACCCTCTTTATAAAAAACAAACAACTTATCAAACTTTATTTCCAAGTCATTGGCATCACCTAAAATTATTTTATGATTACCAATTTTTGGAATTAATATAAACTCATTATCCCTTGTTACAAATATCTGTTCTATCTGTGCCTTCCAAAACATTTGTTTATCAACATAAGAGGCTATTTTCAGTAGTTCATTTGCTACAAAACTATACACTGTATCGCCAGGATTAAACCTTTCAAAAATATTGCCATTGGCAATTGGAACATGTGCTGTAAAATTATCAGATGTTTGAAACTTTACTCCATACTTATCAATATAATAATTTACTCCATTGCCTCTATAAATTCTTAAAATTGGTACTCTTTGAACTAATTTAATATAAACATTTCCGTTTAAATCGTTGTAGACTTTGGCTTCTTCTATAAAATTATTTTTAGTTAATGCTTTTTCTAAACCGCTTGTATTTAAGGCTGTTATTTTTTTACTTGTTAAATCGTTTATATTTCCATTATTGGTAATGGTTTTAATTACTTTTTTTCGGTTTAAAAACTCAATATATTCAGGATAAATTTGAATGATAACTTTTTTAGTAACTAATTCTTTTTCTTCGTTATTGGTAATTGAAATTAAAATAATTAACCCACTACAAAGCAGCACCCATAAAAAAACAATGCCTATTTTTTTAAGTTTATTTATTTTATTTTCACTTATCCATTTCATTTATTGACTAATTTTCAAGTATTTCTTTAATTGGTTTAATCAATAAATCTATATCGCCTGCGCCTAAAGTTAAAAACACTTTTGGTTTATTTGTTTTTAATGAATTTAATAACTCATG
>CAMCEM010000091.1 GCA_945873755.1 Chitinophaga pinensis | reverse complement strand
TTTTGATTTAAATAATTTTATACTACAATAAACATGGCGAAGAAAATAGTTATTAAAAAAGCTGCGAAAAAAATTGCAGTTAAAAAAATCACCACACCAATAAAACCCTTACAAAAAAAAATATTTGTTTTAGATACTTCTGTCATTTTATTTGACCATAATGCAATTAAAAATTTTCAAGAACACAATGTTGCAATTCCAATAACTGTTTTAGAAGAATTAGATAATTTTAAAAAAGGCAATGATACCATAAACTTCGAAGCTCGAGAGTTTATTAGGTATTTAGATAAACTTTCAGGTCAATATACCATACAAGATTGGATGCCAATAAACGGACCAAAACGTGGTAAGTTTAAGGTTATAATGAACGAAAAGCCTAAAGGTATTGATGCTCAAATAATTTTTGGAGAACGAAAAGCAGATCATAAAATTATAAATGCTGCAACTGTAATGAAGGAGGAAAATCCTGATTGCAAAGTAATTTTAATTACAAAAGATGTAAACTTACGTTTAAAAGCTAAATCAATAAATTTACACGCTGAAGATTACGAAACAGGGAAGATTAAAGATTTAGAAGGACTTTATACTGGGAACTCAATTATTGAAAAAGTAAAATCGAATATAATTGATGAAATATATGCCAAAGGTTTTATTCATTACGAATTTGTAATGAAAAATAAGCCGAAAGCCAATCAATATTTTATACTTAAAAACGAAAAAAATTCAGTTCTATGTCATTACGATGCATTGACAGAAAGTATGCAAAGGGTTGATAAACAAAACGGACATGGAATAAAACCTAGAAATGCTGAACAAGCTTTTGCTTTAAATGCAGTTTTAAATCCTAAAATAAGTTTAGTGTCTATTCAAGGAATGGCTGGAACTGGAAAAACACTTTTGGCTTTAGCAGGTGCATTACACCAACGATCGGATTACAGACAAATATATTTAGCAAGACCAATTATTCCATTAGGTAATAGAGATATTGGTTATTTACCTGGAGATATTAAATCGAAAATTAACCCTTACATGGAACCACTTTGGGATAATTTAAAAATGATTCAAAACCAATGGAAGGAAACGGATAAAGAATATCAAAAAATTACTGAAATGGTAAATAATGAAAAAATTGTTATTTCACCATTGGCATATATTCGTGGTAGAAGTTTATCAAATATTATTTTTATTATTGATGAAGCTCAAAATTTAACTCCATTAGAAGTAAGAACTATTATAACTAGGGCAGGAGAAGGGACTAAAATAATTTTTACTGGCGATATTCACCAAATAGATACACCTTATTTAGATTCTCAATCAAACGGACTTTCTTATTTAATGGATAGGGTAAAAGACAATGCAATGTATGCCCACATTACTTTAGAAAGAGGCGAAAGAAGCGAGTTGGCTAATTTAGCCAATGAGTTGTTGTAAATAAAAAAAAGCTGATTATTGAATTCAATAATCAGCTTTTTTTATCTTTATTAGTTAACCACCCAAGTTTCACGTCCTGCAATTAGTTTATCTAAATCGCCCATTCCATTGCTCATAGCAAGGTCCATTTGAGCATTAAATAATTCATCGAAAGTATTTTTATTATTATTTACATAAAATACTCCAAACGGTCGAGGTTTATGGTCTGGATGAGTTGGATCATCGTAAAAGCGAGAAAGAATAGTTGCTTTTACCAAATCAGTTTCATCGTGAATCCATAAATCGTTAGCAGATACATCAGCTAAGTTAACAATGATTGGTTTAAAACCATCCAACATAATTCCTTTGTCATCATTTGCTCCAAATATTAATGGTTTTCCATTTTCCATTAATAAAATATTTTCTTTTTTACTACTTTTTTCGGTATAAACTTCAAAAGCACCATCGTTAAAAACATTGCAGTTTTGATAAATTTCAACCAATGAAGTTCCTTTATGATCATACCCTCTTTTTATAACTGCTTGTTGGTGTTTTGGGTCTCTATCCATTGTTCTTGCCACAAAAGTTGCATCAGCACCTAACGATAATGCAATTGGATTAAAAGGATAATCAACACTTCCCATTGGAGTAGATTTGGTAACTTTACCTTGCTCGCTAGTTGGTGAATACTGCCCTTTGGTTAATCCATATATTTGATTGTTAAACAACAAAACATTTACATCCGGGTTTCTGCGCAACATGTGTATGAAATGATTTCCACCAATACTCATCGAATCGCCATCACCTGTTATAATCCAAACGGAAAGTTCGGGGCGAGTAGCTTTTAGTCCTGTTGCAATTGCAGTAGCTCTTCCATGAATACTGTGCATGCCAAATGTATCCATGTAATATGGAAAACGGCTTGAACAACCAATTCCTGAAATAAATACAAACTCCTCTTTTGGACGACCTAAATCAGGCAAAATAGTTTGCACTTGTTTTAATATACTGTAATCGCCACAACCCGGGCACCAGCGCACTTCTTGGTCTGATGCAAAATCTTTCGATGTTAATTTTTCTATTACTGTTTCCATGTTTTTCGGATACTAAATTTTAAATATTTTCTATTTTTACTTTTTCATCAATGTTTGTAAAATCAACAGTATTTCTAGTTAATAAAACTCCACCTAAATGTTTAGCCGTTGCCAAAATAATTGCATCAGGCAATTTTATTTTTTTTATAACTTGAGTTTTATAAGTAATAACAATTTTTGCTATTTCAAAATCAACGTCAATAATTTCAATATTATTAAAGAACATTTTAATAATATTAATTTCTTCATTACTCATGTTTTTATATCCCAATACCTCAATGTAAGTTACAATTGAAACATAAAATTTTTCGTATGAAGAAAGCAGTTTACTAATGTCTAATTCTTGTTTGGAAGCAAGTATTAATATATTTGAATCTAAAACTACTTTATTCCCAATCATCTCTTATACTTTTTTGCCAATCAATTGCGTTTTCAATTTTAGCCAATGAAATTACATTTTTGAGTGAAATAAAAGCTTCCTTCAATTGTTCTTTAGAATTTGGTTTTAATTCATTGTCTGACAAAATAATAACCCGAACCAAATTGTTTTCTAATGATTTATACTCATCAGGTAATGTAATTTGGCCGTGTTCTATTACGGTTGAAAATTCTAAAGCATTCATATCTTTTTATTTATTCAAAATTCAAATCCCTACGCTAAAATTTCTTTTATTTTATTAACTACTTCAGTGCTCATAAATGGCATACCTTGAATTTTATTATACGGAATGGCATCTATAAAATATTTATCTCTAATAATTTTAACTAATTGTCCGTTATTTAACTCAGGAACAACAACTGTTTTAAACCCTTTTAAAATTTCGCCTAAGTTTTTAGGAAATGGATTGATATAACGAATATGAGCATGCGATACATTTAATCCTTCACCACGTAAAATGGAAGTTGCAGTTTTTAATGCACCATAAGTACCACCCCAACCAAGTATTAATAAATCACCAGTTTCTGGTCCGTTATCCATTGTTTGTAAAGGAATATAATCAGCAACTCTATCTACTTTTTCCTGACGTAAAAGTACCATTTCTTCATGATTATTAGGGTCGTAACTAATATTTCCAGTAATATTTTGTTTTTCCAAACCACCAATTCTATGCTCTAAGCCTTTAGTTCCTGGCAATGCCCATGGGCGCGATAATTTTTCATCACGCAGGTAAGGCATAAACTTATCATCATTATTTTTTCTTTCAGGAGTAAACTCAACTTTTATTTCTTGTAAATCTTTTGATTGAGGAAACAACCAAGGTTCCGAACCATTAGCAATATATCCATCGCTTAAAAAGAAAACTGGAATCATGTGTTCTAAAGCAATTCTACATGCTTCAAATGCCATGTTAAAACAATCAACAGGCGATTGAGCAGCAACAATAACCAATGGACATTCACCATTTCTGCCAAAATAAGCTTGCATTAAATCGGCTTGTTCGGTTTTAGTTGGTAAGCCAGTACTTGGACCAGCGCGTTGCACATTAACAATTACCAATGGTAATTCCAACATAGTAGCCAAGCCAATTGCTTCTCCTTTTAAAGCAATTCCTGGTCCAGAAGAACCTGTTATAGCCAAACTTCCACCAAATGAAGCACCAATTGCAGAACATATAGCGGCTATTTCATCTTCGGCCTGAAAAGTTTTTATATTATAATTTTTGTACTTAGAAAGTTCGTGTAAAATATCGGAAGCAGGAGTAATAGGGTAAGTACCATAAAACAACGATAAGCCAGATTTGACTGATGCAGAAATTAAACCCAATGCAGCAGCTTGGTTGCCCATAATGCTTCTGTATACACCAGCTTTCATTTTAGCTGGAGCAATTTTAAAGCGGTTGGCAAACATTTCGGTAGTTTCTCCGTAACTCCAGCCAACTTGTAAAATCTTTAAATTGGCGTTCATTACAGCTTCATTCTTTTTAAATTTAGAGGTAATAAACTCAATAGAACTATCCATGCTTCTGTGGTACATCCAATAAATTAAACCTAATACAAACATATTTTTGCATCGGTCAATTTCTTTTGTTCCTAAACCACTGTCAGCCAGCGCGGTTCTTGTAATTTTAGTTACATCAATTATTTTTAAATCGTAATCGGCAAGCGAGCCATCGGTTAAAGGGTTTTTATCTTCAGGCACATTTGCCAAACGCATGTTTTTCGAATCAAAACCATCGGAATTTGCGATTATAACTCCACCTTTAACTAATCCTTTTAAGTTTGCTTTTAAAGCAGCTACGTTCATTACAACTAAAACATCGCTCATGTCGCCAGGAGTATTAATTTTAGTGGAACCAAAATGTATTTGAAAACCAGAAACACCAGCTAATGTTCCTATTGGTGCTCTAATTTCGGCAGGAAAATCGGGGAAAGTTGCTAAATCGTTGCCAAATAAAGCGGCAGCATTTGTAAATTGAGTACCAGTTAATTGCATTCCATCACCACTGTCGCCAGCAAAACGTATTACTACTGATTCTAATTCTTTATCTATAGATGAATTCATTGAAGATTTGATTTTATAAAAAGGAAACAAAAATAAATAAATATTTATATTATTTTAATATTATAAATTTAATAAACTAACACTTGTTAGGAAAAATAGTTTGAACATTCAAATAGTTAAGTGTTTTTGGAATTTATTTTATTTATAATTGCAAATAAATTAAAACACGAAAATTAATGGAACCCCCGCTTAATTTTAAAATTTTATTACTATCATATTTAAACAATGACATTCATTCGTCTGACTTACCAACTATACTAGGAAGTTTAGTTGCAATAATGTTATTAATAATATTATCAGCTTTGTTTTCAGGTTCTGAAAACGCTTTATTTTCTTTGAACAAATCGCAAATAGAAGATTTAACAGAAAAAGAAAATGCATCGTCAAATGCAATTAGTTATTTAATAAGCCATCCTAAAAAATTATTAGCTACTATTTTAATAGGTAATACTTTTATAAATGTAGCAATGGTAATGGTTTCAACTGTATTCCTTACCACCATTTTTGATTTTGAAAATAATCCATTATTCGGTTTTTTAACTGAAGTAATTTTTGTAACATTTATGCTCGTTTTATTTGGAGAGGTAATTCCAAAAATATATGCAGTTCAAAACAACGCAAAGGTTTCGGCATATGTTGCAGTTTTTATGTTTTACATGTATAAATTGTTTAAACCTTTGGTTTTTCTTTTAGAAAATTCAACATCAATTATTGATAAAAGAGTTACAAAAAGAGGTCACATTTTAAGTGTTGATGAGTTAAGCCATGCCATAGATATTACTTCGGAAACTGATGCCCCAAAACAAGAAAAATCGATATTAAAAGGAATTGTAAATTTTGTGAATACCAATGTTACAGAAATAATGTGTCAAAGGCCCGATATATCTGCTATTGATATTGAATCGAATTTTGAAGAATTATTGCAATTAATTGATGAGTTGGGTTATTCAAGAATTCCAGTTTATGAGGAAAGTTTAGATGAAATCAAAGGTGTTTTGTCTATTAAAGATGTGTTGCCACATATAAACAAAGGAATTGATTTTAAATGGCAAACATTAATTAGACCCGCTTTTTATGTTCCAGAATCGAAAAAAATAGATGACCTATTAAAAGATTTTCAGAATAAAAGAACCCACATTGCAATAGTTGTTGATGAATTTGGTGGAACCAGTGGTTTGGTTACAATGGAAGACATTTTAGAAGAAGTATTTGGAGAAATAAATGATGAATTTGATGAAGATGAAATTTATTACAGCAAACTTGATGACAACACTTTTGTGTTTGAAGCTAAAATGCTAATAAACGATGCTTGTAAATACATGGAGTTAAATCCTGATTTTTTTGATGAAGTTAGAAACGAAGCGGATACTTTAGCTGGCTTAATTTTAGAATTAAATGGAAATATGCCTAAGCAAAATCAAGAGATTAAATTTCATCCAATTACTTTTAAAATAGAAGCGGTTGACAAAAGAAGAATTAAGAGATTAAAAGTAATAATTGAAAGATAGTAATGAAGTTAAAATTGGGTATCATTTTTATTGTAGTTTTTTTTTCATGTGCTAATGAAGTCATGATTCCAAAACCAAAAGGCTATCAACGAATAGATTTACCCAAAAAGAATTATTATAAGTCAATTAATCCGTGTAATTACACCATGGATGTTCCAGAATATGCCACTGTTGAAATAGATAAATATCCAAACGCAGAACCTTGTTGGTATAATGTTCAATATAAAAACTTTAACGCAACCTTACATTTAAGTTATAAAACTATTTATAACCGAGATTCATTATTTAAATTGCTAAACGATAGCCGTATGATGGTTTATAAACACACCATGAAAGCTGATGAAATTATTGAAAATTATATTTCGAAACCAGGTAAAAATGGAATATTTTATGAGTTAGATGGAAGCACAGCTACCAATGCTCAATTTTTTATAACGGATAGTACAAAGCATTTTTTAAGAGGTTCATTGTATTTTAATTCAACTACCAACCAAGATTCAATAGCACCAGTTTTAGCATTTTTAAAAATAGATATGCTTAGGTTAATAGAGAGTTTAGAGTGGAAGAAGTAATAAAATTTCGGAATGCGGAATGACAAAAGTGCGAAGTAAATTAATAACAATCGACAATAGGTAACAAGAACTATTTAAAAAACAATTCATCAATTTAACAATTTAACAATTTAACTATTATGGAAACCATACATTCATCAAAAGCACCAGAACCAGTTGGTTTGTACCCACATGCTAAACGTGTAGGAAATTTATTATTTCTTTCAGGAGTTGGCCCTAGAGAAAAAGGAACTAAAAAAATTCCGGGAGTTGAGTTAGATGAAAATGGAAATATTGTTAGTTACGACATTGCAACGCAATGTCATTCAGTTTTTCAGAATATAAAATACATTTTGGAAGATGCCGGAAGCAGTTGGGATAAAATAATAGATGTAACTGTATTTTTAACCAATATGAAAGATGATTTTAAAACTTACAACCAACTTTGGGCTGAATATTTTAAAGATAGTCAACCTTGCAGAACCACCATTCAAATTATTTGTTTACCAACACCCATTGCTATTGAGTTGAAAGTGATAGCAACTATTGATTAGGTTTATAATAAAAGTTTAAAATGATACCGAGGTTATATTTCGATACATCCGTTTTTGGAGGAGTTTTTGACGAAGAGTTTGAAGAAATTTCAACTTTATTGTTTGAAAAAGTAAAACTTGGTCAAATCATTTGTGTTTTTTCAGACCTTTCCGAGGCCGAATTAAAAAATGCTCCTCCACATGTTAGGGATTATTTTATTAATTTTCCAAAAGAAAATACAGAATTTGTTAAAGTAAACGAGGAAGCATTTTTATTAGCTGAAAAATATTTAGAAGAAAAAGTAGTTGGAAAAACAAGTGCTGACGACTGCCGCCATATAGCTACAGCTACAATAAATAAAGTAGATTATTTAGTAAGTTGGAACTTTAAACATATTGTAAATGTTTTTAGAATAAGAGGATATAATGCAGTAAATTTGAAAAACGGTTATATTCAACTTGACATACGTTCACCTAAAGAAATTGTATATAATGAAAACGATAATTAAAAAAGAAAAAACTTTTGATACTGTTAAAGTATTTAGGGAAATTAAAGAAAAAATTGCCAAGGAAACTGAAAAAATGACCTTTGAACAATTTAAAGAATATTTAAACAAAAATAGAATAACTACAACAGATTAGTTTGAATGAACGATTCTTTTAATTAGTAAATTTTGATGTATAGTTTTAAGGTTAGTTTTACTTCGATTTGTTGTTGGTTTCGCTGTGCTAAAACACCAACAACGGCAACTATTATAATTTTGTTTTTAATGGTTGTTTTAAGTTTTTCATGCTCAAATACAAATAATGAAAACAAATCTAAAGACGCTTTAATTTTTTCAAAGTTTAAGCTTACAGGAAAAGTTTATTTTTTCGGACCAAGGTTTGACAGTATTAAATGTGAAATTGATGCTGGATGCGATTGTTGTTCAGATAACATATTATTTATAAACGATAGTAACTTTGTACATATATCTTATTGTATGGATGATGATTCATATTACAAGGGAAAATACATAATTCATAAAGATAAAGTAATATTGAAATATGACACATTTGAAGTAAGTAAAAAAACTAACTTTGATAATGATGATGAAGTAAATCAAACAACACCTTTTTTAATTACAACTTCAAAGTCGATATTTGTAGAGAAAACTTTAAAACGTTTTGATTGCAAGAAAACTATTTGCTTTATTATAGGTGATGAAGAGCAGTCTTATGGTGCAATTGATAAATATGAAACCTTAAGTAATTTAACCTCAAACTTGAAAAATGAAGGAATTTGGGAAAAACTATTTTCAGTAACGAAATGAATATTCAATATTTTTTTCACCCATTAAGTTGTTTTATTGTAGCGACATAAACATGATAACTTTAAAAAAAATGCAAACAATTCTTATACGCAATGCAACATTAGTAAACGAAGGCAAAATTTTTGGCGCTGACGTATTGATAAAAAATGGCTTCATTGAAAAAATTGATACCAATGCCATTGCCATGCCTGCCGATGTAATAATTGACGCAACTGGTAAATATTTATTGCCTGGCGTTATTGACGATCAAGTTCATTTTAGAGAGCCAGGTTTAACTCACAAAGGCGAGCTTTATACCGAAGCAAAAGCAGCAGTAGCAGGTGGTTGCACTACTTACATGGAAATGCCAAATACGGTTCCAAGTGCCACTAATTACGAATTATTAGAACAAAAATATACGCGTGCTGCCGAGGTTTCATTGGCTAATTACTCTTTTTATATGGGTACTACCAATACCAATTTAGCTGAATTGCTAAAAGTAGATGAAAACAATGTTTGTGGTATAAAAATATTTATGGGAAGTAGCACAGGCGATATGTTGGTGGACGACCCCATTGCGCTTGAAAATATTTTTAGCCAAGTTAAAACTATTATAACAACTCATTGCGAGTACGACCCTTTGGTTAAAGAAAATGCAGCAAAATTTAAAGCCGAATTTGGCGATAATTTAACAGCAAAACATCATCCTTTAATTAGAAGTAGAGAAGCGTGTTATTTATCATCAAGTTATGCGGTGCAATTGGCCAAAAAATACAATACACGTTTACATGTTTTGCACATTAGTACCAAAGAGGAATTAGATTTATTTGAAAATAATATTCCTTTAAGCGAAAAACGAATTACTTCCGAAGCATGCATTCATCATTTATGGTTCAGTGATGCCGATTACGAAACCAAAGGAAATTATATAAAATGGAATCCTGCGGTAAAAACTGCTGAAGACAGAGATGCTATTT
Organism: Chitinophaga pinensis; assembly: GCA_945873755.1. Classification (GTDB taxonomy): domain Bacteria; phylum Bacteroidota; class Bacteroidia; order UKL13-3; family UKL13-3; genus JAAFJM01. The sequence continues at coordinate 2,194 of CAMCEM010000091.1, read as the reverse complement.
GGAAAGCTGTAAATGACAATAGAATTGATGTTATTGCTACCGACCATGCACCTCATACTATTGCTGAAAAAGAACAATCATACGTTAATGCACCAAGTGGAGGACCTTTAATTCAACACAGTTTGCAAGCCATGATTGAATGTAGTTTACAAGGAAAAATAACTTTAGAAAATGTGGTTCAAAAAATGTGTCACAACCCAGCTATTTTGTTCGATATTGACAGACGTGGTTTTATTAGGGAAGGTTTTTGGGCTGATTTAGTTTTGGTAGATATGAATAAACCTGAAACGGTAACTAAAGACAATATTTTATATAAATGTAATTGGAGTCCATTTGAAGGCTATACCTTTAAATCGAGCATTGATACCACTATTGTTAGCGGTCATTTAACTTATCACAACGGTATTTTTAATGAAAGTGAAAAAGGCAAGCGATTAAAGTTTAATAGGTAATTTTTTTAATAAAAGTATAATTGAAAAAAGAATTAACTTATTTATTAAACTATAAATATCCCAAAATTTTAATTCGATTCCCGAGTTTAATTTACTTAATTTATTTTTTTAATTATTTAGTTCAACTTAGAAAATGGTATGTAATAAAAAGTTGGAAAAATGTATTAAAAAATTCAAAGGATAGCTTTACTGCTATTGATTTTGGTTGTGGCGAAGCGCAATATATTATTCCATTTTGTAGCCATTATAAAAAATCATCTTTTATAGCACTCGATAATAATATTTATAATAAAGAGTTTTGTGATGCTTTTAAATTTAAAAATCTAACATCTATTTGTGTTGATTTAGAAAAAGAGCAAAATTTAATTAAAGCTGATTTAGCATTGTCAGTTGGTGTATTTCAATATTTAAAAAACGATGATATAGCACTTTTAAATATTTATAAAAGTTTAAATAACGGAGGAAGATTTTTATTATATGTTCCAATAAACGGGAATTTTATAACCCAATTTTATCCTTATATTTTTAATAAATACAATCAGTACGAAAGTATAAATAACCGAAAAAGGGTATATACCGAAAACGAGATTTTATTAAAATTAAATACTGTTGGTTTTAACATAATTTCGAAGACATACACTTATGGCTGGGCAGGTAAACTAAGCCACGAGCTACTTAACAGTTGTACAACTTTAATTATTTCAGCAAATTTTTCAATAAAAATTGTTTCATTTTTAGCTTTACTTTTTTTGTTTCCAATAATCCTTTTATTAATGATTATTGATTTTAATACAAATAAAACCAATGGAAATGGCATTTTAATTTTAGCATCTAAAACAAATAATGCCAAAACAGATTCTGTATAAATAAAATAATTGCTTTGCATTTTTTATACAAAACAGAAACTCTCTCGGCATTTACAATACTAAACTCAAAATATACTTTGTACTATTTTGAGCTAAGTATTGGTATAATATTGATTGAAGTCAATATAATTAATTTGTAAAATCATTCATTTGATTGATGGTTGTCGTGGTTATAATTTAGCAATAAAAATAGTTTTGAAAATACAATTTCAAAGCTATGCCAATATATAAACAGGTAGGTACAATACCTGAAAAACGCCATACAGTTTTTCGTCAACCTAATGGAAATTTATACCACGAAGAATTGTTTGGAACAGAAGGTTTTTCTGGAATGTCGTCATTGGTTTACCATATAAATCCTCCAACACGTGTAAAAGAAAAAGGAATTCCTTATTACGTAAAACCTGAAATTGCTATTGAAGATAATTTGCAAAATAGAAGCTATCAAAGTTTTAATGCTAAGCCAGCTAATGATTATTTAGAAAGTAGAAAAACCTTATTTGTGAATGACGACATGACCATTGGAGTAGCTGCGCCAATAGAAGGGACAAATAAATATTTTTTTAAAAATGCCGATGCCGATGAAATGCTTTTTATTCATAAAGGCAATGGTGAAATAAAAACGATGTATGGGAATATTTCATTTTCGTATGGCGATTATATTATTATTCCTAGAGGTACTGTTTATCAAATAAATTTTGAAACAAACGACAATAGAATACTCATTGTTGAATCGCGCGGACCCATTGAAACGCCTGAAAGATACAGAAATAAATATGGTCAGTTTTTAGAACATTCACCTTTTTGTGAACGCGATTTTAGAACTCCAATCAATATGGAAACCCACAATGAAGAAGGTGAATTTTTAATTAAAAT
>CAMCEM010000090.1 GCA_945873755.1 Chitinophaga pinensis | reverse complement strand
TTTGGTATTTTAAGTAATAGGCATGTTCCCACACATCTAAAGCAATTATTGGTGAGCCTAGTTCTTTCACTGTGCCTTTCATTAACGGATTGTCTTGGTTGGGAGTTGATACAATTTTTAGTTTTCCATTTTGATTAATTAACCAAACCCAACCACTACCAAAAGTTCCAATTGCAGCTTTTGTAAATAATTGTTTAAAGTTTTCTAAACTTTCAAAATTTGTATTAATTGCTTTTAACACTTTTTCTGATGGGGACGTATTTGTTTTTAGCAAACTCCAAAACAAAGAATGATTATAATGTCCACCTGCATTATTTCTAATAGGCGTTTGAAATTCTTTAGGTAAATTATTTAAATTCACTAATACATCTTCTACCTTTTTATACTTCCAGTTAGGAATTTTACTTTTGGCTTCATTCAGTTTATTTACATACGCTTGGTGGTGCTTTGTATAATGAATTTCCATGGTAAGTTTATCAATAAATGGCTCTAAAGCAGCAAAATCGTAACCCAAACCAGGCAATGAAAAATCGTTTTCTATTTTTTGTAAAATCGAATTGATTGCTGCTTCTACTTTATTGGTATTTAGCAAAGTTGTACTTGTTAATAAAGCAGCCGATTTAACGAAATTTTTGCGTGATAGTTTCATACATTTTTTTAAAAATCAAATGTATGTATTTTTTAAAATTAAATGAATTTATTTAATATTCAATTTAACGAAGTAAAGTAACAGTTCCATGTATGTTATATTCTTTTTTACTAAATGAAACTGCCTCAATGATATAAAAATATACGCCAATAGAACATGCATTCCCATTATAAGTTCCATCCCAACCTTGTGAAATATTATTTGTTTCAAAAATTAAACCACCCCATCTATTAAATATTTTCATGTTTATTTTTTCAATTCCATATGAAATAGTAGTAAAATAATCATTTATGCCATCGCCTTGTGGAGTAAAAACATTGGGTACAAACAAATTTTCCTTTTCCTTTATAGTTACATTCTTTTGTATTGAGTCTTCGCAACCATCACTATTCATAACTTTAAGCCATACATTGTAAACCTTATCACTATTATATAATATAAACGGATCTTTTAACGTGCTTGTAGTTTTATTATTATCGCCAAATTGCCATAAATAACTTGTAGCTCCATTTCCTGTATAGGTAAATTGTATGGTATCGCCTACTAATCCATTAGTGGGACTAAAACTAAAATTAGCAGTAGGTTTGCTATTAACTTGCATGGTTTTAAAACTACTGTCTGCACAACTTCCATTTACAACCAAGTGTTTAACAATAAAACTACCAACTGAATTTGGCGAAAAAGTATTTGCGGTTACATAATTTCCAATAAAATTTCCTCCAACTTGTAATGGCGTGAATACACCAATTGGATCGTTTAAACAAAAAATGGAGTCAGAAGTGGTAAATGAAGCATCAGGTTTAGGTAGTACTGTAATATTATTTATTGTTGAATCAACACAATAGCTGTTACTAATAATATATTTAATAGGGAATAAACCCGTATTAATAGGACTAAACAGGGCACCTGTAACATTTGTTCCAGAAAAAACACCACCGGCTTGGTTAGGTGTTAATGAAATATTAGGCGAACCTATGCAAACCAATGTATCGCTTAAAGTAAAGGCTGCATTGGGTCTGGCATACACTGTAAACGTCTCAAAAGTTGAATCTGCACAAGTGCTATTGCTTATTAAATATTTAATTGTAAACAACCCTACTGAATTTGGAGTAAACTTATTTCCTAATACATTAATCCCGCTAAAAACACCTCCTGTTTGAATTGGTAATAATGTTACCGCACTATCATTTAAACAAAAGTTATTTTTATAAAAAGTAAAATTAGCATTTGGTTTTGCTTTAACTTCAATGGTTTTGGTTAATGAATCTTTGCAAGTTCCATTGGCTAACTTGTATTTAATTTGAAAAACACCTACTGTATCTGGATTAAAATAATTTGCACTTACTCTTATTCCGCTAAATACTCCACCAGATTGAGTTGGATTTAATGCTACCAGTGGTTCATCTTTACAAACTAGGGTATCGGCTATGGTAAAGCCAGGGTTTACTTGCGAATAAACAATTACTGGTTTACTAAGCGAATCAGCACAACTGCCTGTTCCAATTTTATACATGATTACAAAATTGCCAACAGCATTAAAAGTATGCACATTACCTGTTATTGAACCAATATTACTGCTAAATACACCACCAACAACAGTTGGAGATAAATTAATATTAATGGGCACGTTGTTATAACAAAACAAACTATCGCTTAAGGTAAAATTAGGATTGGCTTTATTGGAATAATTAATTCTAACCGTATCTCTTAATATTCCGCATGAAGTAGTTTGGGTTAAAAACAAATTTACAATTCCAATATCAAGTAAAGTTGGAGTATAAATTGGATTTAATATATTGGAAGCACTTAACGAACCCGCTCCATCTTCTGTCCAAGCTAAGGTTCCTGTGGCTGTTGTTGATGCATTTGGTTGAAAACTAACAGAATTACACAAAGCCGTATCGCGCCCCGCATTTAAAACTCCTGATGAGGCAATGGCATTAAACATTATTGAATCTCTTTTAATGGTACAATTCGATTTGGCAAACAAATACAATTTAACAGCACCCACATAGCCTGGCTTTATGGTAAACGAAGTGAGTAAATTAGTTGAATCAATAAAATTACCCGTTGCAGTATCACTTGCTCGCCATACATAACAATTGGTTCCAGATACTGTTCCACCTAATGGAACATTTGAACCATTACAATAAGATGGGTTAGCAGTTCCTGCATCAACACTAAAAGTTTGACTAGGAATTGCGCAACCATTATTAACATAGGTTGGAACACCAGAAAAAGTAAAATCAACAGCAGCTCCATTTCCCCCAATTAAATTAACCGAATTCCAGTTTACAGTATCGCCACAAGTGCCGGCACGCATTATAAATGTACGAGCCACATTACTACCATTGGTAAAATGACCTCCAGTATTACCTGCACATTGTATTATTACATACATGGTATCGGTTAATCCAGAAAAGCTATGAGCAGTAGTGCTAAAATCGGTACTGGTTATAAAAAGTACTTTGGCATAAGCAGGTATAGTTCCCCCGGGGCTAACTGGAATAAAACGACCACAGTTACCTGCCGCGCTAATGCTATTATTTAATGTATTTATTTTATTTAAAGTAGCACCCGTTATATTACAAAAGCCCAACCAAGTGTTTACTGTTTGCCATATTACTGTGTTAATAGAATTTAAAGCCAATGGGTTTGGACCAATTCGCAATCTTATCATTTCATCTTCCCCTTCTACCGAACTACAAGCATCTACCAAAATACTTTCTATTTCAAAACATTTGGTTGGCAAATTTCCTGAACTTGAACCACCAATACAATTTTGAGAAAATAAATTGAATGATACAAAGAAAAAGAAAATTACTGTAGTAGCTTTATAAATCATTCCTTAAAATTAACTTGCAAATATACAATTAGTAATATTATCCTATTATTATTTTAATTAAAAAAAAATTGGGGTTTTCGTTATGTTTTTCTATATCTTAAACACCGAATTTCATTCGGGGGCTATTAAGATTAAACCCTTTGGAGTTATTTCTTATTTGGTTGTTGGTGTCGCTTCGCTATAACACAACAACGGCAAAAATTACCGTCAGACGCTTAATTAGCCTTAGCGCTGCCATGCGTCAGACGGTTAATAAGCCATTCAATTGTTACGTCCATAATCGGTTTTTCGCTAAACACCGGCAAAGAGAAGTGCGCGTTTCGACTCCGCTCAACGACCACTTCACTCAACGACTACAGACGAAACGATCACTGAGCGGAACCGAAGTGCACGTTTTGGAAACGGTCACTGAGCGGAGCCGAAGTGTGCGTTTCAATTATCCATTCTCAATTATCCATTCTCAATTATCCATTCTCAATTATCCATTCTCAATTCTCAATTATCCATTCTCAATTATCCATTCTCAATTGTATTTTATTTCTTAGCTTTTAATTTTTTGTAACCATAAGCTGCACCCGATATTAAAGCTGCCGATTTAACGAATGTTTTACGAGAAAGTTTCATAATTTTTTTAAAACCAAAGGTATGTAATTAATTTTTTTTTATTTAAATAAAATATAAAAAAAAAACACCCCATTTTTAAGTAAAAATGGAGTGTTTAAGTATTTTTTAAAACAAAATATAATAAGAATGGCTCTTATTTAATCTTCTGCTACAGGACGGTAATTAGGAAAAATTAATGAATAACCAACTAAAAGTATACCAGTTACAATACTAATAGTTGCTGTAAACATAAAAGCATAACCATTGCCTGAATAATATAAATCGGTAAACTCTAAATAAAAAACACTGCTTACAAAAGTACTAAGTAGTAATATGATACTCCAAGGTTTAAACTTATTGGTATATTCTATTAAAAAATCTAATGCAAAATATAAAATAACAAAAGCTACTAATGAGAAAAATAAAAATAATGCAATGCTTATTTGACTACTGGATATTTGATTATTTAATGCTTCTGCCGTATTATTTAATTCATTGCTCACTTCCCAATGGCTCCCTGTTTTGGTTCTAACAATATATTTTGAACCGCGTTCAATGGCTTCTAATTCATTGTCAAAAGCATTTGAAAGGCTCACTAAATCTTGTATTAAAAGAACCACAAACTTAACCAATTTTGAAAATGACATTAACAAACCAAGCATTAAAGCTGATACCGCAAAATCTCTAAAAAACAATGATTTTTTGGTTGGTTTTGTATGGTTTAATGTTTCGGTTTTTATCATTTTATTTTATTATAAAAATATTGAAAAGACTGTCACCAAATATATAGATAACAGTCTTATTTTTAAATTTTTTTTTTATTCTAAATAATTGTCAGTGTTTGCTTGCCAATAGCTATAGGCAACCAACCCTGAGTACAAATAATCCATTAACTATGGGCTATTGTTATCAACTATTTTTTAGCCTTTAGTTTTTTATAACCATAAGCTGCACCTGCTATTGCAAGTAAAGTAATGCCACCATCTACTGGTACATCCTGTGGTTCATCATCAAAACCCCCAGTACTACCTGGTTGTGCATTGGCTGCCAATGTTAAACTTACTGTAATGGCAACTGCTAGTAATATTTTTGTTATATTTTTCATGCTTTTAGCTTGATTTAAGATTTTTATTTTTTTTTTATTTATTGTTTTATTGTTATTAATTGTTTCTTAGTTCGTCATTGCGAGGTACTAAGCAATCTTACTGTGGGATTGCTTTGTTCCTCGCAATGACGTGCTATTATATAACTAACTATTTTACAAATTTGGTGGTTAATTTTCCGTTTTCAGTTAATACTTCTATAAAATAAACACCATTATTTAATTCGCTAATGTTAATTTGGTTAGCAGTAACTTTAGCAGTAGTTACTAATTTACCCGATACATTATAAATGTTTACATTGTTTACTTTAGTACCGTTGCTTACCGAAATATTCAATACATCAGTTGCAGGATTAGGATAAACTGAAAGGGTAGATGAAGTATTTGAAATATTTTCAATACTTGTTGAGTTATTACTAAAAATTACTTCAAAACGATTGTCATCTTTAGTCTTGGCATCATCAGTAATGGTAAATTGGTATTCAGCATTGTTTTTTAAATCAACCAATTTATTTAAAAACTTATCTTTTAATAATACATAAGGAGTAGTAGCAAATGAATTTACACCAGCAAAGTTTAATTTGTAAGTTCCATTTTCGTCAACCCAAGCACTTAATTTAACTAATGAATTAGTTAAACTTGCAGGATTTAAGTAATTAACAGAAGCATATTTATCTAATCCAAAATTACTAGAAACATTTACTTCTGAATTAATGAATTTTCTTACATCATCATTATCATTAAATTCGTCTAATTTACCATCCATAAAACGAATTATTGTTTCATCACTATTGGTAGCATTTTTAGCTAAACTAACTCTTAATGTATTTTCTGGGTCTGTTTTAAATATTGCAGCACCTGCAGTGGTTACTTTAACTGCTTCTGTACAACTTAATACAGGGATAACATCATTAGTTCTTACAAAAAATGCTTGACCTGAAGAAATATTCTGTGTAACATTATTTGTACCGGTTGCACCATCCCAAGTTCCATAAGTATTGGTGCTTGGATTGTATATATAAATAGTTCCATTTACATTTGTTTTTGTCCAACCCGATGAAGCATTCCAATCAATTGTTGAAGCGTAAGGATTACCTACTAAATTCCAACCATCGTTAGCAGTTGAGCCATTATATGTAACAGGTAAAGTTTGGTTTCCTGTATTTAAAGCACCAGTTGAAGTAATGGTAACCGCAGATTGAGATGTAACAGTATTGTCTAAAACACCAGCATTACTTCTATCACCTCTGATAAATACCCTATATCCTTTACCAGCAGTTAATGAAGTATTTCCACTTGTAATAGCTTCCCAACGGGTGTTTAATCCACCACTACTAATATTTTCTGTATAACCAAACATAGAAGGTACTCCAGATAATGTCCAATCTAATCCATTTGATTTAACATTATTTGTACCAACACTTGTATATTCTGAACTTACACCACCACCTGTTATAAATATTTCACCTCTCCAATCTGCCACAGTTGTAGTTACAGGGCTTGATAAAAAGCGGTATCTTCTTGTTGAAGATGGAATATATCTTTCAACAGTTACATTACCTGTAATACTTCCTCCAGCTCCCATTGCTGCAATACTTGCAGTTCCAGCAGCTGTTGATTTTAAAGTGATATTACCACCTGAAGCCAATGTGCCATCTGTTACTGCAATTACACCTGTAACATTTAAAGCGTTACCAATTGTTAAGGTATTGGTGGTGGTACCTGTATGGTTTAAAGTTAAGTTACCAATGGTGTTAGCTCCCGTTGTAAAACGTAAAGTACCTAACGCACCAGAAACAGTTCTTTCTATAGTAAAATCTGTGGCAGAGGTTGTAGAAATTGTTCCAGTTGTCATAATGAAAGCTGCTGATCCAATTGATGTTGTATTGAACAATTGAAAATCGTTTCCATTCATGTTTAATATTGAACCATCTAATAGTGTAATTCCTCCACCAGCACCATTTCCTAAATAAATATTTGAAGAACCTCCAGTGGTTGAAAGTAAAATAGTATTTGCAGTTGTAGTTTGAATTCTGAACCAACGAACTGTATTACCTGCACCAGTTATTGTTTGTGTTCCAGCTGCTGTACCATTAGTAGATAATGTAATAGAATTACCATCAGCAGGTGGCGTTACAGTTCCTACATAAGTTAAATTGCCTGCTAATAATATAGTACTAAATGGAGAACCACTAGCACCGTTTATCGTTATGCCATCAAAAGTTAAATTACCTGTTATGGTTGTGGTATTTCCAGGGAAAGTTTTGGTTCCACTTCCTGTTAATTTCAAGTTTCTATAAGTAGTGGCTGTTGATAAGTTAACAGCAACATTGTTATATTCTAAAGTACTATTAGTTGCAAAAGTTCCAAAGGTAGGTGCTGTAGAATTTTCAATGGTTAATTCTGCTGCATTACTTACATCAATTGTTCCTGTTAAGGTGAAACCAGATGGAATGGTGAAGTCAGTAGCATTGGTGCCATCACCTACTACTACTTTAGAAGCTGTTCCAGATACTACCCAATTTGCTCCAATAGTTGCTGTTGCACGGTTTCTAATTTCATAAATTATTCCATCGGAAGTAAAATTTAAAGGGGCTGTTCCTGAACCATCTGTATTCAATCCCCAATTAGCCAAATCGTCTAAATTACCACTTGATTTGGAATAGTAAGTTCCAGTTCTTGTACCAGAAACTGCTACATTTGGATTATTTGAACCAGCACTTGTATGTGAAATGTTTCCAGAAACTGCACCTAAAGTACTAAAACTTTGACGAACATAAATAGTAACTGGCTCACCCACTAAATCACCTCCCGATTGGGTTAAAGTAATTGGGTTGGTAGCAGAAAATGAACCTCCTGTGGTGGTTGATATTTCATAACCAGTTGGAGGAACAATAGAAACATTGGCCGTTAAATTGTTTCCAGAAACGGTATAGGTTTGTTCTGCACTTGGTGTGGCAGAAGTTTGGGCAAAGCCTGTTAAACTTATTGGTGAAACAAGTATAGTTGGAGAAGTATTTAAGGTGCCTGTAATTTTAACATCATCAATAAAGTAATACTCTGTGGCGCCAGAAGCTGCATCTATTCTAAAACGAACTCGAATTTGTGTTTCAGAACCTGCAATTGAGGTAGGCCAAGGATTAGATGCCTGAGTTGTAGGACCAGATAAATTAGTTGTATTTATGTCCAAATTTGTGTTACTAAAACCATCTACTAATTTAACGGAACCAGTTCCAACCCATGTTGAACCATTGTCATAAGAAATATCCATGTATAAGTCCTCCCCTGAATCAGGACCGCTACCAGCATATGCCACGCTTAAGGAAACACTAGTATAATTTGAAATATCAACATTATCCATAGTTAATGTTTGTGATCCAGATATCCTGTATGAAGCAGCACCATTGAATTTACTAGTTGTGCCATTTGTTGCACCACCGCCACTATAAGCCCATGTCGGTGTAGCTGGACTTGTCTCAAAATCTTGAATGGCAATATTTACAGGTCCTTGAGTTGTTACATTGGCAGTTGGTGCAGCAGTAGTTAAATAATTATACGTTTCTGGGTTTGTTCCATCCCAAGTATACGGTACTACTAAAAAGTTATATAAAGTGGATTGGGTTAAACCTGTTACATTCACCGTAGTACTTGGAGTTGATGGTAATACAGTAGCACTAGTTGCGAATATAGAACCAACACCTGCAGCAGGTGCAGCACCATTGGCTGAGGATAAAGTAGGTGTTCCAGTTGAATAAATTACAACATAGCCAGCTTGTGTTGCACCAGAACCAGGGAAAGTTGCAGTAGTAATGGTTAAATTAATTTGTGTGGTAGAAGCTGCAGTTGCACTTAAACCTGCTTGTGCAGTGGGTGGGTTAGAATAAGTTCTAAAATTACCTTCTGAACTTATTGCTGTGCTAGAGCTGTTAGTAGCATAACCTACATAAAAATATTGTGTTTGGGGACTTAAACTAGTTCTGCTATGAGTAAAAGCTGCAACCGAAGTACCACCTTCAGCCAATTGATTATCAGTGGCTATTACTGGGCTACTTGTTTTGTAAGAAGTACCTCTAGCTGTTAATGCCGAACCACCATTACTAGTTACCGTTGCGCCCAAAATAGCTGAATTTTCAGTGATTGAACTAACAGTAGGAGTTGTTAAAGCAGGTGCACCAGAATTTGTAGTAGCACTAGCCGTTGGTGCGCTTGTAGTTAAATAATTGTAGGTAGCGGCATTGGTTCCATCCCAAGTATAAGGAACTACCAAAAAATTATACAAAGTACCAGAAGCTAAACCTGTAACATTTACTGCTGTGCTTGGTGTAGAAGGTAAATTAGTTGCTGCTGTTACAAATATAGACCCTACACCTGCTGCAGGTGCTTGTCCGTTAGTAGCAGTAAAGGTTGGTGTACCGGTGCCATAAATTACCACATATCCAGCTTGCGTTGCACCAGAACCAGGAAAAGTAGCCGCATTAATGGTTAAATTAATTTGAGAAGAAGAAGCAGCCGCTGCACTAACACCGCTAGATTGAAGGGTTGGAGGAGAAGATAAAGTTCTAAAATTACCTTCTGTACTTAAACTAGTTCCAGTAGTGTTGGTAGCATATCCCGCATAAAAATATTGCGTTTGTGGACTTAAACCAGTTCTGCTATGTGAGAAAGCAGCTACCGAGGTACCACCTTCTGCCAATTGATTATCAGCGGCCACAACCGGGCTGCTAGTTTTATATGAAGTACCACGCGCTGAAAGTGCTGAACCACCATCCGCTGTAACAGTTGCCCCTAATGTGGCTGATACATCTGTGATAGATGTGGCGGTTGGGGTGGTAAGGGTTGGGGCGGAGGCTGAAGGAGTACCAACTAAAACAACTGAATCAATAGTAAACCTTTCACTGGTTGCATTTGTTCTTAATCTTATTCTAATTCTTAAATTGCTAACATTCGGAAGACTAGTTATATTAACTGTACTATACCCATCAGTGGTTCTTGCTCCGCTTCCAGCTGGTTGATAACTAGTAAAAGAATTGTTCGCTGCATAAGTTTTTGTAGCAATTCCAGTTCCAGAGGTGTAGCTCCAATGAGCATTATTGGCTGTTGGTCCCTTAATTGATAGTTGGTGATAATATGTCGTACCTCCGTCAGGACTGATTTCAACACTTAAAGTATCAACAGGGTCAATACCATTTGTAGTACTACCTATTGACCATGCTGCAACCCGAAAGGTTAATTGAATATTAGAAAATGATGAAACATTTATATCACTAGTTGTTAAGGTTCCAGATGTATTTGTAGCGCTAAAGGCTCTATTACCATCTACAAAAAATGGAGAAGATGCTGGTCTATCTCCTGAGGCTGAGCTGCCGGTTACAAAAGCTCCACCAGATTGGGTGAAACCAATACTAGGGCTTGAGGCCGAAGTTTCAAATGAATCTCGTCCAATAACCGTCTGCCCCTTCACTCCCCCCATTCCAAGGAGTATCATTATGCTAAAAACGCTTAGTAGTTTAAAAATTGAAAACTTCCTGCGGGTTGTTGCAGGGTTGTTTATTTGTTCACGCCCAGCGTGATTCAGTAATTGATTTTTCATGTATGTTTTATAATTATAATTTGCTAAAAATAACCTCACAAAACTAGTAGTATTACAATTTTTTGCCGTTAAGCCAATGTTAAATTTAATTTAATTCCTAAGTAAAATTGGTCATTTTAATTTTACATTATTTTTAAAACAATTGCTTAAATGCTATAATTCAAAATTTTTAGTAGGGTAAAACAGCAAAATAATCAATACCTTAAAAAAATATCCCATTATACAGTTATTTAAACAGTAACCCTTTACACACTTTTTTGGTATATACTCTATTAATTTAACCCATTTCACTGAACAGACTAGGAAATAATGCAATTTTGCTGGCATACATTACAATTTTGTTACCCATCAAAGAAGTTTTGTTACCCATCAAAATTGTTTTGTAACCCATCGAAAGTATTTTGCTGGCTTACAAAAATTATAATAATTATGAGAAAATAAATTTTGCTCCAAAAAAAAATTTTGTAACCCAACAAAGAAGTTTTGTTACCCATCAAAATCGTTTTGTAACCCATCAAAAACATTTTGTAAACCTTCAAAAACGATTTGTAAACCTTCAAAAAGGTATTGTTACCCATCAAAATAAAAATAACCAATTAGTATAAAAGGTGCGGGAACAATTCCCCCTTGCGTGCTGGTTTAGCGATGGAGAAGGGGGTTAGGGGGATGTTTGAAATTGATAAATAAAAACACTAGTTTTGATTATGCCTAATAAAATTATTCCTTATAATCCTAATTTAAAAATACTTGCTCGAAATTTTAGAAAACAAAGAATTCTCTCGGAGGTAATTTTATGGAAAGCAATTAAAGGAAAAGCTTTAAAAGTAGAATTTCATAGGCAAGTGCCAATGCTTTCGTTTATAGTTGATTTTTATTGCCATGAAATAAAATTAGTAATTGAAATTAATGGTTCATCGCATAACCATGATGAAGTAATTCAATATGATAATTATAGGCAAGAATTAATTGAAAAATATGGAGTTACTTTTCTTCGTTTTTTAGACATTGATGTAAGAAATAATTTGCAAAATGTGTTAAAAGAGATTGCTTCAAAAATTAATGATTTGAGGAAAGTTTAGCATTCAAAAAACATCCCCCTGACCCCCTTCGCTTGCCCACAGGTGCCAACTTGTATAGTCCTGAAATAGGTTGACTCCAAAAATGTTAATAAGTCAACTAAAATCAGGACAAAAATGGAAAGAAAAAAACCAACCAATTACAGTGAAGAATTTAAAGCAACTGTAGTAAACGATGTATTATTAGGTAAATACACAAAAG
>CAMCEM010000089.1 GCA_945873755.1 Chitinophaga pinensis | reverse complement strand
TAAGCTCTATGTCGCTTGATTTTACTCTTTTTATACTTTCTGTAGACATAATATTTTTTGTTTTATTTTATTTTAAATTAATTTAAAATAAAAATATAAAAGCAAATTAAAACTTTAAACCTCCCTCTCTTGCACCATCAGCTAAGCTCTTAATGCGTCCATGGTATAAATAACCATTTCTATCAAAAACTACTTCTGTTATTCCAGAAGCAATTGCTTTTGTTGCAATTTCTTTTCCTACTAAAATTGATAAATCAACTTTATTAATTTTTTCTGTTATAGATCTAGAAGATGAAGATACTAATGTTTTACCTTGTACATCATCTATTATTTGTGCATAAATAGCTTTATTGCTTCTAAATACTGATAATCTTGGTTTCACTGTAGTACCTTTGATACGACCGCGAATACCTTTTTTTATTCTACTTCTGCGTAATTCTTTAATTGTTGCCATGACTTTTATTATTTAGATGCTGTTTTACCTGCTTTTCTTCTTAAAACTTCACCAACAAACTTAATACCTTTACCTTTATATGGTTCAGGAGATCTTAGTGAACGAATTTTTGCGGCTACCTGTCCAATCAATTGTTTATCGGCACTCTCTAAGGTTATGATTGGATTTTTACCTTTTTCAGTTTCTGTTTTGATAGACACCTCTTTTGGAACTTCGAAATAAATATGATGGGAAAATCCTAAAATTAAATCTAAAATATTTCCTTCGTTGGTAGCTTTGTAACCAACACCTACTAATTCTTGTTTTAAGGTATAACCTTGTGTTACACCTACAATCATGTTATTTATCAAAGATCTATACAAACCATGTAAAGCTCTATGTCTTTTATGATCGGTTGGTCTTGTAACTAAAATTTCTCCATCAGATAAAGACACATTGATGTCAGCATCTATTTGTTGAAATAATTCTCCTTTTGGTCCTTTTATTGAAACTAAATTAGTACTACTAATTTTAAAATCAACACCAGCTAATAATTTTATTGGGGCTTTTCCTATACGTGACATTTAATATTCCTCCTAATTAGTTAATAAATATAACATAAAACTTCACCACCAACATTTAATTTTCTAGCTTCTTTATCTGTCATAACACCTTTTGAAGTTGTTAATACAGCTATTCCTAAACCATTAATTACTCTAGGCATGTTTTCTGTACCGGTATATCTTCTTAAACCAGGACGGCTAATACGGTCAAGCTTTTTAATAGCAGAAACTTTAGTAATTGGATGATATTTTAAGGCAATCTTAATTGAACCTTGATGATTAACTACGTCTTCAAATTTGTAATTTAAAATATAACCTTTTTCAAAAAGAACTCTTGTAATTTCTTTTTTAAGGTTTGACGCAGGAATTTCTACGATGCGATGGTTTGCTTTGATAGCATTACGCAACCTTGTTAAATAATCTGATATTGGATCTGTCATTATGTTATTTGTTTTACTTGCTTGCAGTTAGCCAAGGGCACTCTTACAAACTAAGTTGTTTATTTTTAAAAGGGGTGCAAATATAATTATTTATACTCCTTTAGCAAATTTATTTTTTTATTACCAAGATGCTTTGGTTACTCCTGGAATTTTTCCCATTGAAGCTAAGTCGCGAAATTGATTACGACATATGCCAAAATCACTCATATAACCTTTAGGTCTTCCTGTTAATTTACATCTATTGTGTAAACGAACCGGGGATGAATTACGTGGTAATTTTTGTAAACCAGCGTAGTCACCAGCTTCTTTTAAAGCTTTTCGTTTTTCAGCGAACTGAGCATTCAACTTTTCTCTTTTACGCTGACGTGCTTTTACGGATTCTTTAGCCATTTGTTAATTATTTATTTTGATTTTTAAAAGGTAAACCGAATTCTTTCAATAATGAAAGACATTCTTCATCTGTAGCTGCAGTTGTTACAAAAGTTATATCCATTCCATTAATTCTACTTACTTTTTCAATAACTATTTCAGGAAAAATAATTTGTTCAGTAATACCCATGGTGTAATTGCCACGGCCATCAAAACCTTTTTCGTTCAATCCAGCAAAATCTCTTACGCGGGGTAATGACACTGAAATTAATCTATCTAAAAATTCGTACATTTTAACACCTCTTAAAGTTACGCGAGCTCCAATAGGAATGTTTTTACGTAATTTAAAATTTGAAATATCCTTTTTAGATTTTGTTGGTACTGCTTTCTGACCACAAATAGCAGTCATTTCAAGTAATGCTTGATCTACAATTTTCTTATCGGAAACTGCGGCACCTACTCCTTGGTTTAAACAAATTTTTACCAATTTAGGCACTTGCATTACATTTTTATATCCAAACTTCTCTATCATAGCTGCTTTAAATTTGCTATCATAGTCTTGTTTCAATCTCGGAACGTATGTTGTTGTCATGTTCTTAACTAATTATTTCTTGCGATTTTTTTGAAAATCTTACTGTTTTTCCTTCAGTATCTTTCTTTCTACCAACTTTTGAAGCCACTCCATTTTTATCTAAAACAGCTAAATTGCTGATATTTATTGGTGCTTCTTTTTTAATAATGCCTCCTTGTTGGTTTTGAGCATTAGGCTTTGTATGGCGACTAACAATGTTAATTCCTTCTACAATAGCTTTGTTTTTAGCAGTTATAATTTCTAAAACTTTGCCAGTTTTTCCTTTATCGTCACCTGCTATAACTTTTACGCTATCATCTTTTTTAATGCGTAATTTTAATTTGTTGTTACTCTTGTTTTCCATGATTATAATACCTCCGGTGCTAATGATACAATTTTCATGAATTGTTTTTCTCTTAATTCACGCGCAACTGGACCGAATATGCGAGTAGCACGTGGTTCGTCTTGTGCGTTTAATAGAACACATGAATTATCGTCAAAACGTATATAAGAACCATCAGCTCTACGAATTTCCTTTTTAGTTCTAACAACAACAGCTTTTGAAACTGCACCTTTTTTAACTCCTCCCGATGGTAAAGCCGATTTAACTGTAACTACAATTTTATCGCCTACAGAAGCATATCTTCTTCCAGTTCCACCTAGAACTCTGATACATAATACCTCGCGAGCTCCACTATTATCTGCTACTTTTAGTCTTGATTCCTGTTGTATCATTTTATTATTTAGCTTTTTCTACTATTTCTACTAATCTCCAACGCTTATCTTTACTTAATGGTCTTGTTTCCATTAATTTTACGATATCGTTTATGCTACTTTCATTTTTCTCATCGTGAGCCTTAAAAGTAGAAGTCATTTTTATAAATTTCCCGTATTTTGGGTGCATTACTTTACGTTCAACAGATACAACTATTGTTTTTTGCATCTTGTTGCTTACTACTTTCCCAATAATAACTTTACGTGAATTTCTAATTTCTGTTGTTACTTCCATTTTATTATAATATTATTGAGCAACTGCTAATTGACGTGATTTCTTTTCAGTAAGAATTCGTGCTATAGTTTTTTTGCTCTCGTTTATCAATCTAGGATTTTCGATAGGTGAAACTGCGTTTTGTAGAGAAAGTTTTGTTAAGTTCAATCTTTCATCTTTCAAAGCAATATTCAATTCTTTTTCCGATAGTTCTTTAATTTCGTTGTTATTCATAATTAGTTTCCGTTATAATCTGGTTTAACAATAAATTTAGTAATTACAGGTAATTTTTGTGCAGCTAATCTCATTGCTTCTCTAGCAGTTTCTACTGGAACTCCTTCAGCTTCAAAAATAATTGTACCCGGTTTGCAAACAGCAACCCAAAATTCAGGTGCTCCTTTACCTTTTCCCATACGAACCTCTGCAGGTTTTCTAGTCATTGGCTTATCAGGGAATACTCTAATCCAAACTTGACCCTCTCTTTTCATAAAGCGATTTAAAGCTACACGCGCTGCTTCTATTTGCTTTGATGTTAAAAAGCAAGTATCAAGTGCTTTTAAACCAAACGAACCAAAGGCTACAGTAAAACCTCTTGAGGCATTACCTTTTACTTTACCTTTTTGTTGTTTTCTAAATTTTGTTTTTTTAGGCTGTAACATTTTTACAGTTATTTAATATTATTGATAAAACTAATTTATTTTCTTTCTCTTTTAGGCTTTCTATCGCCAGGTTTTGCAGCTCCGCTACCTCTACTATCTCTTCTGTCATCTCTTCTATCTCCTCTTCTGTCAGGGCGTTGGTTTTGTGCACCTTTTGCATCAGGAACACCTTGGTTTGGAGATAAATCTCTCTTTCCATAAACTTCACCTTTACAAATCCAAACTTTTATTCCTATTTTACCGTAAACTGTTAATGCCTCAGCAATAGTATAATCAATATCAGAACGTAATGTATGTAATGGAGTTCTACCCTCTTTGTATGACTCAGATCTTGCCATTTCAGCTCCACCTAAACGTCCACTGATTGTAACTTTTATTCCGTCAGCACCCATTTTCATTGTATTTTGGATGGCACCTTTTAAAGCTCTTTTATATGAAACACGTGCTTCAATTTGGCTTGCAATTTGTTCACCAACTAAAACAGCATCTAATTCAGGACGTTTAATTTCGAAAATATTAATGGCAACATCTTTCTTAGTTAACTTTTTAATTTCTTCTTTAATTTTATCAACCTCAGTGCCACCTTTTCCTATTATAATTCCAGGGCGAGATGTATGAATAGTAATGATTATACGTTTTATAGTACGTTCAATTACAATTTTTGACATGCCTGCTTTTACTATACGTGCACGTAAATATTTTCTAATATTTTCATCTTCAATTAATTTTTCAGCAAAATTTTTGCCTCCAAACCAATTGCTTTCCCAGCCTCTTATTATGCCTAAACGTAATGCTATCGGATTTACCTTTTGTCCCATTATACTATAGAATTTTCGTTATCGTTTGTTACTACTTCTGAATTATTTGCTACCATGCTATCAACAATAAGAGTTACATGATTTGAACGCTTACGTTTTCTATGAGCACGACCTTGTGGAGCAGGCAATACGCGTTTCATCATTGCACCACCATCAACGAATATTGTTTTTACAAACAATTCATTATTTTCTGCACGTGAACCATTATTTTTTTGTTCCCAATTAGCTATTGCACTACGTAATAATTTTTCTACGCGGTGAGCACTTTCTTTTTTATTGTTGAAACGTAAAGTATTAAAAGCTTCTTCTACTTTCTTACCACGAATCAAGTCTACTACTAACCTCATTTTACGAGGAGAAGTTGGACAATTATTTAATTTTGCTACTGCTTCCATTATTAATCTTTCTTAACTGGATGTGATTTAAATGTTCTTGTAGGTGCAAATTCACCTAATTTATGACCAACCATGTTTTCAGTTACATAAACAGGAATAAATTTATTGCCATTGTGAACAGCAAATGTATGTCCTACAAATTCTGGAGATATCATTGATCTGCGACTCCAAGTTTTAATTACAGATTTTTTCTTTGCCTCATTCATTGCATCAACCTTTTTTTCAAGTTTGAAATCAATGAAAGGACCTTTTTTTAGTGAACGAGCCATATAATATTACTTCTTACGCTTTTCTATGATAAATCTATTTGAATGTTTTTTAGGTGTACGAGTTTTATAACCTTTCGATTTCAAACCGTTTCTTGAACGAGGATGACCTCCGGAAGCTCTACCCTCACCACCACCCATTGGGTGATCAACTGGATTCATTGCAACCGGACGAGTTCGAGGACGAACACCTCTCCATCTGTTTGCACCAGCTTTTCCTTTTCTTTCTAAGTTGTGATCAGGATTTGAAACTTGACCAATAGTTGCTGAACAAGCCACCAAAATCATCCTTGTTTCACCTGAAGCCAATTTTATTATTGCGTAGCGACCATCTCTGTTCAATAATTGAGCAAATGAACCAGCAGAACGAACTAACTTTCCACCTCTTCCAGGAAGCATTTCAATATTATGAATCAAAGAACCTAAAGGAATTTCTGATAAAGGTAAACAATTACCAATTTCAGGAGGAGCTCCTGGTCCACTTTGAACAATTTGACCAACTTCTAAATTTTTAGGAGATAAAATATAAGCTTTTTCTCCATCAGCGAACTGAATTAATGCTATACGAGCAGAACGATTTGGATCGTACTCAATAGTTAAAACAGTAGCCTCTCCCAATTTAGTTCTTTTAAAGTCAACTAATCTATATTTTCTTTTATGACCACCACCAACATAGCGAATAGTCATCTTACCTGTGTTATTTCTACCTCCAGATTTCATTAACGAAAATGTTAATGATTTTTCTGGCTTTGAAGCTGTTACCTCTTCAAATGTATTGGCAGATTTAAATCTAGTACCAGGTGTTATCGGGTTAAATTTTCTAATTCCCATTTTTTTTACTATATGTTTTGGAAGAAATCAATTTTTTGATCTTCTTTAAGTGTAACAATAGCTTTTTTAAATGCTGTTCTTTTTCCAGCAAATTGTCCGCGTTTAGTTGATCTGGTTTTGTTTTTACCTGAATAAACCATAGTGCTTATACCAGTTACATTAACACTATACACCTTTTCAATTTCACTAATTATTTCAGGTTTGGTAGCAGTTTTTTCAACTATAAATGCAAACTGATTAAATTTTTCACTAATATGACTATATTTTTCAGTGATAAGTGGCTTTTTAAGAATACCCATTACTTGTTTTTATTAAAAAGGTTATCAATTGCTCCTAAAGAATTTTCTAATAAAATTACATTTTGAGCGTTTAAAATTTCGTATGTATTTACGTCAGATACAGTAACCACTTTAGATTTAGTTAAATTACGACTTGACTTATAAATAAAGTCATTGTAATCTGCCATCACCAACAATGTTTTTGCATTGTTTAATTTAAGATTATTTATAACATTAATATAATTTTTAGTTTTTGACGAATCAAAAGTAAAATTCTCTAATACTATAATGTTACTATCTTTTGCTTTGTAAGCTAAAGCCGACATTCTTGCTAATTGCTTTAATTTTTTATTTAATTTAAAGCTATAATTTCTTGGTTGTGGACCAAAAATACGAGCACCACCCACTCTAGTTCCAGATTTTACACTTCCCTTACGAGATCCGCCTGTACCTTTTTGACGGTGTAACTTTTTAGTTGAGCCACTAACCATACTTCTTTCTAAAGATGAATGTGTTCCTTGGCGTTGATTAGCTAAAAATTGTTTAACGTCTAAATAAATAGCATGGTCGTTAGGTTCAATTCCAAAAACTTCATTGTTTAATACAACTTTACGTCCTGTATCGTTTCCTTCTATATTTAATATTGCTACTTCCATTTGCTTATTTCTCCAATAATATAAATGAACCTTTAGCACCAGGAATTGATCCTTTAATTACCAAAAGATTCTGGTCTTTCAACACTTTTAAAATTTCAAGATTAGTTTTCTTTACTCGTTTTCCACCCATTCTTCCAGCCATTCTCATTCCTTTAAATACTTTAGAAGGATCAGAAGATGCTCCAATTGAACCTGGTGCTCTTTGACGATCGTGTTGACCGTGGGTAGCCATTCCAACTCCAGCAAAGCCATGACGTTTAACAACACCTTGAAAACCTTTACCTTTTGAAGTACCAACAACATCAACAAATTCACCTGCTTCAAATAAATCAGCTGAAATTACATCACCTAAATTTAATGGAGTTTCGAATCCTTTAAATTCTACTAATTTTCTTTTTGGTGTAGTATTTGCTTTTTTGAAAATACCTTTTAACGCAGAGGTTGTGTTTTTCTCTCTAGCCTCACCATATGCTAATTGAATAGCTTGGTAACCATCAGTTTCCACAGTTTTTACCTGTGTAACTACATTTGGCCCAACTTCAACCACTGTACAAGCTGTTTGCTTGCCATCTTGGCTAAAGATGCTAGTCATACCTACTTTTCTACCTATCAATCCTGACATAATTTTATCTGTCTAAATTCTTTTAATTAATTGATCAAACTTTAATTTCAACATCTACACCACTTGGCAATTCTAGTTTCATCAAAGCATCTACTGTTTTTGCAGTACTGCTATAAATATCTAAAATACGTTTGTAAGAACATAATTGAAACTGCTCTCTTGCCTTTTTATTTACGTGTGGCGAACGTAAAACTGTATAAATTTTCTTTTGTGTTGGAAGTGGAATTGGACCACTAACAATAGCTCCAGTGCTTTTTACAGTTTTAACGATTTTCTCTGCTGACTTGTCAACTAGATTATAATCGAAACTTTTTAATTTAATTCTTATTTTTTGGCTCACCATTATTATAAAGCTTACGCTTTTCCATTAATTTTTGCTAATATTTCTTCTTGAACATTTTTAGGAGCTTCATTGTAATGACTGAATTCCATTGTTGAAGTGGCTCTACCTGATGATAATGTTCTCAATTGAGTAACATAACCAAACATTTCAGCTAAAGGTACTTTTGCTTTTACAACCTGTGATCCAGCTCTTGTATCCATTCCCTCTAATTGTCCGCGTCTTCTATTTAAATCGCCAATTACATCACCCATATTTTCTTCGGGTGTTAAAACCTCTAGTTTCATTATTGGCTCAAGTAAAACAGGCTTTGCTTTTCTAGAAGCTTCTTTGAATCCTATTCTTGCTGCTAATTCAAATGATAATGAATCTGAATCCACTGCGTGGAATGAACCATCAAACAAACGAACTTTTAAACTTTCGACTTCATAACCTGCTAAAACACCATTGCTCATAGCACCTTTGAAACCTTTTTCTATAGCTGGTATGTATTCTTTTGGAATTGCACCACCAACAATTTGATTTACAAATTCTAATCCTGACTTATCTGGATCGCCTGGTATTAATTCAAACTGAATATCTGCGAACTTTCCTCTACCACCTGATTGTTTTTTGTATGACTCTCTGTGTGTAACTGGTTGTGTTATTGTTTCTTTATATGAAACCTGAGGAGCACCTTGGTTTACCTCAACTTTAAATTCACGTCTTAATCTATCTACTATAATTTCTAGGTGTAATTCACCCATACCTGAAATAATAGTTTGTCCGGTATCTTCGTCTGTTTTAACTCTAAAAGTAGGATCTTCTTCTGCTAATTTTGCTAAAGACATACCTAACTTGTCAGAATCTGTTTGTGTTTTTGGTTCAACAGCTAATCCAATAACTGGTTCTGGAAAATCCATAGCCTCTAAAACAATTGGAAACTTTTCATCACACAAAGTATCACCAGTTCTAATATCTTTGAATCCTACTGCTGCTCCAATATCTCCTGCTCCTAAACTTTCAATTGGATTTTGTTTGTTTGCATGCATTTGGAAAATACGAGAAATTCTTTCTTTGTTTCCACTGCGTGTATTTAATACATATGAACCAGCATCTAATTTACCAGAATAAGCACGCATAAAAGCTAAACGACCAACAAATGGATCTGTTGCAATTTTAAATGCTAATGCAGCAAAAGGTTCTTTATAATCTGGTTTGCGAGTTTCTTCAACGCCTGTATCAGGATTTGTTCCTACTACTTCTTTTCTATCCATAGGACTTGGTAATAATTCCATTACTAAATCCAACATGGTTTGAACTCCTTTATTTTTGAATGATGAACCACATAACATAGGTACAATTTTCATATCAATAACAGCAGCTCTTAAAGCGTCTAAAATTTCTCTTTCTGAAATACTTTTAGGATCATCGAAGAATTTCTCCATCAATTTATCATCGTATTCCGAAACAGCTTCTAGTAATTTTTCTCTCCAAAAAAGAGAATCTTCTAACATTTCTTCAGGAATTGGAATTTCTTGAAAAGTCATTCCTTTGTCGTGCTCATTCCACACCATTCCTCTGAAATTAATCAAATCAACAACACCTTTAAATCCATCTTCAGATCCAATTGGTAATTGCAAAGGAACTGCATTACTACCTAACATTTCTTTTACTTGTTTTACCACGTTTAAGAAATCGGCACCTGAGCGATCCATTTTATTAACAAATCCTAAACGAGCAACGTTGTAATTATTTGCTAATCTCCAATTAGTTTCAGATTGAGGTTCAACACCATCTACTGCACTAAATAAAAATACTAATCCATCTAATACACGTAAAGATCTATTAACTTCAACAGTAAAATCAACGTGTCCTGGGGTATCAATGATATTAATTTGAAATTTATTTCCTCTATATTCCCAAGGCACAGTAGTTGCAGCTGAAGTAATTGTTATACCTCGTTCAGCTTCTTGTACCATCCAATCCATTGTAGAAGCACCATCATGTACTTCACCAATTTTGTGGTTAACACCAGAGTAATAAAGTATACGCTCAGTTGTTGTAGTTTTACCTGCATCAATGTGAGCTGCAATTCCGATATTTCTTGTAAGTTTTAGGTCGCGAGACATTTTATGCTTTTATTGTTTAATTATGATATTTTAAAGTGAGAGAATGCTTTGTTGGCATCAGCCATTTTATGCGTATCTTCTCTTTTTTTAACTGAAGCGCCTTCATTTTTAGAAGCAGCTATAATTTCGGCAGCTAGTTTATCCGACATAGATTTTTCGCTTCGTCTTCTACTGTACAAAATCATCCATTTCATACCTACTGCAATTTTTCTTTCTGCAGGTACTTCTATTGGAATTTGAAAGGTTGATCCCCCAACTCTTCTTGCTTTAACTTCAACTGAAGGCATGATATTATTTAATGCTTTTTTCCAAACATCAATGCCACGTTCTTGAAGTTTTGCTTCTACTTTATCTAAAGCTTCATAAAAAATTGAATAAGAAGTGTTTTTCTTTCCACTCCACATCATATTATTTACAAACCTAGTTACCAAAGTATCGTTAAACTTTGGATCTGGTGTTAAAATGCGTTTTTTTGGTTTTGATTTTCTCATTGTAATCTATCGCTTTTTGGCTTCTAAATTATTTTTTCTTTTTGCCTTTAGCGTCTGCTGCAGGAGCTGCTCCTGGTTTAGGACGTTTAGTTCCATATTTTGAGCGCTGTTGTGTTCTTCCTTCAACTCCCGCAGTATCTAATGCCCCGCGAACAATGTGATATCTTACACCGGGTAAATCTTTTACACGACCACCACGTACTAAAACGATAGAGTGTTCTTGTAAATTGTGACCTTCTCCTGGAATGTAAGCATTCACTTCATTTCCATTTGTTAAACGAACACGAGCAACTTTACGCATTGCTGAGTTTGGTTTTTTAGGTGTGGTAGTGTAAACACGAGTACAAACACCTCTACGTTGAGGACAGTTGTCTAATGCTGGTGATTTACTTTTAAAAACCACATCGGTACGACCTTTTCTAATAAGCTGTTGTATAGTTGGCATATTAATTAAATTCTAATTCTCCTTTTTTTAAAGGGCTGCAAAGGTAGATGAATTATTTTGCAAAACAAATGCGCAACAAAAAATATTTTAAATAAGCTATAAAATACAGTTTGCTGAGCGGGTTGAATTGTAAAAATAACCATCAGACAATGCCGCTTGGGACTTTTCCCGTTTAAAGGGGGTGCAAATATAATATTCTTATTTATTAATACAAGTTAAAACTAAAGTTTTTTAATTTTATTTTTGAAAATTATCATTTAAGCAAAAAAAAACCGCTTAACAGCGGCTTTTTAAAAGAATCTTTATTTAATCAAGTCCCCAAGAATCATACAATTTATTAATAAAAATATTTTCGTGTATTTCCATTTTTTCATCAGCCATGCATATTTTCATAGCAAATTGAAGCAAATTATTTCTTTCAAAAGTAGTACTTATTTTAAAAAACTGCTCGGCTATTTCAATAAAATGACTTATTAAATCCTCTGATGGATATGCCATTAGAAAAGCTTGTTCTTTTATTATATCTATTGGCTCATTGAAGTTATTTTCTAAAAAATCTAATAAAACATGGCTTTCTGATTTTTCTATAATTCCATCAGCTTTTGAAAGAATCATTAATAAATGAAACCCAGCTTCGGTTTTATTCATTGTATTTATAAATTGGGTAGGCATTATGGTAAATATTTGTGTGAAAATAAGATAAAAAATATTTTTTCCAAATTTTTTTTAAATTAATTGTTTTGAATGCGCTTTTGTATCTACTTTTTCTATTATTTTTTCTATTATTCCTTTTTCATTTATTACAAAGGTAGACCTTAAAATGCCCATGTAAGTTTTGCCATACATACTTTTTTCACCCCA
>CAMCEM010000088.1 GCA_945873755.1 Chitinophaga pinensis | reverse complement strand
CAATATGTAAACAATTCTATTGAAAATAATTTAATTCTTGTTGTTCGTGATTATTTGCTTTTAGAGTGTATAGAAAAGTATAAATTTTTTAATGCTAAAATCATTCAATCGGTAAGTGAAATAACTGATGAAAATAAATTATTTGGATTGATTTTAGGTGGCGGAAAAAGTTCTCGAATGAATACTGATAAAGCATTTATAATTTACCGAAATAAAGAGCAAGTTTATTATTTAAGCGACCAATTAAAACATGTTTGTAAAGATGTTTATATTTCATTGAATCGTACCCAAAATAACAACTTAAACCAACAATATCAATATATATACGATAATGCGATATTTGAAAACTCTGGTCCAATTGGTGCTTTATTAACTGCTTTAGAATCGAATAAAAACGATTCTTTTTTTGTATTGGGTTGCGATTATCCTTTATTAGATTTAAATGATATTTTAAATTTGAAAAACCATTTTATCATTCATAATAAAACTGTTTCATATTTTAATAATGACTCCAATTATAGAGAACCGCTTTTAGCAATTTATCATAAAAACGATTTAGAAAAACTATTGCAATTTTATAAAAATGGAAATACTAGTTTACAACAATTTTTAGATGAAATTGAAGCTATAAAAATTATACCGAGTAACTTGAATAATATTACCAGTGTAGACACTTTAATAGATTTTGAAAAAATTAAAACAAACAATTTTCAATCATCATGAAAAAAGCTACTGTTGCTCCAATAAAAATATTAAAAATTAATAATGTCGTATCGGAATTAACGGATGATTTATTAGCTGTAGAAGAGCCTTTGGAATTAAGAATTGGATTTGGGAGAAATAACAACAGAGAGCAACGCAATATTTCAGTAACCATGCGCACTCCTGGAAACGACTTTGAGTTGGCTTTGGGCTTTTTATTTACCGAAGGAATTATTGAAAATGTAAATGAAGTTAGTCAAATAAAATATTGTAGTGAGCTTAATTCAAAGCAAGAGAATTATAATATTGTAAGAGTAGAGTTAAATGAAAATATTGCATTTGATTTTAGTAAAATACAAAGAAATTTTTATACCACTTCTAGCTGTGGAGTATGCGGCAAAGCCAGTATTGATGCAATTAAAACTGTTTGTAATATTAAAGAAACAGAAGGAAATTTAAAGGTAAGTCAATCAGTTATTTTAACATTGCCTAATAAGTTAAGAAGCAGCCAAAATGTTTTTGAATATACCGGAGGTTTGCATGCATGTGCGTTATTTGATAATAATGGAAATATAGAAATTATTAGAGAAGATGTGGGCCGACACAATGCTTTAGATAAGTTAATTGGTGCGGTAATTGGGAACAAAAAACAAACTCAAACATTTGAAAATAAAATACTATTATTAAGTGGCCGAGCAAGCTTTGAACTAATTCAAAAAGCAGCTATGGCAAATATTAAAATGGTGTGTGCTGTTGGCGCGCCAAGTAGTTTGGCAGTAGAAACAGCCAATGAGTTTGATATAACTTTAATTGGCTTTTTAAGAGAAAAAAGATTCAATGTTTACACAAATTTTGAAAGGGTGATAATATAAATTAATCTTCAAAATTAGAATCTGTTACATCAGTAAAATGGTCTAAAGGTGGTTCGCCTAATAAATATAAAATATCGTATATCTGATTTTTTTTTAGCTTTTCATTTTCATGTTTATAAGAAGAAGCTAAATTGCGTAATACTCTTTTTATTATCGATAAATTATCGCAAGGTAAATAGTAAATAGGATTACTTTGTATATTCATTTGTTTCACAAATTGCTCTAAACTAGTTTTGGTAAATACGCCACCTTTATGGAAAGCATTGATATAAAACTGTACGTTTTTATTATCAGCTTTTAACTGAAAAGGTTTGTTTAAATCAAGTGTGTTTAAGTTAATTTTTTCTTCTTCTAAATATGCCAACATAAAATGTTGAGGTAAATTAATTCCAAATACTGGCAGTTTTAAATGCTGTGCTACTAACATATAAATAATGCACAACATAATTGGGTTTCCTTTTTTGCTTTCTAAAACTTCATTTATAAATGAGTTAGATGAACTTTGATAATTATCTACATTACCTGTAAAGCCATGAATATTATAAAATGCATAATTTAAAATTTTAACTTTTTCAAATGCGGTTATATCATGCCTCATTTCTAGCCAAGCATTCAATTTAATTTTTTCTATATTTTCCCTAATTTCTCTTTTTAAAATATTGGGATATTTAAATTTAGCTATTAAATAAACCCCTTCTAACAAATCTCTTTCTTCTGATTTTAGCCAATTTTCAAATTCAATTAATAGCTGCTGGTAGTTTATTCTGTGAATTAAATCGGTAGTAATTTCTTTAACATTTTCATCTTGAATATTAGTCAGCTCATTTTGAATAATAGGCAGAACATCAACACCATACGATAATAAT
Source organism: Chitinophaga pinensis (assembly GCA_945873755.1). Taxonomy (GTDB): domain Bacteria; phylum Bacteroidota; class Bacteroidia; order UKL13-3; family UKL13-3; genus JAAFJM01. Next base: position 9,895 of record CAMCEM010000088.1, on the reverse strand, counting down.
TTATTTTCAACAATACTTACAACTTCTTGGTCAGTATCGTCAAGTAAAAACAAAAGCGATTTAATTTCTGTGGTATTCAATATTTATAAATTTGAAGTGTTTAACAAAACTAATAAAAGAACCGTATAATTTATACTTTGTTTTATTTTTATTTTTTAAATTAATGAAAAATGTATTTAAAATATTAATTGTTTAACATTAACTTGCGCCTTTATGGGAAATACACTTAGCTTAGAATACAATACAGAACGAGGTAAATTATTTTTATCGGAATATGGAAGAAGTATTCAAAAGATGGTAGAATATGCTACACAAATTGAGGATATTGAAAAACGCAAAAAAGTAGCTGACGAAATATTAATGTTAATGGGTCAATTAAACCCTCATTTAAGAGACATAGCCGATTACAAACACAAGCTATACGATCACTTATTCATTATATCCGATTTTAAATTAGAATTAGATTCTCCTTATACAAAACCAACCCCTGAAACAGTTTTCGTTAAACCTGAGGTTATGAAATATCCGCAAAGTAAAATTTCATTTCGCTTTTATGGTAAAAACATACAAAACATGATTAATAAAGTTACTGAATTGCCCGAAGGTCCTTTTAGAACTTCGTATATAAATGCTATTGGTAGTTTTATGAAAACCAATTGCCGAAACTGGAACGATGAAGTTTTGGGAGATGAACAAATAATGGCCCACTTAGAGCAATTAAGTGATGGAAAAATTATAATTAATGATGCAGAAAATATTGATTTTAAAGCTTCGCAAATGCGAAAATTAAATAATAACAGTCAAAACAATAATTATAGAAATAACAATAATAACAACAGAAATTTTAGAAATAATAATAATAACAGAAATAATAACAACAGTAACAATAACAATAGAAAGCCTAACAACAATCCTAATAACAAAAACCCTACACTAGGCAGTAACGACAGTGGTTACAGAAAATTTAATAGCAAAGACCGATAGTTATTTATTAAATAAAATTAAATGTCGAATATAACCAATTACATTAATGGAACATTGGTTGAACCCAATGCGAAAAAATACTTAGAAAACATCAATCCTGCCACAGGAAAAGTATATTCCTATTGCCCTGATAGTGATGAAACTGATGTAGAACTTGCTTACCAAGCTGCTAAAGCTGCATTTCCTGAATGGAGCAATATGAGTGCAAATAATCGAAGTAAAATTTTACTAAAATTAGCCGATTTAATTGAACAAAATATTGACAAATTAGCCATTGCTGAAAGCATTGATCAAGGTAAACCAGTTTGGTTAGCTAAGTTGGGTGAAATACCAAGGGCTGTTGAAAACATTCATTTTTTTGCTACTGCAATCGAGCATTTTGCAAGCGAGTCGCACGCCATGGGAAGCCATGCCATTAACTACACATTGCGCACACCAATTGGAGTTGTAGGTTGTATTAGTCCTTGGAATTTGCCGTTGTATTTATTTACTTGGAAAATAGCTCCTGCCCTAGCTGCAGGAAATTGCGTAGTTGCAAAACCAAGTGAAGTTACTCCCATGACTGCGTATTTGTTTTCGGAATTGTGCATAGAAGCAGGATTGCCAAAAGGCGTGTTAAATATTGTGCATGGATTAGGTGGAAAAGTAGGTTCTGCCATTGTTGCTCATCCAGGAATTTCAGTAATTTCATTTACTGGTGGTACTAAAACTGGTGCAGAAATAGCACGCGTAGCTGCGCCAATGTTTAAAAAATTATCGTTAGAATTAGGTGGTAAAAATCCCAATATCATATTTGCAGATTGTAATTTTGACAAAGCAGTTGCTGAAAGTGTTCGTTCATCATTTACCAATCAAGGTGAAATATGTTTGTGTGGTTCACGAATATTTATAGAAAAACCAATTTACGAAAAATTTAAAGCTGCGTTTATTGAAAAATCAAAGTCGATGAAAGTAGGCAATCCCCTACTTGATGATACCAAAGTTGGCGCCATTGCCAGTCAATTGCATTTTGATAAAGTGCTTAGTTATATTGACCTTGCCAAGGAAGAAGGTGGAACTATTTTATTAGGCGGACACCCTGTTAAATTAGATGGCGAGAATACGGATGGATATTTTATAGCACCAACCATTATAGAAGGTTTAGCGTTTAACTGCAGAACTAATTTAGAAGAAATTTTTGGCCCAGTGGTTACTTTAACTCCTTTTGAAACACAAGAAGAAGTTTTGGAAATGGCAAATGCTACGCAATATGGTTTAGCGGCTACTGTTTGGACAGAAAATTTGAATACCGCGCACCACATGGCAGCTCAAATAAAAAGCGGAATCGTTTGGATTAATTGCTGGCTTTTGCGCGACTTAAGAACTCCATTTGGAGGCATGAAACAAAGTGGTGTTGGCCGCGAAGGTGGATGGGAAGCTTTAAGGTTTTTTACAGAACAGAAGAATGTTTGTATTAAGTTGTAAATTTTGAATGCTGAATGTTGGATTATAAATTATGAATGACGAAGTATGAATGATGAATAATTTCCATTTTTTATAACTTAAGTATTATTTATTGTAGATTAATATAGACCTAGCAAATGGCAAAAATTAAGGTTTTAAATTCCGAAATATCAGTTTTAAAATTAAACGAAGTTGATTATATTTCTATCACAGATATTGCAAAACACAAAACTGACGATTCTAGTGCTGTTATTGGCAATTGGATGAGAAATAGGAATACAATTGACTTTCTAGGTCTTTGGGAAACTTTATATAATCAGAATTTTAAACCCCTCGAATTCGAGGGGTTTAAAAAAAATGCTGGTTTAAATGCTTTTACATTATCACCTTTAAAATGGATTACAAATACAGATGCAATTGGTATCATTGTTAAATCAGGCAGATATGGAGGTACATTTGCACACAAGGATATAGCATTCAAATTTGCAAGTTGGATTTCTGTAGAGTTTGAATTATATCTCATCAAAGAATTCCAGCGATTAAAAGAAGAAGAGCAAAAACAATTTGGTTGGGACGCCAAAAGGGAACTAGCCAAAATAAATTACCATATTCATACTGATGCAGTAAAACAAAATTTAATTCCAAATGAATTAACTCCAAATCAAATTTCGAAGGTTTATGCGAATGAAGCAGATGTTTTAAATATGGCTTTATTTGGCAAAACAGCCAAAGAATGGAGGGATTTAAACCCTGATAAAAAAGGAAATATGAGGGATTATTCGCAAATAAATGAGTTAATTTGTCTTTCAAACCTAGAAAACATCAATGCGCTTTTAATAAATGAAAACATACCACAACAAAATAGGTTGATAAAATTGAATCATATAGCCATACAACAAATGCTGATTTTAGAAAATGTAACTAATAAGAAATTGTTAAAATAATTGACGCTAACATTAATAAAATTCCAATAGATTAAGTAAGTAAACAATATAAAAATTAAATGAAAAAAGTAATTCCAATTTTAAGTTTAGCATTGTTTTTAAGTGCTTGTTCATCTCACTCTGGAAATATTTCTACAGGATCGCATATTGATTGCCCTTTAATGTACATTGCAACAGGAACTGCAAGTTATACAAGAATTTTAGAAATTGGTGGCTCTAACATAGATGGTTTGATTTTAGAAGCTAAAAGAGATTTGTATAGAAAATTTCCTTACAAAAAAGGAATTAAACTTTCCAATTTTTCAGTTGATTATAAAAATACTTTTTTACTAATTTTTCACACAACCAAAGTAACCGTTTCGGCCGATGTATATAATTGTAACACGTCAATTTTATCCGATTCGCTTGAAAATAATCTACCTTTAAATATAAATGGGTTTAATATTAAAGATACTGTAATTTTTAGTGACTATGAGTACGGTTTGGTAAAAGCAACTATACTTTCACACAATGCTGATGGAACTGTTAAAATTAGTTATTACAGTCCATCTTTGCTGATGATTACAAAATTTTCAACAAGCTATAATAAAATTTATAAAATAAATCAAGACCCAGAAAACATAAATAATTTCGGATTTGAAATAGGGGAAAAAGTAAAAGTAATTTTATTGAATAAGAATAAAAATTACAAAACAAAAGTTATAGGTGTTATTAAAGCTATAAATTCTGAAAAAGCAATAGTTGAGTTCATAAGTAACAACAATGTAGTTTCAAATCAAATAGTTGAAAAACAATTGTTAAAAAAGTAAAATCCTATTATTATGTATAAAATTTATTTCGTTTTACTAACCACAATTGCATTAAATTATTGCAAAGCACAAAACACCTCTCCTACTGTATTTATTGAATCAGCAAGCGTTAATCAAACAAATAAAACGATAACAATAAATTATAACTTAGTGGATATTGATACCGATAAATGCCAAGTTTGGTTAAAATATACTAAAGACGGAAATGGAATTTTCGATTCTGTTACAAACAATACTTCTGGAGATATTGGGATTAATATTTTACCTGGAAATAGTAAAACCATTATTTGGAGTTACCCTGCTTCAATTTCAAATATTAATAATGTAAAATTCAGACTTTATGCATCGGATGGAAAAACAATTGATATTAACGAATTGGTAAATAAAGTTGACAGTAATTTATTAAAAAACAACCTCAATTTTATTGCTTCAGGCATAAGACATTTGCCAACAAGCACTGTGTTTATTAATAAAGTAAGAGATACGATTGAAACTCGTTTTAATGATTATAAATTATTAACTGAAAAACAAAATTTTACAATCAATTCTTATACTGGTGTAAATATTATAGGAACCAAATTAGGTTTAAAAAATGAAGCAAGTACTTTTATAATCGATGCCCATTACGATGGAGTTTCAAATGGTCCTGCTGCCGATGACAATGGAAGTGGCGTAGTGGGAATGATAGAAGCTGCAAGAATTTTATCGCAATACAATTTTGAAAATTCAATAAAATTTATCGGTTTCGACTTTGAAGAATCTGGTTTAATAGGAAGTGCTAAATACAATCAATCGGGTATAAAACAAACTGAAAGTATAGATGGTGTTTTAAACTTTGAAATGATTGGTTATTATACCAATAAAATAAACTCTCAATCAACACCAACTGGCTTTAACTTATTGTTTCCTGAAGCTTATAACGCTTTAATAGCTGATCAGTTTAGAGGAAATTTTTTAGTAGTTTGTGGCAATACCAATTCAAATTCGTTAAACAGTACTTTTATCAATACAAGTAAAACTTATGTACCACAATTAAAAAATATAAGTATTGAAGTTCCACAAAATGGGCAAATTGCCCCTGATTTTAGGCGCAGCGATCATGCTTCGTTTTGGGATAATAATAAAAAAGCTTTAATGCTTACAGATGGCGCAGATACTAGAAATTTAGCTTATCATACCTTAGGGGATTCAATAGGAAATTTAAACTTTACTTTTATGAGTAATATAGTTAAAGCAAGTATTGCAACCATTGCTGTTTTGGCAAAACCAATAAGTATAAGTTATGCTGAATATGATATTTCGCCAGTAAATATATTTTCTACAAAAAACTATAATTTTCCGCCAATTATTCAAGTTTTTCCAAACCCAACTAGTGATGAGTTTACGCTAAAAATAAACGCCAATGAAAAACTAAATATTGCTCTTTCTTTAATTGATGTAAATGGCAAAACTATTTATGAAAGCACTTTAATTACTGCAATTGGTGCAAATGTTTTTCAAATAAAACCCAATCATATAACTAAGGGAACTTATAGTTTATTGTTAAAATCGAATAACTTCAACACATCAAAAGTTATAACCTTTAAATAGGTTTTTAATCCTACATTTAGTAAAGTCATACTTTACTAAAACTATTAAGTATATGTATATCAATCACGCTTTACATGATTAATACAAATCCTGAATTGGGTTAATTCTGTATAAAATGAAATTTTGCTTGCTGGTAAGTTTTTGTCATAAGCAGGTCTTTCATTTTTAAAATAGTTAAATAAGGACCATCAGTTACAAAAAAATTAATAATCCATGATGGAATTTCACCTCCTGGGTTTAAAAATAAATAATATTCACCATTTACAGTTCCATTTGAAAGAGGTGTAAATATCCAATAACCAATTAATTTTTCAACTTCTACTTTATTATTTTGCTTTGGGTAAATACCTAATACACCAACCGAATTTATAGTAATTTGTTTGGTATTTTTATTTTGGTAAATTTTATAATTAATAACTCCATATCTATTTACTACTGGCCAAGGTGTTTCTGTTTCGTGGTAATAATATAAATTAGTATCGTTTACATGCCTTATTACAAAAGCACTTTTACATTTATAAATATATTGTGTATGTGCAGGAATATCTTTTATAAATGCTACCAAACCCGACAATGTTGAGTTGAAATTGGTAATACACTTTACCTCTTTTATTGGAGAGTTTTCGCTGGTTTTAGTATAAACTTTAATTCCATTTTTGTTTTTTTTTAATTGCCAATCTGCTTTTAATATAAAACTAGTATTAACAAAAAAAATAATGCCTAAAAATAAAATCAACCAAATTTTTTTTATTAAATTCATTTGCAATTTTAAATATAAATAAGCATATTTGAAAAAAATTTCGTTGATGATTCCTTTGGTTTTTTGTGTTGATGATGATTCAATTGCATTATTTATAAGTAAAATAAATTTAAAAAAATCGAATTTTTGCCAAGAAATCATATCATTCGAAAACTCTTTTGATGCACTTAATTATTTTGAAAATCAAATACAATTACCTGCTGATTTACAAAAAATACCCAATTTAATTTTTTTAGATTTACATATGCCTGGCATGGATGGATGGGAGTTTATTGATGTTTTTGCTGAAAAATACCCAATTTTCAAAGAAAATGTTTTAATAATACTGCTTTCATCAACTTCTAATCCTGCTCATAAAATTAAAGCAAATGACCATCAAATGGTTTATGCCTTGCTTGACAAAGCAAACGTTGAAAATAATTTAAATTTACTTAAAACTTTACCCAAAATAAGTGCGTATTTTTAATCGTTTTGTATTTTAGGAGTTACTAAAATAATGTCTTCTTTTTCTACAAAAACTTTTCCTGGCTCTGCACCTTTTGGTTTTCTTACAAACTTTTTTAAACAATACATAACAGGCACCATTTCGCTGCCTTTGCTTTTGCTATAGTAAGCTGCCAACTGGGCTGCATAAACAATGGCTTCTTTATCAAACACACCGTTGTTTTGGTGCTTAATTATAACATGGCTTCCACTAACACCTTTGGCATGTAACCACAAATCGTTTTTATGAGCAAACTTTACAGTTAATTCATCATTGTTTGCAGCACTTTTACCTACATATATTTTATACCCTTTGAACTGAAAAACTTTAAATTTTTCAATATTTTCAAGTTTGCTTTTTTGTTTACTTATTGGCAATTCAAATTGTTTCAAATCGCGCATGGTTTGAGCAGCTAAAACCAAGCCTAACTTAGCCTCGTTTAATTCAACTTTTTCAGTTGCTTGTTTTATTTTATTAGTTAAAAGCTGTTCTTCTTTTTTTTGGTTACGTGCTTTTTTATAATAATACTGTGCGTTTTCTTGCGGATTTAAATTTACTTTTAAATTCACTTTTATTGATTCATTGGTATAAAAATCTATCGTGTTTAAAATTTCATTGCCTTTTTGCATATTGTGCAAATTAGCCATTATTATATGTCCAATTTCTTCATTCCTAGCGTTGTTTTGCAAAAACAACAAGGCTTTACTAGCATTAACTAAAGCTGGCTTCCATCGCTTTAATTCTCCTTCGCATTGTTGTATTAATTGATTTCTTTTTTGAGTGTAAAAGTACTTACCTAAATATTGTTTGGTAAATTCGTTATAAGCCTCAATAATTGAATTAAATTCTTGTTTTTCGGTTGCTGCATTTGCAGTTAAATCTAATACAGGAAAATCTTTTTCATCATGGTAAATGTAGAAATATTCAACCAATTGATCATTAATTTCTGAATCTTCTAAAGGCAAATAATTGGTTAATAATAAGTGTTTATCACTCTCTATTTGTGGGCGAAAAAGTCCTGCTAAATTTTCATTTTCAAAATACAACACATTTGCCATTGACCCATATAATTTAAAAACTAAACTCTTGTTATTTTTAAAAACTATGCGAAACGAACGTTCGTTTTCATGGAGTTTTATGCTTTCAAATGATGTATTTTTTAACTCATTAAACAATATATAAGTGGAGCCTTTCCGTTCAATTGGATAATTGTAAAATTGAACGAAAAAAGTGCGCGCCTCAATAATTAATTTTAAACTCAACCATTGGTCAATTTTATTAAATACCAACACCAATTCATTTTTGTTTACACTAAATGCATCAAATAAAACAAAGCCTTGCAGTTCGTTTTGCAAAGCCAATCCAAGTTGATGTATGAGTGGATGTTTGTGGTGCACGTATGAATTTTGAATGTTGGGTTTTGAATTTCGTTATTCGTTATTCGTTATTCGATATTCGTTGTTCGTTATTCGTTGTTCGTTGTTCGTTATTCGTTGTTCGTTGTTCGTTGTTCGTTATTCGTTGTTCGTTGTTCGTTGTTCGTTGTTCGTTGTTCGTTATTCGATATTCGTTATTCGTTGTTCGTTGTTCGTTGTTCGTTGTTCGATATTCGTTATTCGTTATTCGATATTCGATATTTTTAAAATCATAATGCTTCACCCTATGTTATTATATTTTGCCCTTTCAGGGCTCTCAATACTCAACATTTGAATTTCGAATTTTAAATCAAAAATCGCAATTCTACTCCCATTCAATAGTTGCAGGTGGTTTGCTGCTAATGTCATATACCACACGGTTAATACCTTTTACTTCGTTAATAATTCGGTTCGATACATTGGCTAAAAACTCGTGAGGCAGATGGCAAAAATCGGCAGTCATTCCATCAACTGAAGTTACTGCTCGCAAACAAACAGCATTTTCATATGTCCTTTCATCACCCATTACTCCTACCGATTGTACAGGTAAGAAAATAACACCTGCTTGCCACACGTTTTTATATTGGTCTTTGCTTTTTAATTCACTTATAAATATATGGTCAGCATCTTGCAATATGGTTACTTTTTCAGGAGTTATATCGCCTAAAATTCTTATTGCCAAACCTGGACCTGGAAAAGGATGTCTGTTCAAAATTACATCTGCTATTCCTAATTCTTTGCCTACTTTTCTTACTTCATCTTTAAACAAAGTTCGTAAAGGCTCAACTATTTTCAAGTTCATTTTTTCGGGTAATCCACCCACGTTATGATGAGATTTTATAGTGGCCGATGGTCCTTTAACACTTACACTTTCTATTACATCAGGATATATAGTTCCTTGCGCTAACCATTTTACGCCATTTATTTTCTTGGCTTCATCGTCAAATACTTCAATAAAAACACGGCCAATGGTTTTGCGTTTTTGTTCAGGATCCGAAATACCTTTTAGTTCACTTAAAAACCTGTCGCCTGCATCAACACCAATTACATTCAAACCCATGCCTTTGTAGGCATCTAATACTTGTTGGTATTCATCTTTGCGCAGCAATCCATTATTAATAAAAATACCTGTTAAGTTGTTGCCAATACTATGTTTTAACAAAATAGCTGCTACACTACTATCCACTCCGCCACTTAATCCAAGTATCACTTTGTCATCACCAATTTTTTCTTTTAGTTCATTGGTTATATTTTCAATAAAATGAACAGGCGTCCAATCTTGATTCATTTTTGCCACCTGTTTTACAAAATTTTCAAGCATTAAAGCACCTTCAGGGCTATGCGTAACCTCTGGGTGAAACTGAATGGCATAAGTAGGTTCGTTCTTAATTTTATAAGCAGCAACTTTTACCGATTCGGTACTTGCTATTATTTCAAAATTATCAGGAATGCTTTGAATGGTATCG
>CAMCEM010000087.1 GCA_945873755.1 Chitinophaga pinensis | reverse complement strand
TTAAAATTAAAAAAAGAGGATTGATTTATCCTTACATTTATGAAAGTCATCCGTTTGATTTAGTTGGTTGGGATGGATGTTGTTATCCTTATGCGTTTTCAATTTTTAATTTTGAGCCTATTACTGGTCGAATTCACATGCCACCTCCAATTCATCAAACATTTATGGGCAAAAATTTTGTTATATGTTCATTTGTTCCAAGATTGTATGATTACCATCCAAATGCCATTCCAGCACCTTACCACCATAGCAATGTGGATAGTGATGAACTTTTGTATTATGTAGATGGAGATTTTATGAGTAGAAATAATATTGAAAAAGGGCAAATTACTTTGCATCCTGGAGGGTTGCCTCATGGTCCTCATCCTGGTGCAATTGAAAGAAGTATTGGCAAAACATCAACCAACGAATTAGCTGTAATGATTGATCCATTTAATCCTGTAAAAATTACTAAAGAAGCAATGGAATTAGAGTTTGATTATTATTACCACAGTTGGGTTGACAATTCCATTAAAAAAGAGATTTAAAATATAGATAGTATGAATGATTTAACTAAAGTTGAAAATTACAACTACTCAGCAAAAAAAATATTTGAAGAGGCCAAAGATTTTTTACCAATAAATGGAACTGATTATGTAGAGCTTTATGTAGGAAATGCGAAGCAAGCAGCACATTATTATAAAACGGCTTTTGGCTTTAAAGATTTGGCCTATGCTGGCTTAGAAACTGGTTTGAGAGATAGAACTTCGTATGTATTACAACAAGGTAAAATAAGGTTAGTTTTAACCACTCCATTTGATCCAGAAAGTGAAATTGCAAAGCATTTAAGACTGCATGGCGATGGAGTAAAAGTAATTGCACTTTGGGTTGATGATGCTTATGATGCCTTTGAACAAACCACTATAAGAGGAGCCAAACCATATTTACAACCACAAGCTATTGAAGATAAAAATGGTAAATTAAAAATGAGCGGTATACATACTTATGGCGATACAGTTCATGTTTTTATTGAAAGAAAAGAATACAATGGTGTTTTTTTACCGGGTTTTGAAAGTTTAAATACTGGTTACGAACCAGGAACTTGTGGTTTAAAATACATTGACCACATGGTTGGAAATGTAGAGTTAGGGCAAATGAATAAATGGTCGGAATTTTACGCAGAAGCCATGGGTTTTGCAAATTTGGTAACGTTTGATGATAAAGATATTTCGACTGAATATACTGCTTTAATGAGCAAGGTGATGAGTAGTGGAAATGGCTATATTAAATTCCCTATTAACGAACCAGCCAATGGAAAAAAGAAAAGTCAGGTAGAAGAATATTTAGATTTTTATAAAGGTCCAGGATGCCAACACATTGCTGTTGCAACAGATGATATTGTTTTTACTATTTCTGAAATGCGTAAAAGAGGGGTGGAGTTTTTATATGTTCCGGGAACTTATTACGATACTGTGGCTGAAAGAGTAGGGGTGATATCAGAAGATTTAAACGAACTAAAAAAATGGGGAATTATGGTTGATAGAGATGAAGAAGGTTATTTATTACAAATATTTACCAAGCCTGTAGAAGACAGACCAACTTTGTTTTTTGAAATCATTCAGCGTAAAGGAGCAAAAAGTTTTGGCAAAGGAAATTTCCAAGCTTTGTTTGAGTCGATAGAGGCAGAACAAGCTAAAAGAGGAACGTTATAATTTTAAAAAGTTAAAAAATATAAATTATATTACAAATAAAAACAAACCGCTTTAGCCAAAAAACTAAAGGGGTTTTTGTTTTAAAAAATACGTTATTTGACCTACAAAATATACTTAACCAATTTTCATTTTTATTCTCCTAAAAACTACCTTTACAGCAAGCCTGTAAAGGGTTTGCAAGGTTATCAGGTGGGTTATGGCTTCGCCTTTAATGGAGTCGAGAAAGATGATGAAGCTTTTGGTATAGGAAATGCTTATTCAACCTTTTTCAGAGAACTAGATACGCGATTATCCCACTGGTTAAGTTTGGATCCTGAAACTAAAGCTAAGCCTTGGGAAAGTCCTTATGTAAGTATGGGTAATACACCAATATGGCATAATGACCAATTAGGGAATAAAGATAATAAGCCAAGAAACAACAACAAAAATGCTGAAGTAAAAGAGCATAAGAAAAAAGTTGAAACAGATATAAAGAATACTAATAAAACTGTGACTCCTAAAAGCTCAAATAACTCTTCAAATTCCTTAAGTATTCCATTTACAAAATTTGAAATTAAGTTTTCAATTGGTGCCCAAGCTGGCGTTGAATTAAAAAAAGGGCTAGGTTTTGATTTAAATGCACGCTGGTGCACGCATTTGGCGTGTTCCTAATAACAAAAGGAAAACTACCCAAACCGCTTTATCCAAAAACTAAAGAGGTTTGGCTTTGAAATTCAATCCTAAAAACCTAAAATATAAAATGAAAAAACCAAAACGGTAATTAATTTACCATTTTGGTTTTATTTGTTTTATATTTGCATTGGCATTTGAAAAATGAATATTTACAATCGAAGTTCAATAGTTGATTTTTATAATAGGCACGCTAACTCAAAAATACCTTTAGAAATTTGGTATGGTGAGGTATCAAAAAAGAATTGGAAAAGCCCTAATAAACTTAAAGATGATTATGGAGGTAATATTAGTATTCTTAAAAATAGCAGAGCCGTTTTTGATATAAAAGGAAATGATTACCGAATAGTTGTAGAGATAAATTATGAAAATGGATGGCTATTTATCAAATTCATTGGAACACATTTGGAGTACGACAAAATAGATGCAAATATAATAGACAAGTACAAGAAGAAAAAACAGAATAAAAAATTGTAAAAAATGGAAATAGAGGTAATTAAAAACAAAACACAATATCATAGCTATTTAAATAGGTTTGAAGATATTTTTCTTGCAAAATCGAATACATTAGAAGGAAAGGAAGCGCAATTGTTAGCTTTAGTTATAAAGGATTATGAAGATAAAAATTTTGTAATTTCTTCACCTGATCCTGTAGAAGCAATAAAATATAGAATGGAACAAATGAATATTTCAAGAAAGGAATTAGGCGAAATATTAGGCTTTAGTAGTCGTGTAAGCGATGTGTTAAACAGAAAGCGAAAACTAACCTTAGAAATGATTCGTAACCTACATGAAAAACTTAATATTCCGCTAGAATCATTGGTACAATCATATTAAAAACCTCAATCAACCTTTACCAAATAGAATATAGTTTTCTAAGCTGAAAAAGCCCAAATAAGCATCTCAATGTTTAAAACCCAAACCGCTTTAGCCAAAAACTAAAGCGGTTTTTTGTTATAAAAATTACGTTATTTGAAGTACAAAATGCACTTAACCAATATTTATTTTTACCCCCAAAACAAAAGCTTAGATAGTATTATTACCTGAAGATGATCGTTTTTCATCAGCTAAATACTATTTTGGTTTAAAAACAGAATTTGACTTTATTCTGAGGGAAAAAGTGGTTCGATGAGTTCAACAACCACCGACAAAATAGGCCATAAAAAAAGAGGTTTAAACAAATTTAAACCTCATTTTTATTTTTTAAATTTATTGAAAATTAGTCAGGTTCATAAGCTCCAATGGAAGGATTTGACCTGAATTTATTAGTAATATCGAAACTAATTCCTGTTGATTTATTGCCTTGGCCAGAACAAACCGATCCTCCTTTTATTTTATAATTCTTTTTATTGGCATCTACAAAACTAGGATCTAAAGTAATTTGATTTGAATTTATGTTTGTAGAATTTGCCAATAATTCATCTCTAAATAATTCGCTTTTTATATTGTTGTTTTTAACAATTGCTGTATTAGTAATTCCTTGTTCATCTCTTACAAAATTTATTTCATCATCGTTACTTCCCCAAATAATATTATTTATTAAAGTATAACTTAAAGGAAAAACTGCTACTATATTATTATTTTTATCTTTAAAAGGGGTATTAGTTAATGTAAAAGTTGCATTTTTTCGAGCTTGCGTTCCTCCTGTGGCTGCAAAAGTATTAAAGGTAAATTCGTATTTTCCACCTAAATCGCCCAAAAAACAATATTGACCACAATTGCTAATTAGGTTATTGGTGGCTTTAACATGAGCAGAGTAACATAATAAACCAACTGCTCCCATATCTTGAATTATAGTTTGCGATAACTCTAATTTAGGATTCAAATTCATTGATAGTGAATCAACCCTAATTCCAACAAAACCATTTTTAATAATTGCTCCACTAATTATATTATTTACACTAGTTGACAAAATATGGATACCATTCCATTGGTTTGGAACTTCTTTATAGTCATCATCTAATCTATTGCCTTGAAAAACTACAGGATTATCAACTGTTCCCAATATTTTAATAGTCCCAGCAACATATATGGTTGAATTATTATGGCTATAAATTTTAACTCCTGGATTAATTGTTAAAGTTGATCCTACATCCACTAAAATATCCTCATAAATAACATAAGGTTTGTCAACATCATTCCAAGGAATATTTCCAGTTAATGTTTCACTAACAAAATAATTTGCATTTATTGAGTATGTTAATGCTACCACACTTTGTTTATTTCCATTAGTGTTAAATAGAATATGGTCAGCTACTAGAAATTTTTCAGTTAAATCAGGATTAATATATGTTTGAACAAAAATATAAATACTGTCTTTTCCGTTTATTTCTATATTTTCTATTTTCTGCAAATTCCCATCACCACTAATCCCATCGGCATTTAATTTAAATAATCCATATTGGTTTCCTTCCATTTGAATGCTCGTTTTTATTGCACTTTCATTTGGATTGGTTACAATTAATCGAAGCGTAATTGATTTTGGTAAACCAATTTTACCACTGTCTTTTAGCGAAAAAATGGTATCAAAGTTTATTGTGTCGGTACTAAAAGTTAAACTTACTGGAGAGTTAGTAAATTCAACATCTTTCCTACAGCTTGATGCCAAAACAAATACTAAAAATAAAAATAATATATACTTCATTTGTAAAAAATTTAAATAGAATACCTTTCAATTATCCAATTTGGAACCGTATGTGCTCTGCCTGTTTCAATATTTATCATGGTATAAATAAAAAAACCAGTGCAACTTTCTTTTCCTTTGCCATTTTTTATTTCGAAACAAACTTTACAACTGTTGCCATCCATACTTTCGAGCCAAGTAAAAATATTACAAGTTTCGCCAAGCATCAATGAACGTTTAAATTCAATAAATGTACTTTTTATAACCCAAGTTAGTCCATTTTTAATAAACTCATCCATACTCATGTTGTAACACCTGTGCATTTGGTCGTACCTTGCAAAAAGTACATAATCCATGTATTTACTGCTATGCACGTGATTATTCATGTCAATATCATCTGGCCTAACAGTTAACGCAGTTTCATATTTATTTGTATTTAATTTCATTTTTTTTTATTGGCTTCAAGCAATTAGCTTCTGGCATCTGGCATCTGGCTTCTAGCTTAATTTAATAATTTTAAATCTTCAAAACCTTTCAACCTTTCAATCTATCAATCTATTTGCAACCACAGTCTGCTCCACCGCAATTTTTTTTAGGTTTAAAAATAAATTTCTTAATTATAAAAAATATGGAAGCTATAAAAATAACTCCAACTATTATGTATTGAATCATGTTAAATAGGGATTATTATATTTTTCAAAACCAACAGTAGTTTCTTCGCCATGTCCACTATAAATTGTTGTATTTTCTGGCAATTTAAGTATTTTATCTTTTATACTATTTAACAAAATGGTAAAATTTCCTCCAGGTAAATCGGTTCTACCAATACCTAAGTTAAAAATTACATCGCCACTCACTACAAAGTTTTGTTCAATATTGTAAAAACTTAAACTGGCAATGGAATGACCTGGAGTTAGCAAACAACTTATTTTTGAGTTACCAAATTCAATCACGGAATTTTCATCAATAAAAATTAAATTTTCAGGAACTATTAAATCTGGTAAATTAAACATAACAGTCCATCTTTTAGTATCGTTATAGGTAAACAATTCTTCTTTGTGAAGTGTTAAAGGAATTTTGAATGTATTCACAACAAAATCGTTTCCCAACACATGGTCTATATGGCAATGTGTATTAATTAACTGCTTAACTTTTAAATTATTGTTTTGTATAAAATGCAGTAAATCGTTTTGTTCGTTACTATCTTGGCAACCGGGATCTATTATAATTGCTTCTTTAGTTTCATCGAATAAAACATATGTATTTTCTTGAAATACGTTAAAAGTAAATTTTTTTATTGAAATCATTTAAAATTTTCTGTTTTTCCATTCCATTTTTATTGGAATTAAATAAAATATTGAAATTAAAAGGGTGCTTACTATGGAATAAAATTCGAAACAAAATAAGTAAAAAAAGTTATATTTATTTTTTAATTTTTTTGAAATAACTATAACCAAAACACTTTGTAAAACTACTTTACATAACCATATTATAACAACATTTTTCAAACTATAAAAACTTAAAAATATCAATAGCGGATAAAATAATGAAAACAAAAATAAAATAGTTTTCCATTTAAAATTCAGACCCTTAGCCCCAATAAGCCATCTTTTACGTTGATGAAGAAAAGATTTAAAATTGGTTTGGGCTTTTGAAAAATTTAAATTTTTGGGGCTCATTAAACTTATAGCTGAATAGCCTTTGTTAGTTATGGCTTTAAATAAAGTCAAATCTTCGGTTACACTGAATTCAAAATTAAAGTAACCAGCTGTATCATTATAAGCATTTTTTGAAACAGCCATATTGTTGCCAACTGCAGTACTTTTTAAACCAATATTTTTAAATGCAAACAATAAGCCCGAAAAGTAAAGCCAATCAATACTTTGCATTTTTCCAAACAAGTTTTTTCCATTTACAATCGTTGTTCCAGATACAATTCCTACTTTTTTATTGTTAAAATATGGAAGAATACTTTTTATCCAACTAGGTTTTACTGTTATGTCAGCATCGGTAATAAAAACAATTTCACCTTTACATTTATCAAACAAATGTCCTAAAACATTGGCTTTAGCTTTTGCATTGCCTTTATTTTCTTTAATTTGAATTAGTTTGTAATAATCTTTATTGGATATAAACTCTTCAATTAGTTCATTGGTATTATCTGTCGATTGGTCGTTTCCAATTAATATTTCCAATTTATTTTTAGGATAATCAATTAATTCAATTGCTTTTAAACATGATATAATATTTTCCGATTCATTTCTTGCTGCTATTAAAATTGAAATTTGAGGTAAATTACTTTCTGATAAATTCACTTTCTTTTCATTTTCTACATTTAAAATAGATAAATAAAGTATGAATTGCAGTATTAAAAAACAAAAAAGAAGTAATGTTATTGCTATTTCCACGGGCTGCAAATAAAATTAAAATTCGTCTTAAAACTGCAATTTTTGTAAAAGGCTAGGAAATAGATTAATAGAGTTTGTCAAATACTTTTTAAAACTTGTAAGGCTCTTTAAAATTTATATTTTTGCAATCCTTAAAAATTAACAGTAAAAACAAAACATGAAGAAAATTGCATTATTAACATTATCAATTTTAGTATTATCAATTAATTACAATTCATTTGCTCAAAAAAGCAAAAAAATTGCTCCTAAATTAGCAGTCAAGGAAACAGTAGTTGTAAAGCCAAATCCAGTCGTATTTACATTTGGAAGCGAAACAGTATTACAAAACGAATTTGAAAGATTGCTTTATAAAAATAAAACAACCAAGGAAAAGTTAACAGAAAAAGATGTTAGGGAGTATTTGGACTTGTATATAAATTTTAAATTAAAAGTAAAAGAAGCAAAAGTGTTGCAGTTAGATACGAATCCAAACTTCAAAACTGAATTAGCTGGATACAGAAAGCAATTGGCAAACCCTTATTTAACTGATAAAAAAGTGAGTGAATCGTTAATGCAGGAATCATACGAGAGAATGAAAACTGAGATTAATGGCAGTCATATTTTACTTTTTTGTAACGAAAATGCGAGCCCTGCTGATACTTTAGCAGCTTATAATAAGTTGATTGATTTAAGAAAAAGAGCATTAAAAGGTGAAAATTTTGACACGCTTGCAAGTAAGTTTTCCGAAGATCCATCAGCCAAAAAACAAGGTGGTAAATTAGGTTGGTATACTGTTTTTCAAATGGTTTATCCTTTCGAAAATCAATCGTACAAAACCAATAAAGGCGAAATATCTATGCCATTTAGAACACAATTTGGTTTTCATATTGTAAAAATAAACGACAAAAGAACTGCAAGAGGCGAAGTAAAGTTAGGACACATTATGATTAGATATCAATATGAAGCTGCTCCTGAACAAATATTAGATGCACAAAATAAAATTGATTCAATTTATAATTTAATAAAGGGTGGAAAATCGTTTGGAGAAGTAGCTGAACAATATAGCCAAGATGAAGCAAGTAATAAAAATAAAGGTGAAATGAATTGGGTAGCAAGCTTAAGCGGATACCCTGAAGAGTTTAAAGAAACTGCTTTTACTTTAGGAAAAGATGAGGTTTCAAAGCCATTTAAAACAAACTTTGGTTTTCATATCATTAAATTAATTGATAAGCGTCCGTTGGGCGAATTTAAAGATGTGCAAGACGTTATTAAACAAAAAACAAATAAAGATAGCCGTTCGGAAAGTTCGAAAGCGGCTGTAATTGCCAGAGTGAAAAAAGAAAATGGTTATAGTGAAAATAACTTAAACTTACGCGCTTTTGTTAACACAATTGATTCAACTTTTATAAATGGAACTTGGACTTACGATGAAGAAAAAATAAGTACAAACAATTTATTTACTATTGGAACTAAAAGTTTTAACGTAAAAGATTTTGCTGCATATTTAAAAGATAACCAACAGCCTTTAGAAAAAGTTTCAACTCAAATGGTAGTTTTAAAACAATTTAGAAATTGGGCTGATGATAAATGTTTATCTTACGAAGAGTCAATTTTGGAAAGCAAATACGAAGATTTTAAAAATGTAATGCAGGAATACAACGATGGTATTTTATTATTTGATTTAACCGATAAAAAAGTTTGGAGCAAAGCAGTAAATGACACTTTGGGTTTAGACAAATTTTATGAAGCCAATAAAAATAATTACAAATGGAAAGACAGAGTTAGCTATTCTGTGTACACTTGTTTAAACGAAAAAACTAAAATCGAAGCGGTTAAAATGTTTAATAAAGGCAAAACAGAAACTGAAATATTTGCAAAATTAAATAAGAAAGTTGCAGGTTCAATTAGCAGCAAAGAAATTAAGAACGAACGCTCAGATGCTACAGCTGATAAGCTTTGGGATAAAAAAGGCATTGTTGATATAGCTAATATTGATGGCAACTTTAAATTTTATTTTGTAAATGGTGTAGTAACAAATGAAACTAAAACGTTAAAAGAAGCAAAAGGAATTGTTACAAGCGAATTTCAAAACCAGTTAGAAAAAGATTGGATTAAGGAATTAAGAGCTAAATATGTAATAAATGTAAATGAAGAAACTGTTAAAAGTTTATACTAGTAAGCTTAAATACTAGTTCTTTATATACTCTTTTGTAAAAATAAAAATTGATCAAATAAAATAAGTGTTAAATAATTTAAAAATATATTCATTATTAACTTTATTATTTATAGTTAAAATATGTTTTGCGCAACCAGGCTCAGGAGAGACAATTGATGGAATAGTTGGTGTTTTTGCTGATAAAATTATTTTACATTCTGAAATTGAATTTGAATACCAGCAATTTTTAAAAGAATATCCCGAAAAAAGAAATGATTCGATTAGATGTGATATTTTAAAACAAAAATTAACCGAAAAATTATTTTCTACCAAAGCCGAGGTTGATAGTTTGCCATTGAGCGAGGAAAGAATAGAAGGAGAATTGGAGCAAAGAATTCAATATTTTGCAAGGCAATTTGGTGGTGAAAAAGGGTTAGAAGAATTTTATGGTAAAAACATTTCTGAAATAAAACAAAATTACCGCGAGAAAATAAGAAGCAGCTTGTTAATGCAGGAAATGCAACAGAAAGTTTTAAAGGATATAAAAATTTCTCCAACTGATATAAAAACTTATTTTAATTCATTAAACAAAGATAGCTTACCCTATTTTAGTGCGGAGGTAGAAATAGCACAAATTATAATTGAACCAAAGGTTTCAAAAGAGGCTAAAGACATTGCTTTACAAAAAATTAATGAGTTAAGAACCCGCTTAATAAATGGTGATAATTTTAGAACCATTGCCAAAATATATAGCGATGATAAAGGAAGCGCTGTACAAGGAGGTGAATTAGGTTTTTTTGGAAGAGGTATGATGGTTCCTGAGTTTGAAGCAGCAGCATTTAAAACTCCACAGGACAGTATATCGAAAGTAATAGAAACTAAATTTGGTTACCACATTATACAACCTATAAAAAGGAGAGGGGATGAAGTAAATGCAAGGCATGTGCTTATTAGGCCTCAAATTTATAAAGCCGATATTGAAGCATCTAAATTATTTTTAGATTCAATAATTAATTTAATAAAAATAGATACTTTAACATTTCAAAATGCTGCTAAAAAATTCAGTACTGATAAAAGAACTGGAGCAAGAGGGGGCTTTTTAGCTGATAACAATAACGGAAATTCTAAAATTCCAATTGATGAATTACCAAAAGATGTATTTTTAATTGTACAAGGTTTAAAACCAGGCGAAATAAGCGAAATGCAGTTAACAACTATTCAAAGCGCCAACGGTGAACCTATAAAAGTATGGAGAGTATTTTATTTAAAATCGGAAAGCAAGCCGCATATAGCTAATTTGAGAGATGATTACCAAAAAATGCAAATAGCTGCCGAGGAAGACAAAAAACAAAAAACATTGGCTCGCTGGATTGAAAAAAACAGAAAGCAATTTTATGTTCAAGTTGCAGATGAGTACAAATCTTGTCCATCGTTAAATGATTGGCAAAGTCAAAATCAATAAAAAAATTTAATATTTAAAATATGTTATATAACAATGATGTAGAAGCGGCTGAAGCTTTACACCAAAAATTTAATGAATTAAAAAAAGAAATTAGTAAATTAATAGTTGGGCAAAACCATGTGGTAGAAGCGCTACTAATTTCCATATTTAGTAACGGACATACTTTAATGATTGGGTTGCTGGGTTTGGCAAAAACTTTGCTTGTAAAAACACTAAGTGAAGTTTTAGATTTAAATTTTAACCGAATTCAGTTTACACCCGATTTAATGCCAAGCGATATAACTGGGACTGAAATATTGAACGAAAAAAGAGAGTTTCAATTTTTAAGAGGACCAATTTTTTCTAATATTATTTTGGCTGATGAAATAAACAGAACGCCACCAAAAACACAAGCTGCCTTGTTAGAAGCCATGCAGGAAAAAGCTGTTACTATTAATGGCCAACTACATATTTTACCGAATCCATTTTTTGTATTAGCTACCCAAAATCCTATTGAACAAGAAGGAACTTATTCACTACCCGAAGCACAGTTAGATCGTTTTATGTTCAATATTTTATTAGATTATCCAAGTTTTGCAGATGAAGTAGAGATTGTAAAAGCAACTACAAGCAATAAAAAAGTGGAGTTAAGTAAAATTATTCATTCAACCGAAATATTGGCATTTCAAGAGTTAGTAAGAAAAGCACCTGTTGCCGATAATGTGATAGATTATGCAGTGAAACTAGTAAGTAAAACCCGCCCACAAAGCGAGTTTGCTACTGACGAAATAAAAAAATATGTTGATTTTGGGGCAGGCCCAAGAGCAGGACAGTTTTTAATAATTGGAGCCAAAGCACATGCATTGATACATGGAAAATATTCGCCCGATATTGAAAATGTAAAGGCAATAGCAAAAGATGTTTTAAGGCACAGGATAATTAAAAATTACAGGGCCGAAGCCGAAGGAATTAAAATTGAAGATTTAATTGAAGGAATATTATAAATAATTTGGACAGATATTTCTCCTTTTTATTAGAAAAAAATAAAAAATTATTATATTTGTTTTAAAAAAGTACACTTATGAAAGGAATGGTTTTTACTGAGTTTTTAGAAATGGTCGAAGATCGTTTTGGGTTAGATATGGCAGATAAAATTATCAATGAATCTGATTTGCCTTCTCAAGGAGTTTATACCGCAGTAGGAACTTATCAGCCAACTGAAATGTTTTCGTTAGTTGCCAATTTAAGTAAAAATTCGGGTATAGAAGTTTCGGTTTTATTAAATGTTTATGGTGAGTATTTGTTTAGCAGGTTTGCTGTTGGTTATGCTAAATTTTTTACTAGTGTTAATAATACTTTCGATTTTTTATCGCAAATAGAAAATTACATTCATGTGGAAGTTTTAAAACTTTACCCT
>CAMCEM010000086.1 GCA_945873755.1 Chitinophaga pinensis | reverse complement strand
ATTTCTTTCAGTAGTAATTTTCGATTGACCAGGTTTGCGTTTATTTAAATCGGTTTGAACTAAATCAAAATCAAATTCAATTTGTGGCAAAACACCATCAATTACAACACCAACAGCATTGCCATGGCTTTCGCCAAATGTGGTAATTTTAAAAATATTTCCAAACGAGTTTCCTGCCATAAATTTTAAACAAAAGTAAAGTTTTACAACATAAAAAAAGCGACTACTTTTAATAGTCGCTTTAAATTTTATTATTAAATTAGATTTATTTCTCGTCTAACTTTTTCATTTCTTCATTATAAATTTGCTCAAACTTCATTTTATCGTAATCAACAGCTAACTTAGCTTTGTCAGAAAGTTTGTTTTCCATAGCAGTTTTTAAGGCGTCTTTACTCATTTCTATTGCTACATAGGAAGTGTAAGTTCCATCTTTTTCACGGGCAGTTTTTTCACAAAGAATTTTCACATCGTTTAATTGTTGATTGATAATTTCACGGGTTAAGTTGTTAAATTTACCCTTCATTTCTAAACCAGCATTGGTTTGATATTCGTCTACATATCTATCGGTTACCGATTTAATTTTAGTTTCTATTAAACCTGCTAATCTTTGTTTAGCTACTACAAGCGCTTTTTCGCGCGATAACGATAAGTCAGAACTTTTTTGTGATTGAGTGGCTCTGAAAACAGTTTCTGTTGAGCTTTTAAATTCATCACATGGTAGAGCAGCTATGATATTAGATTCATCTGCTACTACTATACCTTTTTTTGATTTACATGAAGCAGCTACTAATAATAAGGCTGCTGTTGATAGATAAATTAACTTTTTCATAATTTTTATTTTTCTCGTTTGCAATTAATAATTTTTTTTTAAGATTTCCAATTTTTGTGCCAAACTTATTATAAGTTTAGCTTTTGTTAAATTTTTAAAGTAATTTTATTTGTTTTTTTATTCTTGATTTTCATTTAATAAACCCATTTTATAGAGTAGTTCTTGGTATAATTCTTCATTAAATTTTCTAATTAATTTTTGATAAGCATCGTATGAGGCTGCATTTTCTGTAGCTTTTAATCCTTTTACACCATTAAAGTTTTTGTTGTAAATACTAGTGTTGGCTTTATTTAAGGTAATGGTGGCATCGAGGTAAACTACTTGCATGTCGTAAGCAGTATTTCCTTTGGTGGTATTAGCTTCAATCGTTAAAAAATAATTGGCAGTCGCGGCTTCGTTGGTAATGTTTATTCCGTTTTCCGTTAAATAACTTTTTAAGGCATTTGCCAAAGCTTGATCTTTATTTTTGGTGTTGAATGATTTTTCGGTCGATTTGATAAAAACATTCAATGTTTCACTTTCAACTTCAATGTTTTTTTCACAACTAATTTTTTTATATAAATCAATAGCCAATAAGTTATTTGTCAAAATATATTCATTGAAAAGTGCTTCCTTATCTAACTTTATTTTAAAAATAGTTGTTTTGTTTTTTGTACTAAAACTGATTATTTTAAAATTTAAAGATCCTTTTTCATTTACCAATTTTTTGTTTATTTCAATATCGGCTTTGCCACTTATTACATTAATTATAAATGGAAAATTAGTTATTGGTTTTAAGTTTTGCTTATTTTGAATTTGAAAATTTAATTGGTAATTTTTTAATTGATAGGGTTTTAGTTTTATTTGGTCGCTGTTGGTTTTTATTTCAATTTGATTATAAAAAGTACTTACGTTTTTGTAAGCATCTTGATACAGTTCATTTATTTGTTGCTTTAAATCTAAATCAAATTCAAAATATAAATAGTTTTGAATTTGGTTAGTTGCCATAAAATAATAGTTAATTCCTTGTATATAATTATTTGTGTTAATATTTTCATTCCCAAGCATCATATAGTTTTTGGCAATTTGCAAGGCAGAATTTGCTTTGTCTTTTTTTGCTTGGTAATAACCCTTTTTACTTAGTCTATAATAAACCCAATATTGGTTTTTATCTTGCCAACTATCTACTAATTCGTAACCCTCTAGTTCTTTAATGGTTTCGGTGGTTACTGAGCTAATGTAACTTTGTTTTACCTTTTGATTGATTTCAATGGTTTGCAATGAAGTTTGGCCAATAATTTTTACAGTAATTTCATTGGCCAAACTTTGTAGTGCTTTACTTTTTGCTGCTTCCATGTAATTATCAAGTTTTTTATCGGCATATGCTATACCAACAAAAAAATCCGAATTGATTGGATATTTTAAAATCCATTCAGGTTTTTCTGTTTGTGCATGCGTATTTATCTTAAATAAAATAATTACGCAAACCAATAAGTACTTAATAATTATTTTCATGTTGTTATTTTTTTCTGCTATCTATCTCTGCTTTTATTTCAGCCGCTTTTTTAAAGTCTTTTTTATCTACCGCATTTTTCTTTAATAACTCTAACTCTTCTATGCTAAAACTAGCGTAATTACTTACAGCTGGTGCTACATTTAGCTTGGTTGGTTCATAATTATAATTACTTACACTTGGGCTGTATTTATCAAAAAAAGCACTAGTAGCCTTTGAAATTCCATAATTGAAAGCAGTTTCCCAATTTTTCTTTGGGTTAGTAGGTGCCGCCAAATCATTAATTAAAAAGCTTATACTAAAAATACTAGTTAAAAGTCCAATACTTGATGCAGATTCTGGATCTGTTGGGTCAATTAGCAAAGAAGGTAAAATTCCTAAAATTGCATAAGCGCCTGGTGCAGTGGTTTGTGTTTCAAAATTTCCTTCAAAATCTATTCTGGCTAAAAAATCATTCTTAGGTGCATAATAAAACTGTAAAGATCCAATACTTAAGTATTTATGCGTATTACTTAAAAAACCGCTTTGCATATTATACGAAGTGCCATAATATGGAATTACCACCAATTCTGCATTTATTTCGTTAGCAAAATCAGCGTATTTATCGCGGGAGCTTTTGGTATCTTCCAATGGCAAGCCAGAACGAGTAAATAAGTTTACAGTTGTATTGTAATCAATAACCCTGTAACCTTTTGCAGTAAAATTATTGGCTATTAATTGCCAATTGTAATTTCTCCAATACTCAGGATCTTGCATACTGATTGGCATTCTGTTTGGAATAATTGCCACTGTTCGCATTTTTACTTTATCTGCTGAAATACTTTGTTCAGAATAAAGCCTAGCTGTAGAAGTGATACTTTGGCATGAACTTATGGCTACAACTGTAATTGCAACTAACCAAAGTGTGTAAAATTTAATTTTCATATGTTGTTTAGTTTATGGTTTTTTTAATTTGTTTATTTCTTTTTGAATTTCGTCTGCTTTCTTGTAATCTTCAGCATCCATTGCTTTTTTAAGTTCTTCTTCTAAGTCTTTTACCGATTTTTTAGCTGGTTGTTTGCTGCTATTATCTGGAGTGGTTTTGTCTTTTTTCTGACCACTTCTTTTGTCTATTTCTTTTTGTAAGGCTCCGGCTTTGGTATAATCTTCAGCTTTTAATGCAGCCTCTAATTGTTTCTTTAATTCTTCAGTGCTTAATTTTGCATATTTATTTTGCTCAGTTCTTTTTGTTATTTCGGCTTGTATATCGTTAGCTTCACTGTATTTTTCAGTTGCAGTTGCTTGATCCAAAAGCTTTTTAAGTTCATCATCACTGTATTTTGAGTAGTTGGTTTTGGTTGATGTTGGTGCTTCAGCAGGAGCGGGCAAGTTTGACTCAATTGGTGCTAAATTATAGTTCGGAGTTGGCTGATTTTGAGTATTTGACGGTTTAGCATTTTGTGTATATTTTGGTTCTCCAAAATGATAGCTTAAACTAATAGTTGGAAGTAATGCTAATGGGTCGTCAAACTCCATTAGGAATAAGTCAATGTTTTCGGTTAGCCCAATATCAAAACCTTTCATAAATTCGTAACCACCTCCAATTGCAAATCCTGGTGTTTCTATAATGTCTTCAAAATCATATACAAATCCTCCTGAAATTGGCATGGTAAAATAAGGACCAAATTTTAAGTATGCATTATTAGGTCTGTATCTAAACAATCCAGAAACCTTAAATAAGTTTATTGATTCAAATCCATCGGATATGACCCCAAAATGAATGCCTGGACCGAAACTAAAATCTTTACCAATATTCATTTTATATCCAATACCAATAGCGCGTGCATCTCCTAAATTTAAATGAAAAGGTTTTTGTCCACCTGTTAAAATAGCATTTTTACTTGTTGCATTACTAGTTGGTGCTTGTTTATTCTCAGTTTTTTTGTAAAATAAATCTGAGTTTTGTGCTAACAAACTATTGCATGCAATTAGGAATGTAATGATAGTGGTTTTTAGTTTCATTTTTATTTTAGTTTGTTAATTTCTTTCTGAATTTCATCTGCTTTTTTGTAATCTTCAGCATCCATCGCTTTTTTCAGATCTTCTTCTAGCTCTTTTAATGTTTTTTTAGTTGGCGTATTTGTTTGATTTGTTTTGCCATTAACATCTAATTTATTTTTTACTCTTTTGTCTATTTCAAGTTGAATTTCTTCAGCAGATTTATAATCTTCCATTTTTAAGGCATTTTCAAGTAGTATTTTTAACTCTTCATTACTGCTTTTGGCATATTTATTTTGTTGTATTCTTTTGTTTATTTCCATTTGAATGGCGTCTGCCTTTTCAAACTCTTCTTTTTTTAATGCTAATTGCAATAAATCATTCAATGTAGAATCTGAAAAATCTTTATAAATTGACTCTTTGAGTGGTTCAGCGTAATTTGTTTGAGGTATTAAAGTTTGGCTTATTAAATCAGGTGCTTTGCCATTAATTACCAATTGTACATCAGTATTATATTTAGCTCTAATTTTTTTGATTACTTCTTTTTCCTTAGGAGTTAATTTAGGGCCAATAATACTCCAAGTAAGAAAAATGGCATCTGCACTATAAGTTCTTTCTTGTTCTGCCGTTTCTGACTTTTGGGTTACATTGATTAATGTACCTCCTGAATATCTATAATTAATTGTTAGTAAATTATTTCTTTCTCTAATACCAATACCAAATACATTACTAAAGAAATCAGAAGATGGAGAAAATACTTTGCCAAACTGAACATAATTATGAATCAAGAAATTTTTAGGATTATACATTAATCCTAAATTGGCACTCCAATTAATAGTATTCATATTTACTCTAACTATTTCATCACTATAAAAAAGGCTTGTTTTTTTTGTTTCAAAATAAGACTGATCTATACCTATTGAAGTCCCAGTTAATAAATTTAAGCGTTTTGCTAAAGGCCAATAAATATTAAAATTAAGTCCTCCACATACCGATGGGTTTAGGTTTATTTCCTTTGCTTCATATTTAAATCCACTTTTATATGTTTCATAATTATAAAGTCCGCCTAAAACAAATCCAAGATTATAGCCAAATTCAAATTTTATTCTTTTTGGTGAGTTAAAAATGTTGTTGTAGAAAGTATCCAAAGTTTTAAAATGTAAATCTTGAACTTCTGCTAATTGTTTATTTCTTTCTTTTAGTTGCTCTTTATTTACCGGGACTTTATTTGGAGATTTATACATTAAATCTGTTTGAGCATAAATTCCTAGAACCAAAGTTGTCATTATGACAATAGTAATAATTGACTTTTTTACAAGTGTTTTCATTTTTAATAAAAAAGGTTAACAGGTGAACATGTAGCAAGAGAAATATAAAAGGTATTGTTGAGAAGAACACCACCATTAATGTTTCTAATTTGATAGTTATGACTGCCCACTTCCATTTTTTCATTTATATACACTGCTGTTATATCTGACGAATAGCCGCAATCAAAATAATTTGAGTTGGGGTAAAACCTTGTTAATTTAGTAATGTAGTTACCATCAATATAAAGTAAAATACCACCTGGAATATTAATACGGTTATATATTTCTACTTTACCAGTTGTTAGTGTTTGCTCTTCTGATAACTTTAAAAATTCAGTTGGTTCTTCAATAGATTTGTCACAGCTTGTTAATACAATAATATTGAAAGCAGTAAATAGTATTAAAATTTTCTTTTTCATTTTTTTATTATTTTAATTACACTTTTTTAAATATTTTTGAATTTGATCGTAATCGTCTACACTGGTTTCAGTGCGCATGTAAATGGTTAAATGCATTTTACCATCTTTACACTTTTTATTATTTATTAATAATTTGCCTAATTCTCGGTGCAAGTAAGGGTAGGTGTTATTGTATTTTAAACCATCATTCAGTAAAATTTCAGCTAATTCGGTTTTGTTTAAATTGGCTTGATAACTGCCCATCACATAATAAGGCAAGTACATGGCAGGCCAAAGTTGGTTAACTTGTTTGGCTAGTTCGGCAGTGGTTTTACTAACTCCGAAATCAAAAAAAGTTTTATAAAACTGTGCAAATACATACACATCGTTGCTCGAAAACTGCGATGCACTTACACCTTCCATTCCTCCTAAAACTGTTTGTAATAATTTTTCAACTTGAGGGATTTTAGGGGTATAAATTAATGCATTGATACACGCTTCAATAGCAGCATGGTTGTTAAGTGCCGATGCTTGGGTTTTAGCTATGCCATACCAAACACGTGCATCTTCAGGATATTTATTTGATAAAAAAGTAAGTAAATCTAATGCTTTGTTGTCATCATTGTTTATCATGTGGTAACTGGCGTTTAAAAGCATAATGTCTAAATCTGCACTGTTTAGTTTTTTTGCAATTTTTATGGCTGCTTCGGCTTCTTCATTATTTTCCAATTGTAATAAAAACTGTGCTTTGTAGTAATAAGCCAAATAAAGCCTAGGCGATGTTTCTATTATTTCATCGCAATAATTAATTCCATTTTGGTATTCGGCTTTTTTGCGAGCCCTCGCTGGATCAAGGCCAAATATTGGAAAGGTTTTAGCCAATGCTTTTACCTTATCTAGTTTATTGTAAACCTGAAGTGGAATATCCGACAAATCGGCATTTGAGTTATTAGAAGCTTGTAAAAGGCTATTGCCAATATTGAATGAAGCTGTTATTTTTTTTGCTAGCTCGCTTTGAAGGTTAAAAAGGTTGTTTAAACTACCATTTACCGAATTACTGCTTATAACTTGACCAGTAGTAACACTAACAGTGCGTGTACTAATTTTTACTGTTTCGTTTAATGCCGTTATTGAGCCAAATACAAAATATTGAACTCCTAAAAGCCTTCC
The DNA here is from genome assembly GCA_945873755.1 of Chitinophaga pinensis. Classification (GTDB taxonomy): domain Bacteria; phylum Bacteroidota; class Bacteroidia; order UKL13-3; family UKL13-3; genus JAAFJM01. Next base: position 5,306 of record CAMCEM010000086.1, on the reverse strand, counting down.
AGTTTCTATGGCCGTTTTTTCATCAACTAAACCGGAATTTTGGAGTTTTACCTCTTCTATTATTTTATTTAAATATTCACGCTCTACCACCCTAACAGAATGGTCATTGGTAAGTATTTCAAAAATGGCTTCGGTACAACTTGCCCCCAAAAAGTCTTTTTCAGTTCCACCACCTAGCGTTTTAAAATTTGAAATGGCTACTGTTATTGGTGTAGCTCCATGTAATTGGTGTGCTTTAAAAACTAAAATTAAAAAAATAAATTTAATTAAAATTTTGATTTGTATTTTTTTAGTCATCGTGCTTCAAATTAATACTATTTGGAATATTTAAACAATACCAAATCTTTGGTATTTTAAAAAAAAAGAAAATAGTTTTAATTAAGCATTTATTAATAAGTTGTAATATTTAACAATTTGATATACAATATAATTAACTTTTAAAGCACAATATTTTTTATTTTTATCTTAAAAAAACATTAAAAAAAATTTAATTTCTTCAAATTTATTACCAAACTTTATTTAGCTAAATTTTAAATGATATTAAAATTCTTTCTCAATTTTTCAAGACATCACGAATATTGTTAGTTAATTTCTAAGTAACTAAAAAATGAGATTGCTACAAAACGTTTACAACAAAAAAGCGAACATAACTTTACTAAAATTATTGAATTATGAAAGAGGTTTAATATTTCATTGAGTTAATTTATTTATTATATAATAGGTTTCACTTCCACTATTTCCATATTTACAGGGTTTTCTACTTTTTCGTTAAGCAAAGCAAAATCTATTACATCCAACATATTTTTTACATAATGAAAGGTAATGTCGTTCAAATAAGTTTTATTTATTTCTTCCACATCTTTTCTATTAATTTCACATAGTAATATGGTATTAATTCCAGCTCGTTTAGCAGCCAATATTTTTTCTTTTACACCTCCAATTGGAAGTACTTTACCACGAAGCGTTATTTCGCCAGTCATAGCCAATTGAGGTTTCACTTTACGTTGTGTGAATAAACTTGCTAATGAGGTAAGCATAGTAACCCCAGCCGATGGACCATCTTTAGGAACTGCTCCTGCTGGCACATGTATGTGTATATCAAATTGATTAAATACTTTGGGGTTAATACCTAAATATTCGCAATGCGATTTTAAAAAAGTTAAAGCTGTTAAAGCTGATTCTTTCATCACATCGCCAAGCTGCCCTGTAAGTTGTAATTTTCCATTGCCTTGTGTTAAACTACTTTCAATAAATAGTATTTCGCCACCTACACTTGTCCACGCCAAGCCAGTAACCACACCAGCTACATCATTGCCTTGGTACATTTCTTTTTCTCCACGTTCTACGCCAAGAATTTCTTGTAAATCGTCAATGCTAAAAGTTTTTTTATTCTTTTTAAACATTACTTTTTGCATTGCAACGTGGCGCGCAATAGCAGCAATTTGTTTTTCCAATCCACGCACTCCACTTTCGCGGGTGTATCCATCAATTACTTTTTCAAGTACTTGGTTGCTTATTTCAAAACTATTTAGCTTTAATCCGTGGTTTTTTTCTTGTTTGGGTATTAAATATTTTTTGGCTATTTCTATTTTTTCTTCTAAGGTGTAGCCATTAATTTCAATTATTTCCATCCTATCTAACAAAGCAGGTTGTATTGAATCTAAATTATTGGCAGTGGCCACAAACATAACATTGGAAAGATCGTAATCAATTTCGATAAAATTATCGTAAAAAGTACCATTTTGTTCTGGATCTAATACTTCTAATAAAGCACTAGATGGGTCGCCTCTAAAACTGGTTTGTATTTTATCAATTTCATCTAATACAAATACTGGATTATTGCTTTTTACCTTTTTTAGGTTTTGAATAATTCGGCCTGGCATTGCACCAATGTAAGTTCTGCGGTGTCCACGTACTTCGCTTTCATCGTGCAGTCCTCCTAACGAAATTCTAGCATATTTTCTATCCAATGCTTTTGCAATTGATTTTCCTAAACTTGTTTTACCCACTCCAGGAGGGCCATACAAACATAAAATAGGACTTTTCATATCACCCTTTAGTTTTAAAACAGCCAAGTATTCTAAAATACGTTTCTTAACTTTTTCTAATCCAAAATGATCATCGTTTAAAATTTCTTCAGCACGTTTTAAATCAAAATTATCGGTTGTTGTTTCATCCCAAGGCAAATCTAAAAGCGTATTTAAATAATTTATTTGAATACTGTAATCAGGAGCCATTGGATTAATTCTTCTAAGTCTTTCTATTTCCTTATTAAAGGCTTCTTCCACTTCGGGTTTCCATTTTTTTTCTTTACCTTTCGCAATTAAAGTTTCAATTTCTTTTTCAGGACTTTCTGAACCTAATTCCTCGTTTATGGCTTTAATTTGTTGGTGCAGAAAAAACTCTCGCTGTTGTTTATCCAAATCACCACGAACTTTATCTTGTATTTTATTTTTTAATTTAAGCAGTTCTTTTTCAGCCATCATTTGTTCTAATAAAACAATGGCCATTTTGCTTACACAATCGTTTTCTAATATTTTTTGCTTTGCAGGCAAATCAACATTTAAATTAGTTGCAACCAATGCCATTAATAAAAACGGATTGTCAATTCGTTTTACTCCATTAATTAATTCGGTTGAAAAAGAGCCTTGCAACTTCATTATGTCTGCCGAAACACTTTTTATAGTTTTAAGCAAATCTTTAGTTTCATTGGCAGCAGAATCATCTGTTTGGTCATTAACACTATATGATCCAACTAAATAAGGTTCAGTTTTGGAAATTGATTTTAAAGTAACTTGTTTAATTCCTTGTAAAAAAACTGTTTCTTGGTTGTTAGGTAATTTTATTATTTTTAAAACTTTAGCTAACGTTCCAATTTTATACAAGTCTTCAAGTAAAGGTTCTTCTGCATTTACATTTTGCTGCGCTACTACTAAAATATACGATTTATTCTTTTTTGCATCTTTAATCAATTTATTCGATTTTACTCTGCCAATGCTAACAGGTAAAGCCATAAGTGGAAATAATACTGTGTTTCTTAAAGGTAATATTGGCAGATGTTCGGGCAATTCTTCCAGATTTAAATTTAAATCATTAACGTTTAATGTTATTGGAATAGTTTCAAAGTTTGCATCATCGTTTTCTGCCCACTCCTCAAACCCCGACTCTTCTAGTATATTAATCATAAATACAATTTTTTTTTAGTAATAGAATAGGTATGTTTTACAATATAAATGCCAAAGATTGATTTTAGGTTTAAAGATTACGAGTTGGTTATTACGAGTTGATAATTACGAGTTGATTATTGCGAGTTGGTTATTACTAATCACTAAACTTTTCGAAACAATTTCTCACTTCCCATCTCTCACTTCCCATCTCTCAAAACCCATCTCACAAAACCCATCTCTCAAATCCCAAATCACATTTCCCAAATCATAAATCAAAAATTTAAAATACCTTGCACACACAAGTAAAAAATTATAATTGAAAAAGGTACAAATAGAAAAAGACATAGAAATAGCTTATAATGAATTAGGTAGTGGTAATATAACCCTTTTATTTATTCATGGATTGGCAAATTTTAAAGGTGTTTGGCAAAGTAATATTATTGAATTAAGTAAAAATTATAGGTGCATTGCCATTGATTTGCCTGGAAACGGACATTCAAGTAATGGAGCGCATACATACTCCATGTTTTTTTATGCCGAATGCATAAAACAATTCATAGAAAAATTAAATTTAACAAATGTGGTTTTAGTTGGCCATAGTATGGGTGGACAAATATCTTTAGTGCTTACTTTAAGACATCCCAACTTGGTAAAAAAATTAATATTAATTGCTTCAAGTGGGCTGGAATATTTTTCTGATTTAGATAAAATGATGATTAACCAAAGCATGAAAATGGGGGAGGTGTTTTATAGCAACGATTATTATTTAGAAAATGCCATCAATAACAGTTTTTTTAATTTTGATAAATTAGCAGTAAATGGTTTGGTGAAAGAAACACAAGAGTTTATAAAAAGTCATTCAGATATTAAATGGAAACGCATGGTGAACGAATCGATTAACGCCATGTTAAATGAGCAGATTGTGAAGTTTTTACCAACAATAAGTGTTGATACCTTGGTCATTTTTGGCGACAATGACGCCATGATTCCCAACAAATTATTACATCCAATGGAAACTGTTCAAAAAATAGCCGAAAAAGCAAAATCACAAATTAAAAACAGTAATACGTTAATAATAAAAAACGCTGGCCATTTTGTGCAAATAGAAAAAAGCAAAGAAGTGAATGCAGCAATTGAAGCGTTTGTGAATTAAATTTATAAAAAACATTTACTTTCTTCATGTAAAATCTATTATATTTTAAACAGTTGAATGCAAGAACTCTATAGATTAAGAATATTATTATGAGCCTTATAATTGGAAAGAACACGATTTTTAAAAATAAATTAATTTTGAAAAATAATAAAATATAAAACTTACAAAATACTATAAACTAATTACTAAGAACTTAAAACTAAAAAAAGTATTTGTATTTAAATAAGATTGGCATATATTCGCAGCCCTTAAAAATTAAAAAACAGATAAATTATGTACGCAATCGTAGAAATTGCTGGCCAACAATTTAAAGTTGAAAAAGACCAAAAAGTGTATGTACACCGCTTACAACACGAAGAAGGCGCCAGTATTGAATTCGACAAAGTAATGCTATTAGACAATGGCACAAATGTAACCATAGGTTTGCCAACCGTAGCTGGCGCAAATGTAAAAGCTAAAGTTTTATCGCACTTAAAAGGCGATAAAGTGATTGTTTTTAAGAAAAAACGTAGAAAAGGTTACAGAAAATTTAATGGCCATCGCCAATGTTTCACTCAAATACAAATTGAAGCTATAAACGCTTAAATAATTGTTTAACTAAAATAAAATTAAAATACCATGGCTCACAAAAAAGGTGTCGGAAGTTCGAAAAACGGTAGAGAATCGCATAGTAAACGTTTAGGCGTTAAAATTTTTGGTGGACAACGCGCTGATGCTGGTAATATCATTATCCGTCAACGTGGAACCAAACACCATCCTGGAGATAATGTAGGAATTGGAAAAGACCATACATTATTTGCATTAATTGATGGAACAGTTTTGTTCCGCAAAAAAGCGAACGATCGTAGTTATGTATCAGTATTACCACTAGCTCCAAAAGCTGAAGTAGTTGCTGAAGCATAAATTTGAAAATTATTTACATAAAAAAGCCCGTTTTCATTATTGAAAACGGGCTTTTTTTATTTATTTTTATTAATTTATTATTT
>CAMCEM010000085.1 GCA_945873755.1 Chitinophaga pinensis | reverse complement strand
TAAATACTGCAGGTAAACTGGTTTTTGAACCAGAAAAAAATATTAATTATTTGTTAAACTCATTTGGTTTAGAAACGGTTAAGTTAAATTCTGTTTTTGAAACAAGAACAACCAAAATAATTCAAAAAATAGAAACACCAGAAATATTAGAAAACAACCAAAGGTTTAAAACAGAAAAAGAAGAACTAGTAAATAAATTAGTTACTCATAAAAAAAATTTAGCAGTTTTAACACCTCAAAGAAAAAGCAAAAATGGTGTTTTAATAACTGTGGTTAGTACATTGTTAATACTTGTTTTAGGCTTTAATGCTTTTATATTTTTACAAGAAGGAAACCTTACCCCAATTAGAAAAAAATATAACGAATTAAACATTGGCATTGATTTAGAGTCGGTTTTTGAAACAAATAGCATTGATAAAAATAAGGTTGATAAAAATGAACTATTAAAAATTTACAATAAAAATTCAACACCAAAAGAAATTGCATTTAACAATAAAATAATTTTTGATTTTAGCACTACCAAAAATATAGAGCAAGTAGTAAGCAATGAAAAAAATATTGAAGTAAATGCTTTAGATATTAATAATGAAAAAGTAATAAGTAACCAAAATAGTAAACTTTATTATATAGTTGCTGCAGCATATAATAATGAAGAAAAAGCCAAAAGTTTTTTAAATGAAATTAAAAACGATGGGTTTGATAATGCTGAGTTAATTTTAAATACTTCTTCAAACAAAAATGCATTGAAATATTTGGTAACGTATAATAAATTTAGTGATTTAAGTATTACTGAAACCGAACTGAATACCCTGAACGAATATGAAAATCCTGATGCTTGGATTTTTGAATCAAACCAATAAAATTCTTTAAAATATTCAATTATTTTTTTAATATTACGGCTATAAATGAGTGAAATTAATTCGACTGATAGCGATAATATTACCTTTAATTTAGCAAGCGATTTAGTTAAAAATACCAATATAAGTTTATTTTTAACTGGTAAAGCAGGCACAGGTAAAACTACTTTTTTAAAGCATATTCAAAATACAAGCATTAAAAAAATGGTTGTTGTAGCCCCAACTGGAGTTGCCGCAATTAATGCCGGTGGAGTAACCATGCATTCATTTTTTCAATTGCCTTTTTTGCCTTTTGTAAAAGATGCAAATCATGGTTTTGGACAAATAGAATGTGTAAACAGATACACTCATTTTAAAAATGTAAAGTTTAATAAAGAAAAAATTGAACTATTAAACGAATTAGATTTATTAATAATTGATGAAGTAAGTATGTTGCGAGCCGATATGCTTGATTGTATTGATGAAACTTTAAAATATTACAGACGCAATCAAATTCCATTTGGAGGAGTTCAGCTTTTATTTATTGGCGATATGTTTCAGTTGCCACCAGTAACTAGCGATAACGAATGGTCGTTACTAAGTAAGTATTACAAAAGCCCATTCTTTTTTAGTTCTGAGGCTTACCAGCAACTTAATCCTGCCCACATTGAACTATCGAAAATTTATAGACAAAAAGAAGAAAAATTCATTAATTTATTAAATAATATTCGCCATAATAATATGGATGAATATGATTTTGAATTATTGCAAGAACGTTTTGACCCAGATGCTGCAAGATACCAAGATGGATTAATTACACTCACTACTCATAACAGAACTGCTGATAGTATCAATCAACAAAAACTGGCAGAGTTAGAACAAGAATCGATAGTTTTTGAAGGAGAAATTAATGGAGATTTTAACGAAAAATCGTTGCCAGCCGAAAAGTCACTAGAACTGAAAGAAGGTGCCCAAGTTATGTTTATAAAAAACGACATTGAGAAAAGGTATTTTAATGGAAAACTTGCTAAAATTAAAAGCATTGCTAAAGATGAAATTATAGTTGAATTTGAAAGTGGAAATCAATTAAAAATTGAAAAAGAAGTTTGGAAAAATATAAGATATAATTTAAACAGAGACGAAAATGTTATAGAAGAAGAGGAGATAGGAAGTTTTAAACAGTTTCCAATAAGGTTGGCTTGGGCTATTACCATTCATAAAAGTCAAGGACTTACTTTTGACAGATTGGCAATTGATGCTGGTGCATCGTTTGCTGCTGGGCAAGTATATGTTGCATTGAGTAGGTGTCGAACTTTTGATGGTTTAACATTGCTTAGCAGAATTTATCAAAACAGTATTTTAAGCGATGAAAGAATTGTAAATTTTTCAATAAAACAATCGAATGAGCAAGCATTAATGGATGGTTTGGATGATGCAAAATTTGAATACAGTCTTTCGCAACTTTATAAAACTTTCGACTTAAGAAAAGTAGTTCAAGAATATGCTCAATTTGAAGCTTATACTGCTACCAAACAAATACCTGAAAAAGAAGAAACATTGCAACATTTTAGTGCAATTATTAGAAATTTAAACGAACACAGAATAGTAGCTGATAAATTTAAAATAAGGATAGAAGAACTTATTAAACAAAATCCTATTGACAATGATTTAATAAGCGAACGAGTAAAAAGTGCTAAAATGTATTTTTCTGTAAAATTATTAGACGATGCCTATAAACCATTGCAAAGCATAGAAATAAATTTAAAATTAAAAGCAAAAACAAAACAGTTTATTACCAATTTACAAAAAGTAAAATCGTTTATTATAAAACGCATAAACGATATTGAAACAGCAACATTAGGATCGTTTGATATTGCAATAAAAAGTATTGAAAAACCAAATGATATTGTTGAAAGTATCCAATCGAAAACTATAAAAATTAACTCGAAAGAAGAAAGTTTTAAACTATATAAAGAGGGAAAAACCATTGAAGAAATTGCAGCTATTAGGGCAATGGCAGTTTCAACAATAGGAGGGCATTTAGCTCATTATGTAGATTTAGGAGAATTGGATGCACTCGATTTTGTTAGCCAAGAAACCATTGATCAAGTACAAGAATTATTAAAAAATGGCAAAGAAAGGTTTGGTGAATTGAAAGCTGAATTACCAAAAGAAATTACTTTCGACCAAATTAGAATGGCTGTAGCTCAGATTAATAGAAAAAATAGTTTAAAATAAAAATTGAACAACTTATCATTATATTTTTCTATTTAAATAAATAATATAGGTTAAATGCTATAAAATGGATTATATTTACTTCATATTAAAATTTATAATATGAATTCATTTATAAAAGTGGAGCGATTTTTAAATTTACCTCAAAGTAAAATAGGCCGAGTATTTATTAATAATAAACTTTTTTGCTACAGTGAAGAAGATGAAGCTAGAACTACCAAAGACAGCAACCAAATTTTTATTCCAGATGGAGTTTATAGTTTAGGAATTGCTGAAAACAGAATTATAAAAGTTCCAAGTATTTATAAACACGAAATGATTTCAATAACTGGTGTTCCAAATAATGAAATTCTTTTGTTTCACTACGGTTTTTTAAAAAGTAATTTGGCCAATTTTTTAGTTATTGGCGATAAAATAGGAGTGATGAATGGCAATGAAGGATTGCTTTCATCTAAAGCCACTTATTTCGAATTTCACCAAAAAGTTTTTGATAAAATTAAATCAGGATCACAAAAAATAGCATTTACTACTATTTAATTTTATGCTAATATGTATTTGAACAGTAAAAAAATTACTGCTAACAAAAACATAAAAATAGAAATTTTATTAATTCCATGCATTACCTTCAAATTAAAATTTGAAGTATTTGATGAATTGTCTTTTTTCCAAAAAAGAACATAGCTTAAAAATTTTTGAATCATAGAATATAAACCTTTTAAATTCAAAAATAGTTTTAAATATTAATTAAGAAAATTTTTCTTGTTAGATTAGTCTAAGTTTTTAATTTTGCTACTCTAAAATAATGTTAAATAATTCTGACAAATCATTAAGCGAAATACATGAGAGTGTAAAAATTCCAATTAAAAAAAATTGGTTTAGAACATTACTTGCATTTGTTGGTCCAGCATATTTAGTTAGTGTTGGTTACATGGATCCAGGAAATTGGGCAACCGATATAGCAGGTGGAAGTGCATTTGGTTATCAATTGGTTTGGGTTTTATTAATGAGCAATTTAATGGCTCTTTTACTTCAAAGTTTAGCAGCTAGGTTAGGCATAGTAAAAGGATGGGATTTAGCTCAAGCCAGCAGGCAACAATATCCTCAATGGACAAATATTTCGTTGTATGTTTTTGCAGAAATAGCCATAGCGGCCTGCGATTTAGCTGAAATTATAGGAATGGCAATTGGTTTAAATTTATTGTTTGGTTTGCCTTTAATTTATGGAGTAATTATTACCGTTTTAGATTCATTTTTATTGTTGTTTTTAATAAACAAAGGAGTCAGGAAATTAGAAATGTTTATTTTATCATTGGTAAGCATTATTGGAATTTCGTTTATAGTTGAATTATTAATAGTAAATCCCAATTATATTGAAGTAAGTAAAGGTTTTATACCTACTGGTTTAAATGGCAATGCGCTTTATATTGCTATTGGAATTATTGGTGCAACAGTTATGCCTCATAATTTATATTTACATTCAGCCTTGGTTCAATCTCGCAAAATTGAAAAAACATTTAATGGAATAAAGGAAGCCATTAAATATAATTTTATCGATTCGTTTGTAGCATTGAACTTGGCTTTTTTTGTAAATGCAGCTATATTAATTTTAGCAGCAACAGCGTTTTTTAAATTGGGTTATAACAATATTTCAAGTATTCAAGATGCACATTTGTTATTAAAAAGTTTATTTGGCAATTTAGCACCATCACTTTTTGCAATTGCATTAATTTGTGCAGGGCAAAGCTCAACAATTACTGGCACTTTAGCAGGACAAATAATTATGGAAGGATATTTAAATCTTCGAATTAGTCCAGTTGTTAGAAGGTTATTAACTAGGCTAATTGCAATTATTCCTGCTGTATTTACTATACTTTATTTTGGCGAAAATAAGTTAGGTGAGTTGTTGGTTTTAAGCCAAGTAATATTAAGTTTACAATTGGGTTTTGCAGTTATTCCATTAATTCATTTTACAAGTAGTAAAAAAATAATGGGTGAATTTGTAATTAAAAATTGGGTTAAAATACTAGCTTGGATCAGTGCTTTTTTAATTATTTCGTTAAATATAAAATTGGTTTTTGAAGAAGTAAGCAGTTTGTTTTCAATTCTTAGTTCAAACCAATGGTACTTTAAATTGCTAATATTAATAGTTTGTGTTTTTGCTTTTTTACTTTTAATGTATATTACTTTTAATCCACTTTTTATAAAATTAACCAAACAAAAACGGATTGTACCCCATGGAAATGCGGTACATATCAATCAAATAGAATTGGCGGTTTATAATAAAATTGCAATCACTATCGATTTTAGTAAAAACGATGAATCAACCATACAACATGCTTTTAGTTTAGGGGGCAAAAAAGCGGAATATTTATTAATTCATATTGTTGAATCGGCAATGGCTAAAAGGTTAGGAAGCGATGCGCTTGATTTAGAAACTAAATCGGATTTTAGTAATTTAGAATCATATAGTAACGATTTAAATATACTTGGTTTTAAAAATACTATTCAATTGGGTTATGGCAATAGGGCCAAAGAAATTTCGAAAATTGTAAATGAAAATAAAATTGATTTACTGGTTATGGGAGCTCATGGCCACGCTGGTTTAAGCGATATTGTTTTTGGCTCAACTTTTGATAGTGTTAGGCATTTGGTTAAAATTCCAGTTTTGGTTGTAAACTAGTCTGTATGAAATATTTTTTAAGTTTAATAAGTTTTTGTTTGTTACTTTTTGGAGTTCCGAAAAATGGTATAAGCCAAGTTTTGAAAGTTGGAAATAAAATGCACATAAATAGTTGTGACAGCAATAAACCCGAATTTGTGGGCATTGAAATTTATAGCAGAGCTAATGAATACGATAAAACAGAGGTTGATTCATTAACAGGCAAAGGATTAAGCAAAGCTTTTTTTAATACAAAATCGTTAGAAGGAAAACGCCTTCCTTGCTCAATGGGTGGAAGAAAATACACCATTGCTGCCATAGATAAATATACAGATAAAGGCATTACCCATACCATTGTCTTATTGTACGATTATTACTATTTAAATTTAATTTTGGTAGATTATGAAACAGCTATTTTAAATAAAGAAATTTTTATTGAACCTAAAAAATTTATAAAAGTTAAAAAGAAAAGCAGTAAAAAGTTTAAATAATATTGCTAAAAACATAAAACATTTCTTGTGCTATTTCCAAGCTTCTTTCTAAATACTTTTCATTCATTAATTCAGTTCCATCAAATTGTTTTGGGTCGTTGTAAGTAATAGGAAATCTTCCATCAGCGCCTAATACCATTGGGCAACCTTCATCGGCATTACTACAAGTTAACACTGCAGCAAAATTGCTTTTGGGGTTAAATTCATTGTTATAAATTTTCGAAAAACATATTATAGGATTTTCGTTTTCGCTATATTTTATGGCATAAACTGGGTTTTCATTATCGCTTAATTTTTGAATGAGAAATCCTTGATTGATTAAAGTTTCAACCACTTTAGGAAACATAGCAGTTGCTTCGGTTCCTCCTGAATAACAACACACATTTTTAATGTTAAAATGAAAGGACATTGTTTGTGCCCAAACTTGCGATAAATGACTTCTGCGAGAATTGTGAGTACAAATAAAATTTAACAGAATGGCTTCATTATTATTTTTTTTTAATTGAACATATTCTATTAGTGGTTGTAAAATTATTTTACGTTCTAAGGCGATAGAATTAACTGAAAACGGGCTTATTAAATCATTGATTTTTATATACATTTTAATAAAATTTATTTTTCAACATTAAACTTGCTTTAACCAACAAAATTAAAACGGGTACTTCTACTAATGGTCCAATAACTCCTACAAATGCTTGAGGTGAATGTATGCCAAACACAGCGATGGATACAGCAATAGCTAGTTCAAAGTTATTACCTGTAGCAGTAAACGATATGGAAGCATTTTTATCGTAAGGTACTTTCATTATTTTATTAATAAAAAAACTTACAAAAAACATCAACACAAAATAAATAATTAATGGAACGGCTATTTTTAAAACATCTAATGGTAACGTTAATATTTTATCACCTTTTAAACTAAACATTAATACTATTGTAAACAGCAATGCATATAAAGTTATAGGCGATATTTTAGGAACAAATTTTCTATTGTACCAATCGTTTCCTTTCTGTTTTATTAAAAAATACCTGCTTATAAAACCAGCTATAAAAGGAATACCTAAATATATAAATACACTTTGCGCCACTTCATTAAAAGGAACAGAAATATTAAAACTGCCTAAACCTATTTTTTGAGGAAGTACATTTATAAAAAGCCAAGTGTAAAAACTATAAGTCAATACTTGAAATATACTATTTAAAGCTATTAACAAAGCGCCATATTCTCTATTACCTCCTGCTAAATCGTTCCAAACTATAACCATTGCAATGCAACGTGCAAGGCCAATTAATATTAAACCAACCATGTAATCGGGTTCGTTTTTTAAGAAAATAATTGCCAAAACAAACATTAATATTGGGCCTACTATCCAGTTTAAAAACAACGATAATGTCAATACTTTTTTATCTTTAAAAGCAATTGGAAGCAATGAATAATCTACTTTAGCCAATGGAGGATACATCATTAATATCAAACCGATTGCTAGTGGCAAATTAGTGGAGCCAACTGAAAGTGTGTTGAAAATATTTTTTACATTAGGAAAAATATAACCAATAGCTATGCCTATAAACATAGCTAAGAAAATCCATAAGGTTAAGTATCTATCTAAGAATTTTAATTTTACATTCATATTTTAAAATAGTTTAACAGCAACCACCACCAGGCGAGCATGTGTTAGTAGTTATTAATTTTTCAGTAGGAATGCCACAATTGTCCTTCGCCAAACAGTCGGTAAATTTTGATTTTAACAAAAACCTATTTCCACTAAAAGCCAAATCATATTTTTCAATGGTTTTGCCTTGAAACTCCACTTCTATTTCTCCATTTCCAATATTCAGTTTTTTTTCAGAAAGCTTAATTATATTCAATAATTTCATTGGCTTTAATCGATGGTCTTCATCATTGGCATTCCATAATTGAAAGTTAATTACTTTTTCATTTCTTAAAGTACCTCCACAATCAATAAATTTTTTTGTTATTTCCCCAATTTCAGTTACATGAAAATGTGCAGGAACAGTAGTTCCATTTTCAAACTCAAAAACTACATCGTTCAATGATGGCAGTATGTTTTTTATTTCTTCTAAATTCATATTTTTATTTTTTAACAACAATTAGTGCTTTTCTCAATTAGTTTTAAATTTATATTTTCAAAATAGGCTTGTATTTGGTTCCAAACAGTTTCGTCAATACAATAACAAATGGCAGTTCCTTCAATACTTCCTTTAATAATTCCAACATTTTTTAGTTCTTTTAAATGTTGCGATATAGTTGGTTGTGCCAGTTTTATTTCATTCACTATATCGCCACAAATGCAGCTATTTACTTTTATTAAATATTCGATAATGGCAATGCGTGCCGGATGACCCAATGCTTTTAAAAGTAAAGCAATTTTGTTTTGTTCATCAGTGTAATTATCGGTTTTTGTAGCTCCCATATTTTAATATTGCAATATTACGATAGATATGTTTTAAAAAAAATGATTTTTCAATCATTTTTAAATTTTAATTAGCATTATCAATTTGGATTTAGCACCAATTTGTAATTTAATTGAGCTAAAACGGTTTTCAAAACTGCATTTGCTGTAAAACATCCCCCTAATCCCCTTCGTCACGCCAAAAGCGTGAGGGAATTTGCACCCGCACCTTTTAATTGCTCATTGCCTATTGCTCATTGCCTATTATCTATTTTCTATTGCCTATTGTCTATTGTCTATTGCCTATTGCCCATTAACCTCAATACTTTTTCTACATCTTCGGGGGTGTCAATGCAATGGCTATCGTGCTCGGTTATGGCGCATTTTATTTTAAAACCATTCTCTAACCAACGCAATTGCTCTAACGATTCCGCTATTTCTAAGCTTGATGGTTGTAATTTACATACTGCTTCTAAAATATCGTTTCGGTAAGCATACATGCCTACATGTCTGTAATAATTGTGGTGTAAATGCCAATCAGATTGAGGTACACCTTTTATGAAAGGAATAACCATTCTGCTAAAATACAGTGCTTCGTTTTGTTTGTTTAATGTAATTTTTACTTCGCCCATGTCAAATAAAACTTCGTGGTTATCAACTTTAATCATTAAGGTAGCCAGTTCGGTTTTACCATCACATAATGCAGACAATAATTCTATTTGGCTTGGGTCAATAAAGGGTTCATCGCCTTGAATATTGATAATATATTGTGCATCAAAGCCAGCATTTTTAAGGGCTTCTAAACATCTGTCTGTACCACTTGGATGGTCTTTTTTTGTATATACAGCTTTGCCTCCAAAACTTTCTACATGGTTATAAATGCGTTCATCATCGGTGGCTACAATTACATGCGTTAACGATTTGGCTTTACAGGCTTGCTCGTAAACTCTTTCAATCATGGTTTTACCTTCAATATCAATTAATGGTTTTCCAGGAAAACGCGAACTGTCGTATCGTGCGGGTATTATTCCTACTATCATTTTTTAAATTTTTTTCAATAGTAATAAAATAAAAATTAGGGCTATTAAATAATTTTTAAGATTATGCGTTTAAATTATAGTTCTCATTTTAAATACTTACTACTTATGAAAACAAAATTTATCATCATTTTACTATTGAGTTATGGTGCTGCTATGGCACAAAAAATTCAAAAAGTGCAATTATTTTATGCCTCAGACCAATATGATTTAACCGATGAACACAAACAAAAACTGAAAACATTATGCGATTCATTAAAAAATTATAATATAGTACAAATATCGATAAAAGGCTATACCGATTCGGATGCGGATAGCGTTTATAATATTGGGCTTTCGAACAAAAGAACAAACCAAGTTAAGACCGAATTGCTTAATTTGGGTTTAAACAATCGAATTATTTTCGAAAACTATTTTGGCGAAAAGTATGCCTATTTCGATTCGATTTCGGAAGATAAAAAAAGTAGAAACCGAAGGGTTGATATTATAGTATCTGTATTACCCAAAGAAAAAAAGGTAATAGTAAAAGACTCTTGTATTGATGGTGACACCAGCCTTGTGATGGAAAATGGAACTATTTTTAAAATGAAAAAATGTAATTTGAGAGAAATAGGAAATAAAATTCAATTTGTTGAAACATTTTCAACTGAACAAATGGTGGCACAAGGCATGAATACTAATACCGAAAACGATGGACAATTAATAACTGGAGGAATGATTTCGATAGGAAATAATAGCACAAACTGTAGTTTTAAGGATACCATAACTGTTTTAATTCCAATAAAAGATACTTGTATAAATCCCCGATTATTTTCCCTTTGGGAAAGAAATGGAAAAAACTGGAAGCCTACTAAATCGGTTAAAGTGAAGCAAGTTACCATTAAAAATAATTTATATTACGAATTAAAAATTACTAGGTGTGTAAAGCTAAATTTGGATTATAGAGTGCCAAAAGGGAGTGAAATTACCATTATTAATCCAGTAAAAAATTATAAAATGATTAAGGTGGAAGTTTATGGAGAATGCCCAAGATTTTACTGGCAGTTTACTAAAATTAGTAATAATAAAAAAAAGTTTAGTATAGCTTATTTAAGAAGTGAACCAATGATTAAAGTATGGCTACTAAACTCAAACGATAAAATGGATACTTTAATTTCAAACTTTAGTCCTTTAAGTAGTTTAAACCATAAAATATTTGATGGTTTTGGAGGTAAAAAACCAGATGAATACAATAAGTTTTTTATATTTAAAATTAAAGAGAAAAATTTTTACCACAAATACTGGCTTAGGAAAGAAAATTTTGAATAAGTAAATGTAAATTATTGTAAAATAACATAATCGAATAAAATGCAAATAATAGTTAGTAAAGGAACAACTCGTTTAAAAAAATGTACCAAGTAATCGTTGTTTAAAATGCTTTTTAAATTTTTAAAATACAAATACCTAACAAGCAAAATAATGGATGAAGATGCAATTAATAGCAATGAAATATTAAACAAATAAAGGTATCTTCCATTTGCTATTGCTGCTAAAATTAATACCAAAAAAACAAATAAATTAATAGAAGTTGCTTGTTCCCAAAACATTTTTTCATGTTTGCTATAAATGTGTTCGTATTCGGGTATTTTACTTTCTACTTCTTTGTTTACAAGCTTTACATCTTCTCTATCAAAGGTATAATTGTCGGAGGTGTTAAGCGGATTTTGATTTAATAAATAACATAAATGATAATAAAGGGTAGGTAATTCAGCTTCAAACAAATCGGGTATTTCAAAAAAGTTTTCAATACAAACCGAAAAAAATTCCGCCTCATTGGTTGAACCGTATTCTCTAAAAAAATCATCAGTTCCATTTCTATGACTAATAAACGACATCATAGCAATTTCGTTATATTCATTAAAATAATTACTGAATTTATTATCTAAATTACTTGAGCTCATGGTTTGCATTCGCAGCATGTGGGCAAACTCATGCAAACCTAAATTGTAAGTATCACGGCTGTCTTCGTATCCTTCCACAAAATGATACCAACTTAAAAAAACCACACCATTTCCCATGGCCAAACCTTTTACCCAATTTTCAACCAACCTGCTATAAAAATGATTTGGGTAAATAACAACTCCTTTTAACATTTCAATATGAGGGTTTTTAAAACCATAAGTAAGTTGAGTCAAGCAACCACTTATATACATACTCATTTCATGGGTAAATACTAATTCTTCACGCGTTTGAATTTCTATTCTTTCGTTTATTTCAATGCTTCTTTCTACAAATTTGTATTTGCCATTAATATCTAATTTATTAAAATACGGAATATTGTCCTCGTAAAACTGATTATAGGTATTAAAATCAGTATGGGAAGCATCGTAAAAAGCCTCGTTATTGTCGGGCTGAACAATATGGAAGTAACGGATATATGCCCACAAAAAAATAATTATTAAAATGCATAATGTTCCCAAACTGTTTTGTTTTTACCGATACGATTATACTAATTTTATTGGTAAATTTTTTCTTCAAAAAAAATCCCAACCGATTACTCAATTGGGATTAGTTTAATTATATTTCGTTATTCGTTATTCGTTATTCGTTATTCGTTGCTCGTTGCTCGTTTCTCGTTTCTCGTTATTCGTTATTCGAATTTCGTTATTCGAATTTCGTTATTCGAATTTCGTTATTCGAATTTCGTTATTCGAATTTCGTGCTTCGAATTTCGTGCTTCGAATTTCGTGCTTCGAATTTCGTGCTTCGAATTTCGTGCTTCGAATTTCGTGCTTCGAATTTCGTGCTTCGAATTTCGTGCTTCGAATTTCGTGCTTCGAA
>CAMCEM010000084.1 GCA_945873755.1 Chitinophaga pinensis | reverse complement strand
TGTTATTCCCAAAGCAACTGGAGAACTAGCTGAAAAATTGAATAAACGCGAAAATAATAATCCAAATAAACTGTATAGAAATAAAGAAAATAAAGCAATTGGTGGAGTTTGTAGTGCTTTAGCTTTGCATTTTGGTTTAGAAATTTGGGTAATTCGATTGGCTTTTTTCGTAGGTTTATTTTTATATGGATCAACTTTTATTTTGTACATAATATCATGGATTGTAATACCGAAAGCATCGAATAATTCGTATAAAAGCAATTCAAATAATAGCAACCAATATTCTAATCAAAACGAAGCCAATGTAACAGGAATAAGAAATTTATTTAAGTTTATAATATTTGCCATTGCTATTTTTATCATTGGAATTTTTATTACTACAGCATTTTTTTCTGCAGGTTTAATCAATGTGTTTGTTGACAATAATATGTATGATTTTATTATCAATTCTTTTCCTTTAAATGAAAATTTAAACTTAATAATTACGGGGATTCTTATATGTGTTTTAACGCCTGTTTTGTTTATCCTAGCAATATTATCTAAGTTTATTTTTAAAGCAAATTTTAGTTTTAAATATGTAGGTTCAGGATTGGCATTATTATTTTTTATTGGTGTGGGATTATTGATTTATAGTGGAATAAATGAAATTCCGAAGTATATTAATCAAGAGGAAAATACTTTAATTGATAATAAAAATTTTATACAAAAAGACTCATTAAAAATAATTGTTGATGAAATAAAAGTGGGGAAAAAGATTAATTTCTTTGAATATAATGACTTCAAAATACATTTTTGCGACAGTGGCATTTTTGTTCCCATTGAATATAACTTAACTAAAACATTAGAAGATACTGCAAGCATTTCCATAACAAAAAAAGTAATAGCTAATAATGAGGAAGAAAATGTTTTTGAAAATTTAATTTTTAATTATGTTTTTAGTAATAATATTATTCATTTACCGAGTCATTATTTCATACCAAAAGGAAATAAATTTAAATTTCAAACTGTAAGAGTCAAGTTGTTTTTAAAGGAAAATAAAACCATTTATTTAAATGAAACAGCTCAAAGTATTTTAGGAATAATAAATAAAAACCAAACGCCATCAAAGTTTTGGTTTAACACAAATAATTTTGAAAATTTAATTGACAATAATTCATCTGATTGGGAAGATAAAATAGAAGAGAAAGAAGCTGAAATAGACCGTAAAATAGAAGAAGTTGAAAAAAATAAAGAAGAAATAGAACGTAAAGCAAATAACTTATAAAGTAAAAAAATACGAGATTTAGAATTTCGGATTTTTATATTAGAATTTTGTTGTTACTCTTTCCATAAAAAAGGAAAAAGTACGTAAGCCATTGTTGCTACAAGCAAATTCATTAGTGCCAAAAGCATTAAATCGGTATACATTAAACTAATATCTATGCCATCCATTGCCTTTTTACTGGTTTTAATCAGTATTAATAAAAATGGAATGATGATAGGAAAACTTAAAATTGGCATCAATAAATTTCCGTTGCCACTTTTTTGAGCAATGGCCGAAATCATGGTAAAAGTAAAAGCAAATCCAATAGATGCCAATACTAAAATGATGCAATAAAAGGAAATGTTTTGAATAGGATTGCCTAAGATGGTAGTATAAAAAAACAATGCCACAAAACTGAGTATTAAATTGATAATTGCGCTGTAAATTGATTTTGCTAAAATTAACTTTTGAGGTAAAACCAACCCATGAAAATATAACATTTTCCCCTTCGATTCACCTATA
Source organism: Chitinophaga pinensis (assembly GCA_945873755.1). Taxonomy (GTDB): domain Bacteria; phylum Bacteroidota; class Bacteroidia; order UKL13-3; family UKL13-3; genus JAAFJM01. The sequence goes on along the minus strand of CAMCEM010000084.1, from coordinate 10,815 downwards.
AAACTTTTGGCAATGGCATTGATAGAACTAAATAAAATAAGTATCCAAAAAATAGCGTTCCAACTAGGTAAATTAAGCACTTTAACCGAAAGCGACACCGTGAAAATTGAGGAAAAAACATACAATAAAATTCCATTTAAAGCATAGCGTTCGCGCCATTCAATAAGTAATAAGTTTTTTATAAGATGTTTAATCTCGTTCATTTTTTTTCTGTTTTTTTTTGTCAAGTCGAGCGTAGTCCGATGACTATCGGACGAGACATTTTTGATTGTTCTCGACTCCGCTCGAACTGACTGAATTTTTTGTCCAAGGTTGGTGTCCTCACCAACCTTTTATATTTATGATTTGTAAGAATAAAAAAAAACCAACAAAAACCTATGTTATCTATGTTACTATGTGGTTCAAATTTTTATTTTACGGTATTTTGTTTAATATTTTCTCATTCCAAACCTAACATTTTTTTGAATTTAAAATGAATTTCAGTATTTTCATAAATACCACCAAACATTTCAGCTCCAGGGCCAAAAGCAAAAACGGGAACCATTATTCCTGAATGCCCTCCAGTTGAATAATTAATTTTAAATAATTTTTTGTTTTCTTTATTTTCAAGTAAAGTCAATCCACCAGTTTCATGGTCGGCAGTAACTACCACCAATACATCACCTTGCTTTTCGGCATAATCAAGCACTGCATTAATTGTTTCATTCAAATCATACAGTTCGGTTTTCATGTAATTATAATCATTATCGTGTCCGCCCCAATCAATTTGGCTTCCTTCAATCATAACCATGTAACCATTTTTATTTTTGTTTAATTGTTCAATTGCATTTATCGAAGCTCTTTTCAAGAAATCGTTTCTACCTTCTAACTTTTTCTTCATTCCATCATAAGCCAAAGTGTAAACAAATTTTTGCGCATTAATAGGAGTGAAGTCGTTGGTTGTATCTGTTTTAACTAAAAAACCGTTTCGTTGCAAAAGTTCTGTTAAATTCACTTTGTCTTTTCGGTTTGTAATAAACTTTGTTCCTCCACCAATGGCTATATCGCAATTATTTTCCAATAAAAATTCAGCTATATCATCTTGACTTTTACGTGAAGCTACATGTGCATAGAAACAAGCAGGAGTAGCGTGAGTGATAGAAGAAGTAGCAACTACACCTGTAGCCATTTTCTTTTTCTTCATCATTTCAAATAAATTAAGGCAAGGCAATGAATCAACTCCTACACCAATTGCACCATTAAAAGTTTTTTTACCATTGGCAAATACCGTGGCACCCGCACCACTATCGGTTACATAATTATCGGCCGATGAAGTTTTACTTAATCCAATTACTTTAAAGCGCTCAAAAGCATTTTGTTCATTTGTTTCGCTCATGGCCCCGCTTATTTGAGCCAAACCCATTCCATCGCCAATGATGAAAATTATTTTTTTTACTTTTGGCTTTTTAGTTTTGAATGAAAACGAGTAAGAGCCACCAATAGCAAGTAATACCAACAGTATTACTCCAAAACTGAATACATTTTTTTTCAATTGTTTAAAAATTTAGTTGGGTTCAAATATAATAGCCTTATTCAATTCCTTATTCTTGTAGTGTAAATTAAATATTAAATTATGGCAATTAGATTATTTGTAACTGGTGGAACTTTTGATAAAGAATACAACGAATTAACTGGGCAACTGTTCTTTAAAGACTCGCAAATCCATGAAATTCTGAAACTTGGAAGAAGTCGATTAGATTTAAATGTTACAACTTTGATGCTAATGGATAGTTTAGATATGACCAATGAACATCGGAATATTATACTTGATAGTTGCCAAAAATGTGATGAAAATAAAATTGTAATCAGTCATGGAACTGATACAATGACTGAAACTGCTAAGTACTTATCGGACAAAATACCTGGAAAAACAGTAGTTATTACAGGCGCCATGATTCCTTATAAATTTGGATCTAGCGATGGTTTGTTTAATATGGGAAGCGCATTGGCTTTTGTTCAAAGTCTACCAGCCGGAATTTATATTGCCATGAATGGCCGTTACTACGATTGGAACAATTGCAAAAAGAACAAACAAACCGGCTTTTTTGAAGAGTTGGGGTAGAAATTTGTTGATTGGTGAATAAGTTGATTCGTTGACTTGGTTTTAAGTTATTATAAATCATCTGGAATAGATTTCAACAAATAAGTTAATTTTTAAATGTTAAATTATCTTTTCTGACTTATCGTAAATAGAAAATAAATAAACATTATGTTTTTAAAACAATAAAATTGGTAATTATTCTTTCTCCAACTGTTTTTCCTTTACATCCTTTGCCAGAAGCTAGCTGCCAATAGCCCTTTATAAAATTCAATCTTCAAAAATCAAATATTATTTTTATTTTGCACCAAAAGAAGAGAAGTGTTAAATGAAAGTTTTTAAATTTGGTGGAGCATCGGTTAAAGATGCAGAGGCAGTAAAAAATGTGGCAAAAGTATTAAGTAGTTTTTCAGACGAAAAGCTTTTGGTTGTTATTTCAGCAATGGGAAAAACAACCAATATGCTTGAAAAATTGGTAGATTCCTATTTTAAAAGTACTGATTCAAAACAATCGAATTTTGAAGATTTAAAAGAATTTCATTATAAAATTATCAATCAATTATTGCCACAAACTCAAAGTAATGCTTTTGACGATATTGAAAATTTGTTCATAGAATTAGAATGTTTATTAGAGGCAGAGCCTGATAATACTTACGATTACCATTACGACCAAATAGTTAGTTATGGTGAAATATTTTCAACCAAAATTGTTAGTGCATTTTTAAATGAAGCTGGAATTAAAAACCGTTGGATGGATGCTCAAAACTTTATTAGTACTGATAATACTTACCGAGAAGGAAAGGTAAATTGGAGCCTAACAAATGAAAAAATTGCTAAAACGTTGAGTCCAATTGTTCAAAAAAAGATGGTAATAACCCAAGGTTTTATTGGTCGCAATTCGGCTAATAGCACAGTAACATTGGGTAGAGAAGGATCTGATTACAGTGCATCAATATTTGCATATTGCTTAGATGCACAAAGTGTAACAATTTGGAAAGATGTAGCTGGAGTAATGAATGCCGACCCAAAACGATTTGCTGAGGCAGTAAAAATTACGGGTTTAAGTTACAACCGAGCCATTGAAATGGCATTTTATGGTGCAACAGTTATTCACCCAAAAACCATTCAGCCACTTTTAAATAAAGAAATTCCTTTGTATGTAAAATCGTTTTTAAATCCTAACGATGAAGGAACAACAGTAGGGGTTTCAAAAGAAGAAGAAGATAAAGTTTCTACTTATATTTTTAAACAAAATCAAATGCTTATTTCTATTGCTAGTAAAGATTTTAGTTTTATTGTAGAAGAAAATCTGAGTAGTATTTTTTTATTATTTGCTAAAAATGGCATTAAAATAAATGTAATGCAAAACTCTGCAATTAGTTTTACTGTTTGTGTAGATTATAATGAAATCAAATGCAACTTGTTAATTCAAGAATTGGAAGAAAACTACAAAGTAAAATCAAATATAAACTTGGAGCTTTTAACTATTAGTAATTATGAAAATGCTGATATTAAAAAGTACGCTGAAAACAGAAAAATACTTTTAGAGCAAAGAAATAGACGTTCATTGCAGCTAGTATTGGCATAAAATATATTTATGCAACCATATTAATTTAATGGTTGACTTTTGAATATATACAATTAACAATTACTTTTGGCAGGTAATTTGCAACCACAAAAAATAAATTAATAAATATGAAAAAAAACATTCTAATTTTATTGTGCTTTACAACATTATTTGTAAAAGCCCAAAAAAGCCAAATTGAATCAGCAGCACTGTATTTTAACAATGCAGAAATGGAAGATGCTAAAAAATCGATAGATGCAGCTTTTGAACACCCTGACACCAAAGACAATGTAAAAATGCTTTATTTTAGAGCAGCTATTTACGACACAATTGCTACTTCAAAAGATCCAAAAGTTAGGGCATTAGATATTGATGCGGCTGAAAAATGGGCATTAGCCGCTAAAAGAGGGTTGGAGCTTGATAAAAAAGACATATACAGATCAGAATTGGAGTACAATATTGTTAATGCAGCTTTTGCCTGCAATAGTGCAGCATACGAAGCCAACCAAAGAGGAAATTATGCTAAAGTTCAAAGTTATTATCAAATAGTAATTGATTTACTCCCTTTTGATAAAAATAATGATATGAAAGAAAATAATTTAACTGAAAAGTCAATAGTTTTTAATCAGTTTTATTTTGCAAACAAAGAAAAAAACAATGCTGACCAAAAAAAGTATTTAAAACGTTTAATAGAGCTTGATTATAAAGACCACATGATATATGGTTACTTAACCAATATTTATCTGGAAGAAGGCGATACCACAACAGCTGTAACTTACCTTGAAAAAGGAAGGGAGTTGTATCCAGAAAAAAAGGATTTAATAGGGCAAGAGATAAACTTATACATTGCTCAAAACAAATTAGATGTATTGTTACAAAAAGTTGAATTAGCTAACGAACAAAAGCCAGATGATGCTGATTTGGTGTATACAAGAGGAAACTTATACGATAACTTTGGAAATAGTTATAAAGAAAAAATAAAAAAAGGCAGAGAAGAAATTAAAGCAGCGTCAAAAAAAGCAAGTTTAGAAAAAAACCCAGCAGCAAAAAAACAGTTAGAAACCAAAGTAAAAGAAATGAATGCAACTTTGAATGAACTTCAAAAAAAGCAAACTAGTTTTTTAACCAAAGCAGAAGCTGATTATTTTAAAGCCATTGATTTAAACCCTGATTTAATTGATGCTTATTACAATTTAGGTGCATTAACAAATAACAAAACAGCAGCAATTGCCGATATAATTAATAATATTGATGCCAAAACACAGGCAGAATACGATAAAAGATTTGCAGCATTAAAAAAAGTACAAGACAGCATTTACAATGTAGCCATTGAGCAATTTTTAAAAGTTGAAGACATTGCAATGGCAAGATCAGAAAAAACTACAGATGACAAAATATTAAAATATACTTACTTAAAAGATGTTTATTTTAGTTTACAATTGATATATGCTGGTAAAAACAACGAAGCTAAATCTACAGAGTACAGAGCAAAGAAAGAAGAGATGATTATGAAAATTAAAAAGAAATAATCATTTAAATAGAATAGAAGCCAGTTATTAAAAGTAGCTGGCTTTTTATTTGCCCAATACTTTACTTAACATAATGTTAATTATAAGTAAAATCTAATAATGTTTTTTGATAAACTTTAATTGTTAATTTATTCATTATAATAAAGTATAGTTATATAAACAGAATACTTTTGTTAAACAAATTTTAATATTAAAAATGAAAAAAGGAATCAAAACAATTAAAGTAAAAGATACTTCAATAATTGGACGAGCTATAATTATTTCAGCTTTAATTCCATTAGTTTATTTGTTTTTGTTTATCAATTTCAAATTAAACTATTTATTCTTGATTGTTGTATTTTTGATTTCATTAGTTGTTGGAATTTTATTTCTTGCTATATATTTAAAAAGAAAAGAAAACTTTTATGAAATTATTGCAGATAGTAATTCTATTGTAATTAGAAATTCAATGCATTTAAACTGGCTTGAGGTTGAAAAAATTGAAACTTTTAGTGAAAGCGGAATGAGTTTTTCAAAAAACAGAAAATATTTAAAAATAGTTTTAAAAGATGATAGTCAAATAGTTCTTAACGCTTCAAAATACGATATTTGGTATAAAGATTTAAAAAAAGAACTTGAATTACTTAAAGAAACAAATAACTTAGAGTTGTAGCTTGTTTTAATATTTAGTTTTAAAATGATAAGACATACTTTATAACTTACACCTTTTAATAAAGTCTTTTAATTGTATTAATTAAGTAAATATACAAAAAAGGCTTCACAGTAATTCTGTAAAGCCTTGGTTTTGTTTGGTAGCGGGGAGCAGAATCGAACTGCCGTCCGTTAGCTAACGGATATGAATCCTGTGCTAAAGTCTTTTTTTTGTAATGTAGCGGGGAGCAGAATCGAACTGCCGTCCGTTAGTCAGCGCTCGCTCGCATCTTGCGAGTGAGCATATTGATAAGCCTCTGGCTGATTTATTTGAATAAAGGCGGGACTCTGCCTTCGCTCGCATCTTGCGAGCGAGCATATTGATAAGCCTCTGGCTGATTTATTTGAATAAAGGCGGGACGCCAATGAAACCCACACTCGCAAGATGCGAGCGAGTGCGAGGTTAGCTAACGGATATGAATCCTGTGCTAAAGTCTTTTTTTTGTAGTGTAGCGGGGAGCAGAATCGAACTGCCGTCCGTTAGCTAACGGATATAAATCCTGTGCTAAAGTCTTTTTTTTTGCCTTCGCTCGCATCTTGCGAGTGAGCATATTGATAAGCCTCTGGCTGATTTATTTGAATAAAGGCGGGACGCCAATGAAACCCACACTCGCAAGATGCGAGCGAGTGCGAGGCTAGCTAACGGATATGAATCCTGTGCTAAAGTCTTTTTTTTGTAGTGTAGCGGGGAGCAGAATCGAACTGCCGACCTCAGGGTTATGAATCCTGTGCTCTAACCATCTGAGCTACCCCGCCATTATTTTAATGTTTTCCTTATTTTAAGGGCTGCAAATGTAAAATTATTTAAATTATAAGCAAATATTATTTTACCTTTTCAATTAATTCTAAACTAAATGCCTGAGGTTTATTTGCAAACAATATTTTTGTTTGTGCCCAAGTAGTTTTAAAAAGTGATGAAAACCGGTATTTGTTTAAATGTGCTTCGCTTTCCCAATAGCTTAAGGTATACATTATATTTTTTTCAGTTGCATCTTGCATTAATTGCAAACCAAGGCAACCTTCAAAAGCTGCTATTTGAAGTTTGCTATTTTCAAAAACTTGCATAAAATCTGCCAGTTTAGTTTCTTCAAAAGTTAATCGTACTATTCTTGTTATCATTTATTTATAAATTCAATTAGTATTTTGCTTCCAACTCTTAGTCCTAGTAATTGAGAAGCATTTCCTTCGTTAGTAGCTATTTCAAGGTAATTGTTTGAGTTAAACAAAATGAGCTCCGCCCCTATTTGCACTTCCTTATAATGAGTGTATATTTTGGTAAAAAACTCTTTGCGTGCGTAGTAAATTTTAAATTTTTTATTTACAGAATATTTTAAAAATATTTCTTTTGAAATATTGGTTATGGCATTACCAAATCCATCAATGAACATAACAGTTGCAGTTATTCCATTTTCATCAAATTCAAAGTTATTAATTACGTTTTGTTTAGTTAGCGCTGATTTTATTGCAAATTGTTCGATTGCATTATTATTCACCAACTGATTGGCTATAAATACAAATTGATTGTTTTCTACAAATAGAGTTTTATTTTCAATTATATATTCTTCTTTAAGTTCCCATATTTCAGCTTTTTCATTTTCAATTAATAAATTTAAAAGCCCATTGTCTAAAGCTATAAAGTATTGGTTTTTATAGTATGCAATTATAATTTTACTATTTAAAAACACATTGGTGTTCACACAAATTAAATGAATACTCCCTTCTTTAAAATTATCAATTACATTTTTTAGAATAAAAGATGCTTGAAAATTATTATACTTTTCAACGTTATGCGAAATATCAATTACTTGAATATTTGCTATGTTCTTATATAAATTACCTTTAATGGACGCAGAATATTGGCTGGCATTTCCATAATCTGAAAGGAGGGTAATATTTATCACTTGTTAGACTTGAGTTATTTAATAAATTCGTACAAAAATATAATTAAGCAACATATAATTTGAATAATAAAGAAATTCTTATAGAAAATTTAGATCCAATAGAAATATTTGGTAATAATAATAGAAATTTAAAAATACTACAAGCCCATTTCCCAAAACTTAAAATAGTAAGCCGAGGCAATCAATTAATTTTAACCGGAGATGAATTAGAGATGGAACTTTTTGAAAATAAATTTTTTCAATTAGAGGAAATCATTTTAAAAAAAGGAGTTATAACTGATTCTCAATTTAAAGCATTATTGGCTGGTGACTTACAAGGCGAAGCCAAAGATAGTAAAGAAGCAAATACAAATGCTACTGATGTAATTTTGCATGGCAATGGAGGAAAAGCAATAAAAGCAAAGACAATAAACCAAAAGGCAATGGTTGAGCATATTGAAACAAACGATATACTTTTTGCCATTGGTCCAGCTGGAACTGGTAAAACTTATACTGCTGTAGCACTTGCTGTAAGGGCTTTAAAAAACAAAGAAGTAAGGCGAATTATTTTAGCCCGACCAGCTGTTGAAGCAGGTGAGAATTTAGGTTTTTTACCTGGTGATTTAAAAGAGAAAATTGACCCGTATTTACGTCCATTATACGATGCTTTAGACGATATGATTCCAGCAGAAAAGCTAAAACAATATATTGAAACCCGAGTAATTGAAATTGCTCCATTGGCTTTTATGCGAGGAAGAACTTTAGACAATGCTTTTGTAATTTTAGATGAGGCACAAAATGCTACAGATTTACAATTGAAAATGTTTTTAACTAGAATGGGGCCTCATGCTAAATTTATTGTTACTGGAGACTTATCGCAAATTGATTTACCTAAAAAACAACAATCTGGACTATTAAAAGCAGTTAAAATTTTAGAAGGAATTGAAGGAATAAAATTTCAATACTTAACATACGAAGATGTAGTAAGGCACAAACTAGTTAAAGACATTATAAAAGCATACGATAAAAACGATTAAGTTTAAGAATCAAAATTTAGTTTTAGTTGCAAATAATTATTTATAGTTATTGGCTTATTTTGTTCTATGTCGTTATCTAAATTTGATAAACTGATACCTAGCAATCTAACTGATTTTAATGGATATTGCTGATTTAAAAGTTCTAAGCAATATTGAAATATTTCATTTTCATCATTAGTGAAATTTTCAATTGAAATGCTTCTTGTTTGTACTATAAAATCGAAATATTTAATTTTAAGTGTAATAGTTCTTCCTTTTGTATTTGTTTTTTGAGCCCTGCGTGAAACGGTTTTGGCTATTTGAATAATTTCTAACTTCAAATCATCAATTTCAATTATGTTTGATTCAAAAGTATTTTCAGCTCCAATTGATTTACGTAAATGATTATTGTGAACTTCTCTGTCATCAATTCCTCTGGCAATTTGGTAGTAATAACCTCCACTTTTAATACCAAAAATTCTTATTAAATCTTCCTCGGGCCATAAAAGCAAATCGGCACCATTAAATATTTTATATTTATTCATTTTTTCGGTAGTTACCTTTCCTATGCCATAAAACTTATCTATTTTTAATTGTGCTAAGAATAATTTGTAATTTTTAGGAGTTAATACTGTTAATCCATCTGGCTTTTGAAATCCCGAAGCTACTTTTGCCAAAAATTTATTAAACGAAACTCCTGCAGTAGCTGTTAAGTCCGTTTCTAACTTAATTTGGGTTTTTATAAGTTTTGCTATATTTGTTGCTACACTTTCGTTTACTTTATTTTCGGTTACATCCAAATAAGCTTCATCAATTGATAAAGGTTGAACTTTTTCGGTAAATTGACTAAAAATTTCCATTATTTGATTGGAAACATTTTTGTAGGCCTCAAATCGCGGTTTTACAAATATTAAATCGGGGCATTTTTGAGCTGCTATTTTACTGGCCATTGCCGATTTTACACCAAATTTTCTAGCTTCGTAACTTGCAGCAGCAACCACTCCTCTATCCTTTGAACCACCCACAGCAACAGGTTTTCCTTTCAATTCAGGATTGTCGCGTTGTTCTACAGATGCAAAGAAAGCATCCATATCAATATGTATTATTTTACGGTTGTAGTTTTGCAATACTTTAAGGCGTACTGCATATTTAATTAAATCAATTCAATTTTACAGCAATTTTTCAATTGCATATAATATTTTAGGAGAGTTAGGTTTAGTAATAGTAAAAAAATAATCAACTACTTCCCCATTTCTATTAACTAAATACTTGTGAAAATTCCATTTAGGATACATATTTATTTTGCCATTCAATCCCTTTTCACTTAAAAACTGAAACAATGGATTAGCACCTAAACCTTTTACTTTAGTTTTGTTAAAAATTTTAAACGAAGTTTTAAATTTTGATTGGCAAAAATCATGAATTTGAACACCAGATAATGGTTCTTGATTGCCAAAATCGTTGCTTGGAAAGGCAAGTATTTCAAATCCCAAATTGTGGTATTTTTTATATATTTCTTCTAGTTCTTTATATTGTTCAGTATAGTCACAATTACTAGCTGTATTCACAATTAAAAGTACTTTATTTTGGTATAAATCTAATGGAACTTCGTTATTGAAAATATCTTTTACTTTATATTTATAAATGCTTCTTGTAGCTTTTTCTGTCACTGCCATAAACTATATAACTTTAATAAATAAAAATAGTTTTAACTAAATCTGTTTAAAATTTTACAATTTTTTTTTATTAATTAATTACAATACACTAAAATTGAAAAATATTTAATATTTATGATTAAAAAATCTACACTTATAAAGTTTGCTTTATTCTTATCAATCAGTTTTGTATCAATTTCAGTGTATACTTATACAAATACTCCCCCAGCCGCTCATGCAGGTGCACCTGGAGAAAATGACTGTACTTCGTGCCATGGCGGCACTGCCGTTACAAATGGTACAAATTGGAATGCAATTTCATTATCCGGTTTACCTTCGGGTGGATATGCAACAAGTACTACTTATAATATTACTTTATCTGGTAATTCTGCTTCTACAAG
>CAMCEM010000083.1 GCA_945873755.1 Chitinophaga pinensis | reverse complement strand
TTTCAAATACCAACTTACTAATGAATTTACTAAAGGCATAAGCAATTTTACTAAAAAAAAACCAAAAACAGAGAAAAAATATTTTATAATGAAAATGAAGAGGTGATTTCTTTAAACAAATTTACCTTAGTTCGGGATAAGGAAAGAAGGAAATTTGGCTAAAACCCTCTAATTTAATAACTATTTTTTTCTCTTGGCAAATCACGAAAGCATTCGGGAAAAGTGCAATTGACAGCATATATTGCCCCCAGCTTTATCAACTATCCGAAGAGTTAGCGAAGCGCTCTTCGGATTTTAAATGAAATGTAGTGTCTCCGACACGGGCTAAAAAACGAGTCTGGAGACTCTCTACTCATTTTAAATGCGTAGTCGCCCAACAATGGCTTGGCTTCAGACTACGCATAGTGGGGTGGATGAGGAAAGAATGAAATTTGGCTAAAGCCCTCTAATTTTAGAGCTATTTTTTTCCCTTGGCTAAAGCCAAAGGGCAATTGATAGGTTATATTGCCCTCATCTTTAGCTGGGGGTTTATGAAATTGTTGTATTTACTAGGCTTTAGCCAAATTCTTATCCCTAACAGAGGTAATTAATAATTTTTTTTTACCCAAAACGAAAGAAATTTTATTGCAAAATTAATTGTTAAAGGAAATACACAAAAAAAGCTGCCTTTTATAGACAGCTTTTTGAATTTATGTTTTAATAATTTTAAGCTAACAAAACTGCTTTTGTAGCTTCTAAAATTGCTGTTGCTTTTTCGTTGGTGCTCGACTCGCTGTAAACCCTTAATACAGGTTCAGTTCCACTTGCTCTAATCATTACCCATTCGCCATTTCCTAAATGGAATTTGAAACCATCTAAGTCTTCTGTTTTTTCAATTTTATAGCTTCCAAATTGGGTGTATTTTCCTGCTTTGCAATTGGCTAATACAGTTTGTTTAATTTCTTCGGTAATATGTAAATCAATTCTACCCATTGCGAAGCTACCCACCACATCGTACACTTCTTGAATTAACTCGTCTAAACTTTTTCCAGTTTTAGCCATGAATTCCCAAAGCGTTAAACCAATCCAAATACCATCACGTTCAGGAATAAAGCCTTTAATAGCTATTCCACCGCTTTCTTCGCCACCTACTAACACGTTTTCGGTAACCATTTTTTCACAAATGTATTTAAACCCAATTTTAGTAATTTCTATTGGTAAACCATACGCTTTTGCCAATTCAGTAATTTTAGAAGTGGCACTAAAAGTAGTAATTACTTTACCATCCATTCCTTTGTATTTATGTAAGTAATGAACCAATAAAAGTATGATATGATGTGAATCTACAAACTCGCCTTTTTTATTGTACAAGCCTATTCTGTCTGCATCTCCATCGGTAACTAAACCACAATCAATTTCTTCACTGATGCGAATTAACTCACTAAATTCTGTCAAATTTTTATGGATAGGTTCAGGCGCTTGTCCGTCAAATCCTGGATTGTATTCGCAATGCAACATTGTAATTTCAGGAAAAACCCTGCGCATTACATTTTGCCCTGCACCATACATGGCATCGTAAGCAAATTCCATTTTACTTTCTTTGATGGTTTTTAAATCAAATTTGCTTTCCACTTCGTTTACATACATGGTTTCTAAATCGATGAACGAAATCATGCCTTCGCTAATTAAAGTTTCCATGTTTTTTAAAGGCAAAGAAAATGTATCTGGAATGGCATTTTCAACTGCATCAATTACCGCAGGACTGCTTGGTCCGCCATAATGTGCTTTTAGTTTAAATCCGTTATAAGCCGGAGGATTATGACTTGCGGTAATAATTACTCCTAAAGCTGCGCCTTGTTTTACAGCGCCCAAACTAATCATGGGAGTACTAACAAAGCCTTTTGCCATAATAACTTTAATGCCATTGGCACATAAAACTTTTGCTGTAGTTTCGGCAAATAATTCGCCTGCAAAACGGCAATCGTGACCCAAAACTACATTTAAGTTATTGGCAAAATTTGCTTTCACATAATCTGCTGTTCCTTGTGCCACACGTTTTACATTTTCTACTGTAAATTCATCGGCTATAATTCCCCTCCAACCATCAGTTCCAAATTTTATTACGTACATGTTTTTTTATTATTTTATGTTACAAAAAAGCAAAAAAAACTGCAAAGCTTAACTATGTAAATTCAACTATTTTTATGAGAATGTCTAGTTTATTAAAAAATGGATGGAGGTGATTTGGTTGAAATATGAAGGAGAAGTAATGCATGACGAATAAAAATTAAAACTAAAAACAACTCCTAAGGAGTTGAACATGAATAGCACCGAGTAAAACTCGGTGTTATTCATATCAATTATAATCGCAACTCCGAAGGAGTTGAATAAAGTTAATTGTTGTTGTGTTCAACTCCTTTGGAGTTGTAATTTCTTTTGCTTTATTAAACCCTGCATTTCATGCAGGGTTATTCAAATTCAACTCCTTTGGAGTTTGTGTTGAGCCCTTATTAGTTTTTAGCGAAGCGTCACCAATAAGAAATGGGAAGAAGTTGTGTCATTCAGAAGTTCTGCTTTAGCGGAACTGCTTGTTTAAAAACCAAGATAGCTAATGGAATAGTGGTTGCCACACAAAGGAGATGCGCTGTAAAAACCGATGCCTTCGCTTATAGCGAAGGCATCGGTTTATAAAGAACCAAATACCTAAAGAATTATTATTTTAAAAAACTAAAATTCTGTTCTTATGTTTGAAAAGGAAAATGGAGTTAGAATACGTAATTTTAGTTGATGAAAACGACCAAGAAATTGGTAAAATGGAAAAGCAAGAAGCCCACGAAAAAGCTTTGTTGCACAGGGCTTTTTCAATATTTGTTTTCAATGAAAAAAACGACCTTTTATTACAACAACGCGCTTTGGGTAAGTACCACAGTGCTGGGCTTTGGACTAATACATGTTGCAGCCACCAAAGGGTTGGCGAAAGTACTGAAATGGCTGCCCACAGAAGGTTGAATGAGGAAATGGGTTTTGATTGCGAATTAACCATTAAAACAAAATTTATATACAAAGCTGCTTTCGAAAATGGACTTACTGAACATGAATTAGACTATATTTTAGTAGGAAATTATAATGGAGATGTAGTTGCAAATAAAGAGGAGGTTGAAAGTTACAAATGGGTTTCGTTACCTTGGTTAATTGAAGATTTAAAAATTAATCCTAATAATTACACTGCTTGGTTTAGTATTATTTTAGAAAATTATTTAGAAAGTTTGGAATCGTAATATTTTTAAAACACTGATTAATAGAAAGTAATATTTATAATCATTATAAGGTCAAATTTTTTCCTATCTTTTATCATTGTTTAGAATAATTCTAAATAATATTGTTGCACCACTCAAATCAGTAACTCAAATGAAAATTAAATTCCTTTTAATTGCAATAGTGCTATTAGCAATCAATAATAAAGTACAGTCTCAAAATGCAGATACTACCAAAACAACACTTTTAAATGAATTAGTAATAAAAGAGCAAAAAAATTTAGGCGGTGTAGAGCGTATGCCCGAAATTAAAGACAATGTAATATATGCAGGAAAGAAATCGGAAGTAATTTTATTAGATAAGATAAACGCTGATTTAAGTATAAACAATACCCGACAAATTTTTAGTAAAGTACCAGGAATAAACATTTGGGAAAACGATGGTTCAGGAATTCAAACGAATATTTCTACTAGGGGTTTAAGTGCAAATAGATCTTGGGAGTTTAATGTAAGACAAAACGGTTACGACATAACCTCTGAAGCATTTGGCTACCCTGAAACCTATTACACACCACCAACCGAAGCGTTATCGAAAATAGAAATTGTAAGAGGTGCTTCCTCGTTACAATATGGAACTCAGTTTGGTGGGTTGTTAAATTATCAAATAAAAAAAGGAAGTGCTACTAAAAAATTAAGTGTAGAAGAACAAGTAACATTTGGAAGTTATGGTTTGGCTAACTTTTACTCCGCAATAGGTGGCACTATAAAAAAACTAAATTACTATGTGTTTTTACACGACAGACACGCGAATGGTTGGAGGCAGAATAGTAGGTACAATACCAGAACTTTTTTTGTTTCGGCCAATTATCAATTTACCAAAAAGTTAAATATAGCTTTTGAATATACCAATATGGATTATTCGAGTCAGCAACCCGGTGGATTAACCGATAATCAGTTTAAAACCAATGCGCAACAATCGAGCAGGGCAAGAAACTGGATTGGAACACCATGGAATGTAGCTGCCTTAACTATTAAATACGATATTTCGCCAAAGGTTAATTTAATTATAAAAACTTTTGCAAGTATGAGCGAAAGAAACAGTGTTGGAAATTTAAATGCTATAAATATAAAAGACAGTATCAATCCAGTAACATTGGCTTATAGTTTACGCAGAGTAGATAGAGATTTTTACCAAAATATAGGCACAGAAGCAAGGTTTTCGTATAAGTATAAATTGTTTAAACATAACCATACTTTAGCAGGTGGAGTTAGGGCGTATGTAGGAAATACACAAAGAAAACAAAGAGGTGAAGGTAATTCAGGTTCCGATTTTGATTTCACGCTAACCAATAACCAATATGTTACTGACTTAAAATTTAGCACTACTAATTATGCATTTTTTGCCGAAAATATTATTTTTATTACCAATAAATTTAAAGTAATACCGGGCATTCGTTTTGAAAATATTTACAATAAAATAGAAGGAACACTAAACAGTAATGCTAGTTCTATTGTTCCACAAACTAGTAATAGAAATGTATTGTTAGCGGGCATTGGCTCTGAGTATTTGGTAAGTAGTAAAACCAATATATATGCTAATTTTTCACAAGCTTACCGTCCAGTTACTTTTTCTGAATTTACACCAGCAAATGCCACAGAAATTATAGATCCAAATTTGAAAGATGCAAATGGTTATAATGTCGATTTTGGATACAGAGGAACGGTTAAAAACTTTTTAAATTTTGATGTTGGTTTGTTTTATTTAAACTACGATAACAGAGTTGGAACCATTTTACAAAATGGAACAAATTTTAAAACCAATATAGGTCAATCGGTAAGCCAAGGAATAGAATCATTTATTGAAATAAATCCATTTAAAATATGGAACGAAAATCCAAAATGGGGAAGTATCAGTTTGTTTACTTCAAACTCATTTATAGATGCTAAATATGTAAGTTCGAAAGAAACAGATCCAACAAAAAGCTACAATGGCAAGCAAGTAGAAAACGCACCAAGATTTATAAATAGAATGGGTTTAACATATACTTTAAAAACATTTACAACTACTTTCCTTTACAGCAGCTCAAGTGAAATATATACTGATGCTTTGAACACTGAATTACCAAATGCTTCCTCACAAATTGGAAAAATTGAAGGTTATAAAGTAATGGATTTATCGTGTGCGTATATGTTTTTAGAAAATTGTAATATTAAAACGGGAGTAAATAACTTAACTGACGAAGTATATGCTACACGCAGAGCAGGTGGTTATCCTGGTCCGGGTTTATTGCCCGGAAATGGCAGGACTTTTTATGTAAGTTTTGGAGTAAACTTTTAATTTATTGGCTTGCCACTGTAAAAGTCTAACACTTTTTTCCTAAATACCAATTCGTATTTTGCTTGGTAATAATCTGTTTGAGCTTTGATAAAATTATTTTTAGAAACTAAATAATCAGTTAAACTTAAACCACCTAATTCGTATTGTTTTTCGCTAATATCTAACGATTCTTTGTTTGCATCTAACGAAACTATTGAAGCATTATGACGAAGTTGTGCATTTTTAAAATTTAAAAATGCGGAATTAATACTTTTAAATAAATTTAATTGTGTTTGCTTTTCGTTTAAAGAGGCAAGTTCCATTTGTATGGTGGCTCTTTGTATGTTACTATTTACATTGTACCCGTTAAAAATTGGCATACTTAAAGTTAAACCAATTGATGTACCAAAATTGTTTTTAAACTGGCTAGCAAAAGGAGTCATTTCGGAGCTTGTGGGAAAAGTTTGACTTCCTAAAGAAAAAACGGGTACTTGAGTTGGACCATTTAAATAATATCCAATTTGAGGATTATTTATAGTTTGAAAATTGGTTAAAGTAGTGCCTAAAGTAGTATAAAACGAACTTAAACTTCCGTTGATTGATAAGCGAGGACTTCTGGCACCAAGGGCAATATAGCGCTGCAAATCCGAACTTCTTTTGCGGTTTTTTACTGCCAACACATCAGGGCTTTGTTTTTCAAAATCGGTATAAATAGCCAAAGGGCTTCTTATTTCATCTTCAACCAATATTTTATTCAAATCTATTTTAACAATTTTATTGGCAGAATCAGGAACTAAATCTATCAGTTGCCATAAGTCTAAATAGTTGCTTAAAAGTAAATTATTTTGAGTAATTAAATTCAACTCTTCATTGGCCAATTGCGCTTTAAGTTGCAATAACCTGCTTTTGTTTACACCCCCTAAATCAAAAAGTTTTTGTTGGCGTTCTAACTGTACTTTTGTAGTGTTTACTTGGTTATTTGCAGCTTCAAAAATTTCTGTTTGCAAAAGAACTCTTAAGTAGGTGTTGGCTACATTTAGTTTCAAATTGTTTTTTGCATTTTCTAAGTCGTTTTTACTAGCCAAATAATCACTTTCTCTTAATCTGATGGTATTGCTATTTTGAAAACCATTAAACAACGTCATGCTTGAAGAAGCGCCAAAACTATTGGTAGTAAACGATAAATTTTCGGGAGTGTTGGTTCTTGGATTAATGTTAAAACCTGTTTGCCAATTATTGTTTGCTTGTGCATTTAAGTTAGGTAAAGCCGAAAATTTACTTTGCTTCACATCAATTTTTGCATTTTCGGTTTGTAAATTTTGCTGTTTGGTTTGTATATTATTTTGCAAAGCAATTTGCACACATTCTTCTAAGCTGTATGTTTTTTGGGCAAAAATAGGATTTGAAATCAATGAGATAACGATTGATAACAAAACTAGCTGGAAATATTTTGTAAGCATAAAAAAGTTTTAATTTTTAAAAATAAACACAAATTCAAGTTTAATTTGCAGCGCAAAATAATGTTTAAATATAAAATACCTTATATACTTCAATTGTTTTATCCAAATTATACATGGAAGGTAAATACACAAGAAAAAGTGGTTTATTTTACTTTCGATGATGGTCCACATCCTGAAATAACGCCTTGGGTTTTAAGCGAACTAGCAAAGTACAATGCAAAAGCTACTTTTTTTATGGTTGGTGCAAATATTGAAAAATATCCAGAGACATTTGAAAAAGTAATTCAATCAGGAAATGCAATAGGAAACCATACTTTTAACCATTTAAACGGATGGAAAACAAAAGATGAAAATTATTTTGATAATATAAATAAGTGTAAAGAACTTATTGAAAGCAATTTATTTCGCCCGCCTTATGGACGAATAAAAAGCAAACAAGCCAAACATATTTTAAATGAATTTAAAGTAATAATGTGGGATAGATTAAGCAGAGATTACGATATAAACTTAAATATAGAAGAAAGCTTAAAAGCAATGAAAAAATTACCATCAAACGGCTCTATTTTTGTATTTCACGACAGTGAAAAAGCATTTAAAAATTTAAAAATATTACTGCCTGAATTATTGAATTTTTATAGTTTAAATGGCTATCAATTCGAAAAATTAAGTTAAATGTTTTAAAAGCGTTTGTAATTTATTTTCTGTTTCCTGCCATTCTTTATTTGGGTTCGAAAGCTTGGTAATGCCGCAGCCAGCATAAGCATGAATATGATTTTTAAAAATTTCCATACAACGAATATTTACAAACAACGAGGTAGAGTTTTTTTGTTTTATACCAACCAATCCTGAATAGAAACCACGGTTTAAATTTTCGTTTTCTTTTATAAAATCGAGTGCTTCAAGTTTAGGTAAACCAGCAAGAGCAGGTGTTGGATTTAATTCAGTTAAAAACAAACTGGTTTTATTGTTTTGTTTTTCTAAAGTGTAATTGGTAATTATGTGTTTGATGTCTCCAGCATTTATTGTATCAGGGCCTATTTTATTTTTTATTTCTAGTTGGTGTTTTATTGCTAGTTCTTCAATATAAATTTCAACTTTATGTTGCTCATCATATTCTTTTTGCGACCAACTCATATCTGCATTTATATGTAAAGTGCCAGCTAGTGCAGTGGTTTCAATATTATTTTCATTTACTTTTAACAATAACTCGGGTGTTGCAGCTACCCATGTTCCTGTAACACTACTCGAAATAGCATAAACAAACGCATTTGGATAGTTTAAACATAAATTTAAAAAATACACATTAATATTTATTTCGTAATCAATGTTTTGTTTAAAACACCTTGCAAGTACTACTTTTGTTAATGAATTGCCAGCGTTCATTAAATCGATTGCTTTTTGGGTTTTAGCTGTAAATTCTGTTTCTAAATCGTATTGGTTTTTGTTGTTTTTACTGTAACTTATAATTTCAAATTTTTCATTATCTTTATCTAAAACACAATGGAAAGCAAGGTTTGCTGTATTAAAAGGAGCAATGTAAAATACCTCTTGTAAAATATTATTTTCAAATGAAATAGGCTTTAATTCATTTTCTATTAAACCACTTCTTTTAACTATTTGGTTTGTATTTGGTAGTCGATAAAAAACAGTGGCTTTATTCAATTTCTTATTTTTTTATTTCAATAACGCTCATGGTTAATCTGCTAATACAGCAAAGTTTTTCATTGTCATCAGTTATTTTTATTTCCCAAACTTGTGTACTTTTTCCCAAATGAAGAGGAACTGCTTTTCCATAAACCCAACCTTTATTAGCCGAGCGAATATGATTTGCGTTTATATCTAACCCTAATGCTACATATTTTGATCTATCAATACATAAATTTGCAGCCATACTCCCAACAGTTTCGGCAAGTGCACAAAAAGCACCACCATTTACTACACCAAGAGGTTGAGTAGTTCTGTGGTCAACTGGCATTTTTGCAACTAAATAAGCTTCACATACTTCTATAAACTCAATACCTAACCATTCGCTCATGGTATTTATATTTCGGTTTTGAATGGCTTTTAAAGTTATTTCTGGTGTAATAATTATAGACATATCATGCAAATAAACGTAAACAATTTAAACGGTCAATATTTGTTCAAAAAAAAAGTCATTAGATTTTTTTCTAATGACTTTTTTAAAACATTTTTTTTAAATGTTACCACTCATCTTCATCAACTAATTTTGGATCTTTCATTGAAGATTTAAATTTTGCTATTGTGGCATTTATTTCTGTATCAGCGTATCTTAATATAATATCGTTGCCTCTAATATTAGTAGTTGAATTGTAATAGTATTCAAAATAATTTCTAAAAGGTTTTCCATTTGCTGGAACTGGTCCTTGGTGAACTAAATTAGTAATAGTATACTTATATCGCCCTTCTTTTATTAAAACTGTCATCTTAAATTCGTATTTACCAATACTTTTTTTATTATATTTATTGGCATACGAATAAGCAGTTATGCTTCCTGACATTATAATTTTTTGGCCATATTTTTGTAACTCAAATTTGGTTTTATCTTTTCCAAAAATGCTTTCACCAAACTTTTTTGCTCGTGTATACAACGAATCGCTTCCACTTTCCTCTTGTTCTACCACTCCAGAATAAGTTATTAAATTAGTGTTTGAGTCTAAATTTAAAACAATTCTCTTGTATTTTGTACCATCTAAATTAGTTGTTTCGTCAGCCGAATTTGAAACACTGTCTTGGTTTGAGTTGTTATTATTAGCAGTCGAATCAACATAACTGTAATCAATTGTAGGTGCATTTTGATCTTGTTGAGCAAATACAATTCCTGTGATTACAGAAAGTAAAATGGTTAATGAAATGTTTAAAGTTTTCAATTTTATTATGAATGTTTAATTTTTTTTGAATTCCAAAAATAGGAAAATTCTTTTAATTTGTAATACTTTTTTCAATTGCTTGCTAAATATTTACATTAATCTATACAATATTTATTTTTTAATTGTAACGTTGTTTAGCAATATTTTAATTTATGAAATCAATTTTATTTTTACATGGCGCTTTAAATTCATCTTCTCAATTTAATGATTTAAAAGTTAAGTTAAATGACAATTTCAATTTTCATGCCATTAATTTTAGTGGGCATGGAGGAAATTTAATTCCATTAAATGGATTAAATTTTGATGTTTTTGTAAATGATATTTTAACATATTTAGATACAAATAAAATAGAAAAAATTAACTTGTTTGGTTACAGTATGGGCGGCTACGCGGCTTTAATGTTTGCTTTAAATTTTCCTCAACGAGTTGAAAAAATATTTACATGCAGTGTTAAATTAAAATGGGATTTGGTATCAGCAACAAAAGAGATTGAGTTTTTAGATCCTGAAAAAATGTTAGAAAAAGTTCCAACATTTGCAAATAATTTAATGATTTTACATGGAATGAATGTTTGGAAAAACTTATTAAAAAGTACTAGTAATATGATGATGGATTTAGCGAAAGGTCAGCTTTTATCGGACGATGATTTTTTAAAAATTAACCAACCAGTTTTATTAACCATTGGCGACAGAGATAAAACAGCAAACCTAAACGATACAATAGATGTTTATAAAAAATTAGCAAATGCACAATTGCTTGTTATTCCAAATACACCACACGAGTTTAATAAGATTGATTTAGATTTATTAGCACATGAAATTAAATTATTTTTTAATTAATATTTTAAGGCACAAATATTGAAAATAGAATAGACAATGAAAAAAATTATTTTAGGATTAACAGTTTTATTTTTCTTCGGATCGTTTACTCCAGCAGAAAAAGAATTAAAATGGCTTGATTGGAATACAGGTTATCCATTAGCCAAAAAAAGTAATAAAATTATTTTGGTAGATGCTTATACCGATTGGTGTGGCTGGTGTAAAAAAATGGATAAAGATACTTATACCGATAAAGATATAATTAATATGCTCGATAGCCATTTTGTGGTAATTAAATTTAATCCAGAACTTACAGATATTGTATATGATTTAGATGGAAATAAATTAACTGGGCGAGAACTTTATGGCCAATTGTGTCAAGGTAAACCAACGGGTTTTCCTACCACTTATTTTATACAACCCAATAAAAAACAAATTCAAATTGCTGCAGGTTACTTAGGGCCAATAGATTTTAAAAAGACTTTAATACAAGTAAAAGAAATTTTAAAATAAAAGAGGATGTCTCAAAAAGACAGACTCTTGCGTTTTGTCACATTGAGCGAAGTCGAAATGTTTTGAAAAGGGAGTATTAACTTCTCGACTCCGCTCGAATTGACGAGCATTTTAACGTATTTGAGACAGCCTGTTTTTAAAATAATCTATTGTCCTTGTGCCAATGAATAAGCTGCTTTTTCGCCAAATTTTCTTAGTATTTCTACCGAAGTTATAAAAATATCTTTGGCAATTTTACTTGTTAATTCATACATTTCATTAATATCGGTTTGGGAACCATTTACAGCTTCAATTCTTACTCTATATTGATCAACACACTCAGTAAAAACTGAACCTGTAGGCCACACTTGAGTTCCTCTATTCGAAATCATTACTAATTTAAAATTTTCTGACAAGTGTTTTTGAAATATAGGTGCAATTAAATCAGCGGTTTTATCGCTTTCTACAAATAAATCAACACCTACTACGCTTTCAATAATGCCTGCAGCTCGGGGTGTAACCATCACTTTTTGATTTAACGGACGCATAGGCAAATGAAAATTAGCAGTAGCTTTTGTTTCACGTGCTTTATTGGTATCTGGTTCTTTTCCTAAATTTTTTATAATGGTATTTGCAAATTCGGTAGTGTTTAAACCCGGTATGGTTTTATCGCCAAAATCGCCAGTGTGGGCTCCATTTGCAAGTGTGTACAACAATGCATTTTCAATTAAATTGGCTTTTTCCATGATACCTAAATGGCGCAACATCATTAATCCGCTTAATAGTAATGAGGTTGGATTTGCCAAATTTTTACCCATAATATCAGGTGCGGTGCCATGCACAGCTTCAAAAATAGAAATATTTTCACCAATATTTGCTGAAGGAGCAAAACCCAAACCACCTACTAAGCCAGCACATAAATCACTCATAATATCGCCTTGTAAATTGGTTAAAACTACTACTTGAAAACTTTCGGGTTTTGATACTAATTTCATTGCTAAATCATCAACAATAATATCATTGGCTTCAATTTCAGGATAAAGTTGAGCTACTTCATAAAAAGTTTCTAAAAACAAACCATCAGTAAGTTTCATAATATTTGCTTTATGGGCACAAGTAACTTTTGTAAAACCTTCTTTGCGTGCCATTTCAAAAGCAAATTTGTGAACCTGAATACTTCCCGGACGGGTTATAAACCTGCGGCAAAGCGCTACATCTTGCGAAAGCATGTGTTCTATACCACCGTAAGTTCCTTCAATATTTTCTCGCACAATAGTTAAGTCAATTGGAATTCCTGCTTTTGAAAAAACAGTATTTACACCTTGCAACGATTTAAAATGTCGTCTATTTGCAAAAGTACTCCAAGTTTTGCGGGCAGTAACATTTATACTTTTTACGCCTTTTCCTTTTGGTGTTTCCATGGGTCCTTTAAACAAAATACCATTGGTCTCTACACTTAATTTGGCCTCATCAGTCATGCCAGTTCCAAAACCTTTATCATATATACTTTTACCCATATCAATAAACTCGTATTGAAGCGGCACTTCAGCAGCATCAAATATATTTAAAACAACATCCATTATTTCTGGTCCTATTCCATCGCCTTTTGCTACCGATATTTTTATTTTACTCATTCTGCTTTTAGTTTTTTAAAAAAGTCTGCAA
>CAMCEM010000082.1 GCA_945873755.1 Chitinophaga pinensis | reverse complement strand
TGTAATAATGTAATTATTTTGCTTACCTCTGTTTGTACAATCTCATTTTTTAAAGTACCAGTTTTTTTAATAATAATATTTTTGTCGGCTGTAAAAATTCTACTTGGACGTATATAAGAACTTATGGGTAGTGAGCCAGAATCAAAATGATAAGAAGTAATTGGAATGGCTAAATTATCATTACCAAATTGGCTTGTTATTTGGCAAAGTATGATATCATCTCCAGCTAAATCAACTAAAACCAATGCAGGGCGTTTTTTATTTCCTGATAAATCAGAAAACGGAAAAGGTATTATTACCACATCGCCTTTTACAAATTTTGCCATGCTAAATCCTCTTCGGTTGAAAGCCAATCTTTAGCTAACACTTTTTCACTGGCAAAATGAGTCAAAATGTTATCTTTTACAGTATGTTTTTCATTGGCTTCGTCAATAACAAAAGCAATTACTTCCACCTGCTTACCCACGTAATTATGAGGCAATTCAATTAAAATATTTTGTTTATCAGGAGTTACTAATGTTCGTATCATTTGTTTATTAATTTTAACAAATATAATATGTTTGATATGAAACAAAAAAAATCAATCAATCAATTCAATACCAATTTTTCATTATAAACCAATCCTTCTTTATTTTTGATTACCAACAAATAAATTCCTTTTTGCAAAATGCTTGTTTCCAAAACTCCACTTTTAAACGATTCTTTTGTCAAACATAATTTCCCTTGCATGTTGTAAATAGAAAGTGTTACCGGTTCGGTTTTATTGGTATTTACCATTACATTTCCATTGGTAGGATTCGGATAAATTGTTATATTTTCTTTTGAAAACAAGTTCTCTTCATTACCAATTGTTGCATCTTTTGCAACAGTTGACGATTTTAAAATCCAGTTTTCAGGGTCGATTGCAACAGAAACTATGGGTGCAGAAAAACTGAATTGATAATTGGTTTTTGCACCACTTTGTTCTACGTAAATTATAGTATCTCCAGTGGTGGTTCTTAAAACAATTGGCAACAATAATTGAAACAAATTGGTGGCCGATTGCAAATTGCTTTGCTGAATGGTAATTGCTAATTGATTGCCAGCTTGGTTCCACTTTAAAGCATAATTGGGATAACCCAATCCGTAAATCCATTGGTTAAAAAAGTAATCATAATTTTTACCTGATAAACTATTTACCAAAAGCCTTAAATCGTTGGTTGAAGCATTGCCATTGGCAAATTGAATTTGATACGCTTTACATACTTTAAAAAATAAACTATCGCCTAATAAATAATGCAATACACGAACAGCTGAACCACCTTTGTTGTAGGTAATTTCACTTGAAAAAATTCTAGCTACATCACTAGTATCTTCAAAAAATATTGAACCATCTTTCCTTTTTGCATTGGTATGCATGTTATTTAAAACACTAATTGTATTGGTACTTGTAGTTAAATACTTTGCAGCTATATATTCCGAATAAGTGGCAAAACCTTCGTTGAGCCAAATGTCTTTCCAGGTAGCACATGTTACATTATCACCAAACCACTGATGAGCTAGTTCGTGGGCAACAATTCCAAAATTAAATATACCCATACTGGTCATGGTTTGGTGTTCCATTCCACCGGTAAAAGGCGCCATCATATGTCCATATTTTTCTTTGTAAAAAGGATATAAACCATACAAATCTGAAAACAATTCAACCATTGATTTGGTAGCATTGATGCTTGTTGCATTATTTGAATAAGCCAATGGATTATTGTAAATATAATGCTGAATCAAAATACTATCAGCTATTTGTTTTGGTTTGGCATATTGCAAATATTCTTTGTATTGACCCACTGTAATTGCTACCAAATAATAGTCCATTTTATAACGAGTTTCCCAACTAAATTTATGTTTTCCATTTCCCATTGGAGTAATGCTTTTTAGCAATCCATTTGAACCCACTTTATTGGATGTATCGGTGGTTACTGAAATAAAAACCGAATCAATTTTATCTTGCAATGATTGTTTGCACGGCCACCATTCATAAGCACTGTATGGCTGACTTAAACTCCATGTAATTTGATTGGCATAGGTAGGAGAAGCTCTATTACTAAATCCGTTTCCAATGGCAGCACTTGCTCCACTTGGCGGTGTTCCATGATAATATATTTTTACTTCTACCAATTGATTGAATGTATAAATAGAATCCAATAAAACCAACGCAATATCACCTTGTCTAACCACTGTTAACTTTTGATTTTTATATCCTAAAACAGAATCTACCAATAGGTTTGTATGCAACTGAAACATAAAAGTATCGAGTGCTAAAACTTTTGATTTTGAAATGGTTTTTACACGGCCTGCAATATAGGTTGATGTTCTTTCTAACTTTAAATCCATCTCATGAAAAACCACATCGTATTTTTCCATAAATTCCATTTGTGCGTTGGTAGCATTGGCTTTATTTAACTTTAAATTACTTGAATTTATCTTTGAAATTGAACATGAATGCTGTGCATTTACTATTTTATTACTTAAAGTAAAAAATAAAATAATTATGAATAGTACTGATTGTTTTTTTGTCATATATGAATTGCTTTGGATATCTGTTCTTATAATTTTATCAAATAAACATTAATTTGTTTACATTTTAATAAGTCGATTTAAAAAAACAAATAGTTGCTTTAATAAAAAAGCCCGTTCCATTACTGAAACGAGCTTTATCTGTAGACTAAAATTTAATTATACCGATTCGGTATCTGTATTAGTTAAATAATTGCTATGCAATTTTTAAACTAAACATTTACTCTTTTGGCAAATAAAATACTAAACTCAAAATATATTTTGAGCTAAGTATTAATTTTATTTAGCAGCTACAATTCTAATTTTTACATTGAATTTATCATCAATGGCTTTGTCGCCTAAACCTTCAATAAAGTTTTTTGAACCATATTTAATGTCGTATAAAGTTCTGTCAATATCAAAAGTTGCATTTGCTATTAACTCACCTGTTTTAGTAATAATTACGTTTGCTGGAAAAGTAATTTCTTTTGAAATACCTTTAATAGTCAAATTTGCAGTTAAAGTATAGTTGTTAGCACCAATTTTAGCTCCTTTGATAGCAGTAACAGTTTTTATTTTTAAGTTAGCTGTTTTAAATTTTTCAGTTGCAAAAAAATCATCCGATTTTAAGTGACCAATTAATTTATCGTTGTATTCACCTGCTGGTAAATCAGTACACGAAATACTTGTCATGTCAATATCAAAATTGCCACCA
The DNA here is from genome assembly GCA_945873755.1 of Chitinophaga pinensis. Lineage (GTDB taxonomy): Bacteria > Bacteroidota > Bacteroidia > UKL13-3 > UKL13-3 > JAAFJM01. The sequence continues at coordinate 9,883 of CAMCEM010000082.1, read as the reverse complement.
GTTAAAGTTTTTCCATTGGTTTCTGCCGTTCCATTTGCAAATTTTACTAAGCCCATGTGTTCGCCAGTTACTTTTTTGGCATGCCAGTTAAAGGTTGATTTTTCAGCGCTTACTTTGTAAATAGTTGCTACTGGTTTAAAAGCCAAAGAGGCTAACGATAATGCTGCTACTGCAGCGATAATTAACTTTTTCATTTTTGTTTTTTTTGTTTTAATTGTTATTTGTTTTTTAAGTTTTTTTACGCCTTGCGTGATTTAGTTCTTAGTTTTCCGTTTTTAGTTCTTAGTTTTCAGTTCTTAGTTTTCAGTTTCCGTTTGCTAAAATCAAGAGCTATAAATCTTTTGCTAATTGCTAATTGCTAATTGCTTATTGCTTATTGCTTATTGCTTATTGCTTATTGCTTATTGCTTAATATTTCTTTTCTCTTATTTTGTTTAACAAATCATTTAATAAATCTGCTTCTGTATCTGTTAATGAAATACTACTTTCTTTGTTGTTTAATTTATCATCTAATTCTTTTAGAATTTCTAATCCATTTACTGTAATTGTAATGTCCATTTGGCGTTTATCTTTAGGACAAGCAACGCGTAAAACCAATTTTTTTTCTTCTAATTTATCTATCAACCTCGAAGCATTTGATTGTACATCTAACATTCTTTCTTGAATTAAACCAATTGTTATTGGTTTTCCATTTTGCCCTCTTAATATTCTTAATACATTGTATTGCTGCGTACTTAATTGATAAGGTTTAAAAAAACGTGTTTGTTCTAAATTTAAATGACAAGCAGTAAAAATTAAATTTAAATATGCCCTCTGCTGTTTACTTTTAAATTCTTTCTGCTTTATTTCTTCTTCTAATCCCATTAACTCTGAATGCTGATGCAAATTACATGTATATACACGCAATAAAAAAGAACAAATTTGTATGTATATACATGTATCTCTTATTCAACTTAATAAAATTTTATTGGATGGTATACCTTAAACTAAAACCACCACTTGAAATAACGGTGGGAAATTGATTGGAAGTTAAAGGATCAGTTTGTCGCCTATCATAAAAAATCCTTAACTGAAGCTTTTCGTTTATTTGGTATTCAATACTTGGCCTAAAACTATAAATGGTTTGTCCTAATACAGGTTCATTCGATTCTCTATCTAAATTTCTAATCTTTGTAACGTTTTCTCTTATAGAAAAATCCATTCTAAAATTCAAATCGTTTTCTAAAATAATTTGTCGAGTTCTACCTAATGGAATCTTTAATTTTTTGGTTCTGTAACCAACTCCAAAAGTAAATTCTTCTCCTATTTGTTCATTTAACTGCCTAGCACCAAGTGCCAAGTTCAACATCCTGTCTTTATTGTATTTAATTGATGTAGTTAAGTTATTTGTTAATGTAACTTCCACACCAATTAAAGGAGCAAAACGTTCAGAAATACTTACATTTCTAATAATATATTTGGCAGCAATATCCGTTTGACCAGCAGCAGTATCTATGTTTAATTCGCTAGGAGTTAAATAATTTCCAACAGTATAAGTTGATGAATACCTATGGCTAATGGCTATATTACTTGCCCAGTTTTTAACAAATTTCAACTTCGATAATCCGTTGTAATTTACAGACCAATTGGGTATTGGCAATTTTGGAAAAGGACTCAATGAAATTGAATTGGCATTGGTACCACTATATGCACTTAAAAATGCAGGTATCATTACCTCTTGGCTCGATCTGCTATAACCAATAACATAGCCAAAAGTGTCTCTTGCCAAACCTTGTGTTGAGCCAAATTTTTCAGTTGCTAATCGCTCAGATATTTCTTTTCTATTATTTTCAAATTGAGTAAATACTTCTGAAATACCTTTGCTATTTTCATTTGAAAAAGCGGTATTCCAAGTACCGTAACTGGTACTAAACGATCCACTTTCCTGAAAACCAAAATCTTTGAAAGTACTATCTAAATCATTATATCTAAAAATAGAAGTTGTGTTTCTTTGATTCGACCTTTCAACAGTTAATACAATTCTTAAATCCTCAATTGGATCAATGGTTACAGTTCCGTTAATTCTTTCCTGCATACTTTGTAAATATGCATTATTCATTCTCGAATCGTTGGCAAGCCAACCATTTTTTGCTGCATTGTACCTATAACTTTCATTTTGATCACCTAAAATAAATCCATATCCTGGAGCCGATAAATCTGAATTTTGTCCAAAAAAATCAGGACGAGGTTTAAAGCCGGGAAGCAAAGTTCCATCAGTTAAAGTATAAGAACCTGAAATATTTTTTACTCCCATTAAAAATTTAAAAAATATTTTTGCATAATCTGGAAGTTGAACGGGTTCTTTTTCTTCATCTGGATTTAAAGAACCTTTTTTATCTTTTTTAGGTGTTTTGTTAGGAGTACTTTGGCGTGATCCAGTTGGTGTATTTATATTTCGTAAAAACTTGATTTTATTATACAAAGTATTCATTGAAGCACCCAAGTTTATTTGTTGTGTCCGCGCGTTTTGGATTGTATTTCCTAAACTATCGGCTGCCGGTGGTGCTTGTTTCCATTGGTAATTTACCGAATAAGTGTACGATGATTGATTTATAAAATCAAGTAATGGAATTTTATTAATTGGCACACTGTAAGTTCCTCTAATTGTTTGATCAAACTGTGTTAACCTTCCACCATTAAGTAAGTTATTAAATATAGTATCTTTTTTCTTTTGATCGCTGTCGTCAATTCTTCCATTTGGTTCATCAATCCTAGCATCGGCCGAAGCATTGTAATCTAACCTAATACTCCTAGTTAGTTGCCAACCTAAGTCGTAAGTTCTTCGCATGGTATATAATTTATCGAAAAATGCAGGTATAAAAATACTTCCACCCGAAACATCATTGGTTCTATTTATTGTTTCTCCATACCTTCTATCTACTTGCGCTCTAAAACCCCAAGTTGCTGGTAAATAGTTAAAATTAAAATCTTTTATTAATGCCAATGCTTTTGGTTTAATAAACTTAAATGGCTCAACAGGTTTATTAATAAATGAATAATTATACGATAAAACTGTTTGGTAAATTTGTAATAAATAACTTGTGTATTGTTGATTTCTTCTAAAAGTTTCGTTGAATGAAAAAGTAGCTGAAAAATTTTCAATATCCCAAGGATGCGCTTTAGAACTTCCTAACCTATTTTTTCTTACGTTGGTAAAATTAAATGCTTTGGTAGATGTGTAATCATCTGTAGCTTTCGAAATAAGTGTTTTTCTTTCCCCATTGGTAGTTTGGTCTATCTCCTTTTGAAGCTTTGTATCGGGGTTTAACGGATTATAAAATGGCCTGATTAGCGTATTGCCATACGAAAAGAAGAAAGGAATAGACAAACCCGATTTAACTGGGAAAAATTTTCCTAATTCAAAATTAGAAGTTATATCGTATTTATAAGTATCATCTAATGCACGTTGTTGTAATTTTTTATCAACTCCTCCCCAACCATTTGTAATTATACTGCCCGATAATTGAACATTTCCTAAATCGGCTAGTTTTGCTTGCAACCTTCCTACTGTTGCCCATCCACCTCTGGTATTAAATTCTGTCATTCTTAGTTCATTGAACCAAACTTCGCCACAAACAGGTAATCCATTATCGTCTAAACTTCCATTAACGCGTTTTGGATTACGAACACCCAACATAAAAACCCTGGCTTGACTAAAATCGGGCATACCTACAACTGTAATTTTGCCGTTTCCTTTTTGTACTGAAAAGGGCAAAGTAAATGCCCAATTTGCGTTGTTTCTGGCTATTTTAGCATCAATTAAATCTTCTAAATTAATAACCATTTCATTGGCCCAAACATCAAATGGGTCGGTAGTATTTAGCGTTGATAAATTTAAAGGAATTTCATATTCGTAATAATTATTTATTAAATCGGTTCCAAAACGAACAAATGCCCTTAAATCGCCACTTTTTGATTGGTAACTTTCTGCATGTACAAACATTCTTAATTTTGAATACTGACGCATATCGACAGTTGCATTTTTAAAAGTTGCTCTGGCATCACCATCTTTTAAATTACACACTAATAAAGACAAAGATTGCTCATTTTGTTGAATTGCTTGAGGCGAACTAAAATCTATTTGCCTATCAATACCTGGAGGTGTAGTATATGCAACTGGTGTTCTATTAGTATTTTTTTCAATATTAACTGTAGAAACTACAAACTGAGTATTATCGGTTGGGTCAACTGGTTTATGTTCTCCTCCCGTTTCTAAGTTTCCAATGTACTTTCTCCAATCGGCTCTTACTAATTGAAAGTATGCAAAACGCAACACGGTACTATCCTGAAATCCTTTTAAAAACATACGCATAAATCGTATAGATTTAAAATCAGAAATATCGCCAACTTGTTTTTGAAACTCTCTTACAGGTATTTTTAGTTGATACCATGTTTCTTCTTTTTGGTCTAAGTTAGCAAATGTTACTAAGCTTCTAATGCTATCTGTTACATAATTTTTACCTATTACAAATTTACTTTTATCAATATCTATTTTATATTGAAAATATGCCTCAATGTCGTTTGTAGTAAAATCTTTATTTAAATCTTCAACATCTGGTTGATTGGTAGCAGCAGTTGGATAAGCAGTTTCTCTGCCTTGCCCTATAACGGGTGAGTTTCCTTGTGTTTGGTTAAATTCTTTGTATCTCGATAAAACATCTAATTGTGCTCCATCATAATCTCCTCCTAAATAATAATGGTAATTGTCGGCAGAAGGATCTTCATTTACTTTTCTAAAAGCGGTAGAAGTTGGGCCAAATTTAGCTTGCACTTGTTTAAGGTAAGTGCTATCAAAAAACGAACGTTCTGCGCCATCATCTAAACCATCTAATCCTACATCCTGCCTCAATCTTACTGTAGCATCGGCATCAAAAGCATAATTTATTACTTGGTTTCTTGGCACTCTTCCTAAAGTAGTAAAATCAGATGCTTGGGCAATTGACAAACTATCATCCAATTTCGATAAACCATTTTCGGCCGAACGTCTGTTATCTCTTAATACATCTTCACTTACGTTTCCTAAATTTATATACAACTCTCCTTTGTTATTATTCGAAGGATTATCTTCGTAAGGGTTTTGCATCCAAATTTCAATGTAATCTATATTCGATTGTTCAAAATCGTTTTGATCAATTCTACGCATTATCCCTCCCCAATTAGAGGGCGAATTATCAAGCAATCCGTTATTATTTAAATCTTTTAAATTATAGTTAAATGGCCCTCTTTCTTTTGGATAAAATGACAAATCGAAAGTAGGAATTATATTAGGTAATCCTGGTTGAATTTGCTTTCCTGGAAAAATATCTTGAATAACTACTTGGCGAACATTGTGTTTTGAAATTACAGCTGGATTATCCTTTATATGCTGAGGCATAAAAGGATCGTTAGAGTTATGAAAACTAGAAGCTATTCTATACCAAGCCAATTTTGCTCTTTTACTTCCATTTAATAAACTATTGTATAGTTGCCCCTCAGGAAATAAATCAGGCTGTCCTTGAGGTGTGCTTGCTAAAAACCATTGGTTTTCCGATTTTAAATCAAAAGGAATTTCAGCATTTTCAAAATTATCAATATAGCCAGTTCCCCCTTGGCTTAAAGCACTATTTATTCCGGGTATTAAATGCGCATATTCGCCATTAAATGCAATTGACGATGGAACTTTAGTAGTTATAAAAGGCAGTTTATCTACCATTTTAGTTATAAATCTCGAATCTCTTCTGTAAGAACCATCAAAACCAACAACCAAGTTTGAAATTGGTTCTTCACCCACATTCACTATTCGGGTTAAAGGTTTTTCGTTCATGTAAATTAAAGTAGAACCTAATAAAAAATCTTTATGAACTTTATAGTCTAACCTGGTTCCAACTAAACTCCTTTGTTGCACATTAAATAAACTATTTCCCTCGCTCGAAACTTTTATTGCTGCACCCGAATTTAAAAGTGCAGTATTTACTATTCTTACTCTTCCTAAACTGTAATCAACCGTGTAATCAACATTTTCAGTTAATGGATTTCCATTTGCTGTTACCCTTACAGAGCCGGGCTGAAGGTTTGTAGAACCTACTGAAATTTCGTTGTTAGATTGACCTTGAAATGACCCTCTTAAAAAAAACTTATCGAATTGAGGCAATTGAATGGCTGCAAATTTTGTACTGTCGTACAACGAAAAATAACAATAATAATCGGCTAACGTTGGATTATTAACAAATTTATTTTTTAAATATTTACCAAATGGCTCTACTGATGGCAAAATTATTCTACCCGTTTGCGACAATACTGTAATCCCTTCTACATAATCAAAAACACCATCTTGCACTCTTTCTTGTTGCAAGTTCATATTGTCTAAATTAAACACATTTAGCAATGCTTGGTCGTTAATTAGTGGTTCATTTTTAACTGGTAAATAGTTCAAATCAGCCCCAGATGGATCATCAGCATAAACAATGTTTAACTTAAAATTATTTGATTGAATGCCAAATGAACCCAATGAATAAACGTTTTTCATCATTAACTTCCAAGTTGGCAAATCGGGCCTTTGCGAGGGTCCTTTCAACATTTTTAAAAACATTAAATTAGGACTAACTGGATCAGGTGCTTTATCGTTACTAAATTCACCAACTTGAAAATCTCTTCCTCCTACATTTCCCGAAAATGCAACCATTAAAACATCATCATTATTCAAAGCTTGGTTTAATGAAATAAAACCTAATCGAGAGTTAAAAGTATATTCGTTTGGATTTAACTGACGAGCATAATTAACCAACATGTATTGGCTCAAAGGCTTTAGGCCTGTGGTTGATTCATCAATTAGTAATTGGTTCAATACATCTTTCGATGAACTTAATTTAGCTGCTTTATTTTTATCTAAAATAGGACCAATTACAGTAGCATTATTTCCTCTACCTTTTAAATAACCCCATAACCCATTTACTTGATTTCCTAATGAGGTATCGAAAGGACTGGTATTTACATTCCAATATTTATTTAAACGTTGGCTTGCTTCACCTAAATCGGCAAAAGCAATTACATCTCTTGAGTTATCAAAAGCATTGGTTCTATTGGTAACCCAAACTTCAACACGGGTAATATTTACTTGACTATTAATAATTGGTAAATTACCAACTGCTTTATCAAAGTTTTCGTAAAAATACTGAGACAAGAAAAAGTGGCGATTCATGTCGTAAGCACTTGATTGTATATCAAATTTAGTACTTGTTGCACCTCCTTGTAATTCGGTTTCGGTACTTCTTCCTCGTTGCTGCGATACAACTGCTGTGGCCGTTAACCTTCCAAATTGCATGGTAGTTTTTACTCCAAATAAACTTTGGCTTCCTTGTATTAACGATGAGTTTAAAGGTAAACCAACATTTCCTAACTCAATTTTTTTAATAATATCATCTTCTTTTCCCTCATAATCTAACTTCATTTGATTTTCAAATTCAAATGTAGCTTCGGTATCGTAATTCATATTTACTTTTACTTTTTCGCCAACTGAGCCGGCTACATTTAACTGAATTTTTTGTTTAAAATCGAATTGTGATGTGCTTTGTTGGCGAAGCGAAAAGGCAGGATTACGCACTTCGTTTCCATTGTATGAAAATATTAATTCAGCGTTTCCTCGTGGACGAATATCAATTACTGAACTACCAAAAATTTTATCGAATAGCTTGCTAGGGACTACAATTGGTGGAACAATATTACTTCCTTTTGCAAAATTATTTGCTTGGCTTCGTTGTTTAAAATATTGCTTATTAGCAGTTTTATTTTCATTTGCCAATCTTTCCTTAAAAGTTTCGCTGGCAGGAAGTTTTGTATTATAGCCCCCTACTTTTGATGAATAATTATATTGATTTTTTTCTTTATCTAGCTCATACTTCGATTTAATATTTGGTGGATCATTTAAATCGAAAGGATTTTTACTGCCACTAATTTCCCAAGGTTTTTTATCCTTAATCGGGAAAGGCATTACTACTTTTTTAGTACTGGTATCTTTTTTTGAAAGTGTATCGGGTGGTAATATAAACCTACTTCTTCTGGCAGGCGTAGATTTAACACTACCGGCCGAAACCAATACAAAAGCAAAGCTCCCTAAAAATATTATAGAGCTCCATTTTTTTAAATACTTAACTGAATTATTTCTTAACAATGTAAAGTTTATCCATCGGCTATTTCTATACTCTCGAAATATTTATTTATAATTGTTTTAGAGATTGTTTTACTAATTGTTCCACTGTAAATTCGGGATTTGATTGGCGTATTTTTACAAGTACTTTTTCGGCTTCGGCTTTCGAAAAACCCAAGGAAACAAGTGCATTAAGTGCTTGTTCAATCATTGTGTTTCTTACTCCACTTGTTGTATTTTGAGGCTCATTTAAATTTATTGATTGAATTTTATCTTGCAAATCAATAACTAAACGTTGCGCTGTTTTTGGTCCAATACCTTTAATTGATTTCAATAAAGTCCAATTCCCACTGCCAATAGCATGCTTAATTTCTGCAGGTTTTAACGATGACAAAATCATACGAGCGGTATTAGTGCCTACTCCGCTTACTGAAATTAATTGTAAAAACAATTGTCTTTCTTCTTCTTCGGCAAAACCATAAAGTATATGTGAATCTTCTTTTACACTTAAATGAGTTAATAGTTTTACTTCATTTAATGAACTAATTTGCTCAAAAGTGTTCAAAGAAATTTGAATACCATAACCAACTCCATTACAATCAATAACTATATAAGCGGGTGTTTTTTCGCTTATTTTACCTTTTATATGTGCTATCACTAACTTTATTTACAATAAGGGTGCTAAAATATAAAATGTTTTTAAATTTGCTGAGTAAATTAATTATTATATGTACCTAACTATCAAACAATTTGTTATTATCATTTTTATACTATTAAATTTAACTGGGGTTAATGCCCAAAACCAAACGAAAAAGTTTAAAAATTATTATGAAAATGGTGTAATAAAATTAAAAGGTGTTAAAAAAAATGAAGTAAATGTGGGAACCTGGTATTATTATTCCGAAAAAGGTTTACTAACAAAAAAAGAAAGGTGGAAAAATGGCGTATTAAAACTAACAATTAAATACAATGAAAAACAAAAAGTAAGTGAAATGATAGATGAAAATGGGAAAATAAAAAAATTTAACGGTTGTGGCTGTTAACTTTATTTATGCACTATATTTTTATATAAAATATTCATATCCATTAAATTTTCTCTTTCATTTTCTTCAGCATCTTCTTCATCGTTTTCTTCTTTATCTTCTACTAAGTTGTAATGAAAAAGAGTCCATTCTTTATCATTGTATTCTAATGCAGTTAGGTTTTCAACCCAATCGCCACTATTTAGGTAAGTAACAGTTCCTTTATCACTCTCTACTTTTTTAATTAATGGTTGGTGAATATGGCCACAAATTACATAATCGTATTTTTTTTCTAACGCAATTTGAACAGTTGTTTCTTCAAAATCGTCAATAAATTTAATGGCGCTTTTAAAACCTTGTTTTACTCTTTTTGAAAATGAAAATCGTCCTTGATTAAATATTTTTTCAGAAACAAAGTTTACAATACTGTTTAAAATAATTAGTAAATCGTACCCTAAACCGCCTAATTTGGCTAACCACTTAGAGTGTTTCATACTTATATCAAACACATCGCCATGAAAAAACCACGCTTTTTTACCATCCAACTCTAATACCAATTTATTTAGAACTTCTAAGTTTCCTAGATTAAAATCGGTAAATTTTCGCAACATTTCATCGTGGTTGCCGGTTAAATAATAAATTTTAGTACCGTTACTTAGCATTTTAAAAATTCGCTGAACAACTTTCATGTGGCTTTTCG
>CAMCEM010000081.1 GCA_945873755.1 Chitinophaga pinensis | reverse complement strand
TTTCAAATGTTGAAAATAATACGTAAATTTTTTAGTTATTGCATTAATATATTTAATTTGGATTGACATTTGAGTTGAGAATTACTTATAAAATTCATTCATAATTCAACATTCATAATTCATAATTCAACATTCATAATTCAACATTTATTTCACCACTTTCCTTTTTCCACGTTCAAAGTCTTCAAAAACAAAATCGCCTAAGCCATTAATTCCACTATAGTATGCTTTGCCATTATTTACTTGAGTAAACTCGCGTACAAATTTTTGTAAATAAGGATCGCTAGCAATCATAAAGGTTGTAATAGGAATATTAACCCTGCGCGCTTGTGCAGCCATAGTCAATGTTTTATTAATTACTTTTCTATCTAGCCCAAAACTATTTTGGTAGTAACCATTTCCTTCTTTTAAACAGGTAGGCTTACCATCGGTTATCATAAATATTTGTTTGTTGGCATTTTTTCTTCTACGCAATAAATCCATTGCCAACTCTAATCCAGCATACGTATTGGTATGAAAAGGTCCAACTTGTAAATAAGGCAAGTCCTTTATTTCTATTGGCCAAGCATCGTTTCCAAAAACTATAATATCTAAAGTATCTTTTGGGTATTTTGTTTTAATTAATTCTGCCAAAGCCATGGCTACTTTTTTTGCAGGAGTAATTCTGTCTTCGCCATACAAAATCATGCTATGGCTAATGTCAATCATTAATACAGTAGAAGTTTGTGTTTTATAGTCTCTCTCCCTAATTTCTAAATCGTCTTCAGTTAAATTAAAACTTTCAATTCCATGGTTTACTTGCGCATTGTGCAAACTTGCTGTAATATCAATTTGATCAATGGAATCGCCAAAGTTAAATTTTCGTGTATCGCTGTTTGCTTCATCACCATGTCCGGTATACTTTGTTTTATGGTTACCTCTTCCCCCTTTTTTAAGTTTGCCAAAAACTTCTTCTAAGCTTTTTCTTCTTATGGTTTGATTGGTTTTACTTGTTGGATTAAGCGTTCCTTCGGCTGGATTTTCTTTTACATAACCTTTATCTTTTAGGTCTTGTATAAAATTTCCCATGCCATATTCATTATTCGTAAATTTATGTTCTCTATCCACTTCGTTCATCCATTCAATGGTTTCTGCTACATCGCCATTGGTGTATTGCATCATTTGCAAAAACAAATTAAGCAACTGATCGAATAACGAACCATTGGTTTCATTTGGAATATATTTGGAAAATAAGTGGCCTTTCATATAAGTTATAACAATGCAATTTAAAATTGTTGTGTAAACTTATTACTATTTTTTGTCATTATAAATATTAATAGTTTTAAATTGCTTAGCAACAAACAATAAATTAAAATTGCCCAATGAAAAAATTATTTTTTAGTACCATTCTATTATTTGTTTTAAATAATGTATTCGCTCAAAAAAAGGCTTGTATTGCCTTCTATAATCAAGAAAATTTATTTGATACCATTGATAATCCAAGAAAAAACGATGAAGAGTTTTTGCCAAATGGAAAATACAAATGGAATACAGAACGTTATTTAAAAAAGTTAGATAATATGGCTAAAGTTATTGCCAGCATGAATAATAATAATGGTGCCGATTTTTTAGGAATGTGCGAAGTGGAAAGTATTGAAGCTTTAACCGATTTAACTAAAAACAAACAACTTGAAAAGATGGCTTATAAAACTTTGTTTTTTGAAGGTGAAGATGAAAGAGGAATTGACAATGCATTTATTTACAAAAGTAGTTTGGTAAAAATAGCATCAGGAAAAAGTATTCCTATTCCTAGCGATGGAATTGATGGCGACCATACACGCAATTTACTATTGGCAGAGTTAATTTTAACAAACAATCAAAAGTTGTATTTTATAGTAAACCATTGGCCAAGCAGACGTGAGGGCGAAAAAGAAAGTGAATTTAAAAGGGTATTTGTGGCAGGTGTTGTTCGAAAAACTTGTGATTCAATTTACGCAATTAACCCAAAAGCTAATATTATAGTAATGGGCGATTTAAACGATACTCCAAGCAATATGTCGGTAATTGCAACTTTGGGCGCAACAGGTTCGGCCAGTAAAACCAAAGATAAAATGCTTTATAATACTGTAAAAGATTTGGCAATGGAAGGAAAAGGAACCCATAAATATAAAAATGAATGGAGTATGTTGGACCAAATAATTATAAGTGCTAATTTATTAAATACTAAATCGAAAGTAAAATTTGTACAAGGTTCGGCACAAGTATATAAACAAGATTTTATGCTAGAAACCGATGAAAAATATAAAGGCAGCCCGTTACGAACTTTTGTTGGCAACAAATACCTTGGCGGCTTTAGCGACCATTTACCGGTAATGATTTATTTAGAAATTGGTAAGTAGTTCAGTTTTAACATAGGGCTTCACCCTATGTTTTTCTATAACGCCCTTTCAGGGCTTAACACACAGCCCTGAAATGGCTACATATTTAAGCGATGGGTAAACCCATTGCACATAAAATTAAAGTTCAAATCAAATGGGACAATCATTAACAAAAAATTACCTACATATAGTTTTTAGTACCAAATTGCGACAGCCATTAATTACAGAGGATATTGAAAATGAACTGTTTGCTTATTTAGGAGGAATTTGTAATGAATTAGAATGTAAACCCATTAAAATTGGTGGTTATTTAGACCATATACATGTTTTATGTAATTTATCAAAGAAAATAGCACTTGCAAAATTTATGGAACTATTAAAAGCAAATTCTTCAAAGTGGATAAAAACAAAAGGTAACGGGTTTGGAAATTTTTATTGGCAAGATGGTTATGGGGCTTTTTCAGTTAGTGAAAAGGATTTACCAGCGGTTGTTAATTACATAAGTAATCAAAAAGAGCATCATAAAAATAAAGACTTTAAAAATGAATTTCGTTCAATATTGAAAAAGTATAATGTTGAATACGATGAAAGATATGTTTGGGAATAAAATTCAATATTTTTAATGTAAGCAAGCCCCAAAGGGGCGAAATATACTAGCGATGTGTGCAACCCATCGCTACAGAAATAAGGACTAAAAAATAACTAAATAACCAATGAATCAAACACCAGAATTATACACCACCTCCGATGGTTCGCATACTTTGTATTTAGCCGAAATAGACGAAACATACCACTCTAGGAACGGAGCGTTTGAAGAAAGCATGTATGTGTTTATTGATAAAGGTTTAAAGGCATTTGTGGAGCAAAATACTAACATTAAAACCATACACATTTTTGAAGTTGGTTTGGGTACGGGATTAAATGCAATACTTACTTTTATAGAAACGCAAAGGTTAAATATAAATGTGGTTTACCATGCCATTGAAGCATTTCCATTGCCTTTACAACTAATTGAACAATTGAATTATAACGATGGCATGATTGAACAAGAAAAGATTATTTTTAAACAAATGCATGAAGCGGAATGGAATGTACCAATTGTTATAAATGAAAATTTTACTTTGGTAAAATACCATGAAATGTTAGAAAATTTTGAAGGTGTACATTTGCAAAACAGTATCCATGTTATATATATGGATGCTTTTGCGCCCAATAAACAAGCGGAATTATGGGAAATAACTATTTTTGAAAAGCTATACAATTTACTTTCAAATAATGGCATTTTAGTAACTTATACCGCTAAAGGCGATGTAAAAAGAGCCATGCAGCAAGTAGGCTTAATAGTTGAAAAACTTGATGGCCCACCTAGGAAAAGGCATATGTTGAGAGGAAAAAAAGTTAATAGTTAATAGACCATAGTCGATAGACCATACCAAAAAAAGCAATTCAACAAGTCAATTACGCTCTGCGTGACAAAAAATCTATAAATCAACAAGTCAATAAATCAAAAATCAATTTGGAAACCAACTACATAATTATAGGGCAAGGCTTGGCGGGCACTTTAATGGCGCATGAGTTATTGAAAGCCAACGAAAGTTTTTTGGTAATAGATGAATACCGAGAAAGTACAAGTAGCAAGGTGGCTGCGGGTATGTTTAACCCAATAAGCGGTAAGCGCATGGTTAAAAGTTGGAATGCCGATGCATTGTTAGCTGATACTTTTAATGCCTATACCGAATTAGAAATATTATTGAATTGCAAATTGTTATTTAAGCAAAATATTTATCAATTGTTTGGAAGTGTAAAGGAACAAAATGATTTATCAACCCGCATGGATAATGAAGATTTTGCACAACATGTAAATTTATTTCCAACTAAAGAAGAAAATTTAAACGCTGGTTTTGGTGCTTTTGAAATAAAAGAAACTGGTTGGGTTTACACTCAATTATTGATTGAGAAAATGAATGAATTATTGGTAAACAATAATTGCCTGTTAAATGAAAAATTTGATTACAATGAATTGAAACAAATTGATAATTATTGGCACTACAAAAATATAAAAGCTAAACATGTAATATTTTGTGAAGGTTATAAAAACAATGATAATCCATACTTTAATTACTTGCCTTTTGTGTTATGCAAAGGCGAGGTTTTTACTATTAAATGCGCAGGATTAACCAAAGATAAAATAATAAAAAAAGGAATTTACTTAGTTAATCTTTACGATGATTTTTATAAAGTGGGTGCTACTTACGAATGGAACGATTTAACAGAAAATACATCAAAAGAAGGCAAAACATTTTTAGAAGAAAAACTAAATGATTTATTAAAAATACCCTACCAAATAATATCGCACGAAGCCAATATTAGACCAACCACAAAAGATAGAAAAGCCATTGTAGGCGAACACCCAAAGCATAAAAACCTTTTTATATTAAACGGCTTAGGCACCAAAGGAGTAATGCATGCACCCTATTTAGCTAAACAATTGTTTTCACACATTACTTTAGGAAATGAAATAGAAAAAGAAATTAATATAAACCGATTTGATAAGTTAGTGGTTGGTTGAAAGTTCAAGCACTCGCCATCGTCTCGTTGGTGAGGTATATTACTTTGCCTCTGGCAATAAAACTATACTTTTTCAACTTTATGAAATAAAACTGTATTGCTCGTTTTTACTTTTAAAATATACAAACCTCTTTTAAGCTTATTGGTTTTATTAAGTCTAAACCGATTGTAATTAATACCAATTTTCTCGTTATGTTTTAATACTATTTTGTTATCGGTTGAAAGTAATGTTATTTCAACTTTTTGCTTAGAAGTAGAAAATAAACTTATATGAAAATTGCTATCTAACAACTGAACTACATTTAAAATAGTATCATTGGAATAAGATTTTAAATACAAAAAAGCCAATCCAAAATCGGGAACACCAAATCCAATATTTTTATTTGGATTATAATAATTGTTAGCACTTAAATTGATTGCATACTTTATGTCTTTAAATGTTTTATCTGGATAATTTTGCATTAAACATGCAACACCACCTGCTACAATTGGAGTTGAATAGGATGTTCCATTGCCCGTATATATTTTGGCTTTATCGTTTATCAATTCTACCGATTGGCCTAATGAAGTTATTTCAGGTTTAACAACATTACGTTTAACAAAACCAACAGAACTAAATCGCGAAACATTTTTTTCTTCATTGCAAGAACCAACAGTTAAAGCATTTTCAACATCGGCAGGAGTAGTAATAGTTTCCCATAATTTATCGCCTTCGTTACCTGCACTTGTAACTACTGCCATACCGTTTGCTAGTGCAATGTTTGCAGCTTTAGCAATTGTGGTTTTGTAACCACTTAAATCTTTATGTTTATGATTAAATTTTTTATCATCAAATTCGGAGTAACCCAACGAAGATGAAATTAAATCAACCCCAATGCTATCTGCAATTTCGGCACTTTTGGCCCAATAATATTCTTCTATTGGATATTCGAAATTTACATTTTCACTTGAAAATAAATAATAATTTGCTTCAGGTGCTGCACCTACATATTTATATGGAATGTTGGCTGCCAAACAACCCAAAACCGAAAGCCCATGAAAATCGTTTTGATTTTCAGAAAACGTTAATGTTTTTTTGATATTTGAATTTTTAAAATACGGATTATTAACTACATTATTAAAACCAACATCAATAACTGCAATATTTATATTTTTTCCTTTTAAATTTAGTTGATGTAACTTTTGAATTTTATTGAAATAAATAACATTGGTTGAAAAACCATAATACAAACTTGAATCTACTTTTTCATCTTTTTCAAACTTCTTTTCAAGTAAATTTACCTTTTCTAATAAATCTATTTCCTTTAAAAATTCATTTTCTTTTTCGTATCCAATTAATGTAATATCCTTTATAAATTTAAAACCTTTTAAACTGTCAGTAAGGTTATTATTTGCCAAAACTACAATTCCATTAAACCACTTTAATGTTTGCAAATGTTGGTGTAAAAAAGGAATTATTGTATCTATATATTTTTTATTTACGGGTAAATCGTTTATGGTTAATACAGGAAGTTTAAACTTTTTTTTTCGTTCAATTGATTTTATAGATAGGAAATTTTCTGGTAATAATATTGAAAAATTTGTAGTGTCTTTATCTTTAAACGAAATAAAATAATAACTGTTTTGAGCATTTAATTGCACCTCAAAAATGAATATAATTAAGAATAAATAAATACTATTTTTCATTAAGTAAAAATATTTAGAATATTTAATATTTAGCGTTCGAAATTCGTGACTAGATTTTAGAATTTATTTTCTATAATTCAAAACTTTGTCCTTGGTATGGCATTTCGGCTTTTATATTTTCCTTACCCAATCTATCGCGCATGGCAGTCATTTGGGTTAAATCGCCATGAACTAAAAATACATTTTTACACCCATTTTCGTGCGTATGGTTTATATAATTAAATATTTCATCACAGTCGGGATGCGAGCTAAAAATATCGGTACTTGCTATTTTAGCAAAAACCCTTTTAACTTTATTTTTTATATGAATAGTTGGTTGTCCATTTAGTAATTTATGACCAAAAGTTCCCTCCGCACAAAAGCCCGAAATTAAAATTGTAGAAAACGGATTTTCAATATTATTCATAATATGCTCTTGAATTCTGCCACCTTCCACCATACCTGCAGCCGAAATAATTACACATGGATCGGTATAATACATCAATGCTTCGTGGTGTTTATAATCAGTTAAATATTCTACATCTTCAAACTCCAAAAGCGAACCATATTGTTGCTGAAAAGCAAAAGCCTCTGGATTTAATAATTCTTTGTGTTTTTCATACACATCGGTACTTCTAATAGCCAAAGGACTATCAACAAATATTTTTACATTGGGTATTAATCCTTTTTGCTTTAATTGATTGATTGTAAAAACAATTGATTGTGTTCTACCAACACTAAAAGCAGGAATTACCAAACGCCCTCTTATATCGATACAAGTAGTAGTAATATAATGCAACATTTCATCTTCGGCCGATAATGTAACTTTATGTTTTCTTCCTCCATAAGTACATTCTGAAACCAAAGTATCTATTCCAGAAAGTATAGTTGCATCGTTAATCAATTTTGAATTACTTCTTCCTAAATCGCCAGTAAAACCAATGGTTTTGGTAACTCCATTTTCCTGTACTTCCATTTTAACCGATGCAGCACCAAGCAAATGTCCGGCTTCAATAAGAGTAATTTTTACTTCATTATTAATAGTAAAAGGTTTATTGAAATTGGCAGTTACAAATTGGTTAACCGAATCTTTAACTTGGCTAGCCATATAAAGCGGTTTAGGAACATTATTTCTTTTTGTTTTTTTAGCATTTCCAAGTGCTTTCCTGTATTCCATTAATTGAATATTGGCACTGTCGTACAATAAATATTCTGTTAACTCAGCAGTAGCAGCAGTGCATATAATACTTCCTTTAAAACCTTGATAAACCAAACTTGGTATATTTCCCGAATGATCAATATGGGCATGTGTAAGGATTAAAGCATCAATATCAGCAGGATTAAAAGGAAAAATATCTTCTTTAAAAGTGGGATTTCGTTTCAATTCGTAATCCATTCCACAATCTATTAAAATATTGTAACCGCTTTGAAGGGTGACTAAGTGCATGCTTCCAGTAACTTGTTGGGCGGCACCTAAAAAGGTAATTTTCATTTATTTATTTAGTTCTTATTTCAAGTACAAAGTACTTAGTTGTTTTGTTGCAATTAAATAATAAAAATTGAATTTAAATTATTCAACTTTATAACAACTAACAAACAAATAATAGAAAGGGTTTTAATTAATGAATTTTACTTTATTCTCTAAAATCTTAACATTCTTTAGCTAAAAACATTAATTTCGAAACTTACAACTTTAATATAATTGGAACATCAAATACCAGAAACTGAATTAATTTTAAATAATGATGGGTCGATTTACCATTTGCATTTGTTACCAGGTGAAATAGCCGAAACTATTATTTTTGTTGGTGACCAAGAGCGTGTTCCTGAAGTAAGCAAGTATTTTGATAGCATTGAACTTAAAAAATCGAAACGGGAGTTTGTAACGCATACAGGTAATATTGGTAAAAAACGCATTTCAGTTATTAGCACTGGCATTGGTACCGACAATATTGACATTGTAATGAATGAGTTGGATGCTTTGGTAAATGTTGATTTAATTTCAAGAACTATAAAAAAAAATCACACTGTTTTAAATATCATTCGCATTGGAACTTCGGGTGCTTTGCAAGAAAATATTCCAGTTAATTCAGTTTTAGTAAGTGAGCAAGCCATTGGACTTGATAGTTTGATGTTGTTTTATCAACGTGAAAAGGATGAAATATTAGAGCAATCCATAAAAAAACAGTTGGATTTTGATTTTATGAATCCCTATTTGGTTAATGGAAGTAAAGAATTAATAGATGCCTTTCCTACAAATTATTTAAAAGGAATTACTGCCACTTGTTGTGGTTTTTATGCGCCACAAGGAAGATTTTTAAAAGCAAAAGGTGTAAATAATACTTTGATTCAAAAACTGAATCAACTTAATATTAACCGAAAAAGTGTAACTAATTTCGAAATGGAAACTGCTGGCATTTATGGGATGGCGAATGTGTTAGGACACAAAGCGGTTTCGGTAAACTGTATTTTAGCAAATAGAATTACCAATGAGTTTAGCAAAAATCCTGCTGAAGTTATAGATAGAACAATTAGGGAAGTTTTAGCTTTGTTGTAATTTTGCCCATCGACTCCGCTCAGGGTGACAAATAAATTATAAATTATTAAGTATGAAGTATAAAAAAGTAATTTTAGCTGTATTATCGTTTTTAATTATATCTAAATCGCAAGCTCAGCGGATTGTTTGGTGTAATGTAGCCATTGTACCAACTGATTCTGTTATATTAAAAAAACAACCTTATTTGCTAACTTGGGATACATTATCATTTACCAGATACGAACCAAAATCGAATAGCATTATTACTTTTAAATATTGTAACCAAACCAAACACGACAGTTGCAAACAGTACGGAAATAAGAAAAATTTATTTTTAACTGCAAAACCAAACAATGATTTTGAATGTGTGTTAATAAACATTAGAGACGACAACACTGAAATTATCAATTCCATTTTGATTTATGGAGAATTGAAAAAACACCTGAGGAGAAATTCGAATAAAAAAATACGAAATTCGAGAAAAAATTTACGTTGATTTTGCAAATAAATGTAGAAAATCTTTCTGTAAAATCTGTGGCTAAAAGTTGTTAGTCAGGATACCGAAAGCTATCAGTAACAACAACGGCAAGATAGCTTGGATGAAACAGAGAAAATATTTGTGTAATCTGTGAAATCTGTGGCTAAAAAATTAAAAAATATGAAATACATTTATTCAATAACCATTCTATTTTTACTTGCATGTTCATCGGGCAAAGAAGAGGAAGTAAAAGCATTACTAACCACTAAGCTAAAAAACTGTAACAAAGTTATTATTGAAGCATATCAAAATAGGGATACTTTTACAACTTTTACGAAAGATAAAAGCACTATCATTACTTTTAAAGAATTAATGAATGGCAGGCAAGATAAAAAACTAGGCTGCACTCCAAAAGGTAGTTTAAAGTTTATGTTGAATGATTCTATATTATTTTATGCCACCACTTCAAGTAATTGTACTCAATATAAATTGAATGAAAAAATCTATCAAACCCGCATGACATTGAGAGCTGGATTGCTGATTGAAGAGGTTACAGAACGACTAATTAAGGAAAGAAAGAAATGAAAATTTACGGAATAAAAAGCTGCGATACCATGAAAAAAGCTTTTACTTGGTTAAACAATCATGGCATTGAATACGCATTCTTTGATTATAAAAAGGAAATTTTATTGGAAGATAATTTCAACTATTGGCTTGGTAAATTACCCTTGGAACAAATCGTAAATAAACAAGGTACTACTTTTAAAAAACTAACTGACGAGCAAAAAGTTGCGATTCAAAATCCTGCAACAGCATTTGATGTTATAAAAGAAAATACTTCAGTTATCAAACGTCCATTGATAGAAACAAACGACCAAGTATTTGTGGGGTTTAATGAAGCAATATGGGCTGAAATATTTAAGTAAATATTACTATTATTGCTTATAACAAATGACAAATTATACCATCGAAAATATTGCCTCAATTATCAATGGAACTATGCTTTTAAAAAGCAATGGCCATGATAAAATTGCGCATTTAATTTTTGATACTCGTAAAATAATTTTTGCTGAAACTAGTTTGTTTTTCGCTTTAAAAAGCAACAAAAATGACGGACACAAATACTTGAATGATGCTTTTGATGCTGGCATTAAAAACTTTATTGTTAGCGAATCCATTGACATTTCAAATTTTGAAAATGCCAATATCATTTTGGTAGAAAACAGTCAAATTGCGTTACAAAAACTAAGTACGCATCACCGAAATTTATTCCATATTCCTGTTATAGGAATTACCGGTAGCAATGGAAAAACCATTGTTAAGGAATGGCTTTATCAATTGTTGAATCATCAACTAAATATTTGTAAAAACCCTAAAAGTTATAACTCGCAAGTGGGAGTTCCATTAAGTGTTTGGCAACTGAATAATCAACATCAATTAGGAATTTTTGAAGCAGGAATTTCGGAACCAAATGAAATGCAAGCCCTTGCACAAATCATCCATCCAACCATTGGTTTGTTTAATTATTTGGGCCATGCACATAGCGAAGGTTTTGCCAATGATGATGAAAAGTTAAAGGAAAAATTGCAGTTGTTTACAAATGTAAAAGAGTTGATTTATTGCACTGATCAAAGTGAAGTAAAAACTGCTATTGAACATTTTACTTCGCAACATCCTATCAATTTATTTTCATGGAGTAAAGCAGGTAAAAATGCACATTTTCAATTTTCTGTTCAAGTTCAAAACACCTTTTGTGAAATAGCATTTAATCATCACAAAATAATTATTCCATTTACCGATGAAGCCAGTATTTGGAATGCTTGTAGCTGTTTGGCATTGGTGTTAATGGCTCATGAGTTGCAATTGTTTTCTTTCAATTTAGAGTCAATTTTAGCCGAATTTAAAAACCTACAAGCAGTTGAAATGCGTTTGCAATTAAAGGAAGCCAATAATAATTGCATTGTTATCAACGACAGTTATAGCAACGATATTGACAGTTTGAAAATTGCTTTAAACTTTTTATTACATCAAGGAAATGGATTGAATAAAACATTGATTATTTCTGATATTTTTCAAAGCGGTTTAACTGATTTGGATTTATGTACTCAAATCAATGAGTTGATAAAAGCCAATCAAATTACCAAGCTAATTAGCATTGGAAACATGTTTGAAAAGCATAAAGACTTATTTCAAGTAAACACACAATTTTACAACAACACCCAAGATTTTATTGATGCATTTAGCAGTTTAACATTTGAAAACGAAATCATTTTACTGAAAGGCGCTAGGCAATTTGAGTTTGAAAAAATAAATGCATTATTAGAAAAAAGAGTACATGAAACGGTGTTTGAAATCAACTTGAATGCATTGACCAATAACTTCAATGTGTACCGAAAATTAGTTGAACCAAAAACCAAAATTATGGCCATGGTAAAAGCTTTTAGTTATGGAACTGGAAGTTATGAAATAGCAAAAACATTGGCATTTAATCAAGTGGATTATTTTGCTGTGGCCTATGCCGATGAAGGTGTGGTGCTGCGCAAAGCCGGAATCAAAACACCAATTATGGTGATGAATCCTGAAAAATCGAGCTTTGATTTGATATTAAAATACAATTTGGAACCTGCCATTTATAATTTAAATATTTTAAACGATTTAATAAAAGCCATTAACGGACAAGAAATTGGAATTCATATTGAATTAGATTCTGGCATGAAAAGGTTGGGTTTTGATGAACCTCAATTGCAAGATTTATTGTTGGTTTTAGCACAAAATAATCAAATTCAAATAAAAAGTATTTTATCGCATTTGGCAGCCAGCGAAGCTCCTGAACACGATGCGTTCACTCAAAACCAAATTACCAAATTTGATTCATTTTCTCAAAAAATAACTTGTGAATTTCCTTATAAAATTCTTAGACATATTTTAAATAGCAGCGGAATAGTTCGGTTTAAAAATGCACAGTTTGACATGGTGCGTTTGGGAATAGGTTTGTATGGAATTGATCCAGCTTTGGAAGTTCAAAAACAATTGCAAGCCATTGGAAGTTTAAAAACGGTGATTTCACAAATTAGAAATATCAGTGTGGAGGAAAGCATTGGTTATGGCCGAAGAGGCACGGTTAATAAGCCTTCACGAATTGCCATAGTAGCCATAGGTTATGCCGATGGATTGGATAGAAAACTAAGTAATGGCAATGGTTATATGTTGGTAAATGGAAAACAAGCGCCCATTATTGGCAGCATTTGTATGGACATGACCATGATAGATGTTACAGACATTATTTGCAAAGAAGGCGATGAAGTCATTGTATTTGGTGGTGAGTTAAGCATTGAAATTTTAGCGGAAAAATTGGGTACCATTCCATATGAAATTTTGACTTCCATTTCTCAAAGAGTAAAACGTGTTTATTACGCAGAATAAACCATGAATTTACCAGAAATTACGCATCAAAACATTGCGCAGCTTTTAAATAAAGAAGCCATTATTCATGAAACCATTGCGCAAATTCAGAAGGATTTTGGCATGTACAACATTGAAATAAATTTTGATGGAAATACAGAAACTGCCTATGAACAATTGATGACGAAACTGACCGAAGAAATCACAAATTT
>CAMCEM010000080.1 GCA_945873755.1 Chitinophaga pinensis | reverse complement strand
ACTAAATTGGGTATATAATGTTCCTCCATCTTCCAGTAATTTCCCTTTCCAACCATCTTTTTTGTAATAATTTTCATCGCGGTTCCAAAAACAATTGATTTGCACATGGAATATTTTTCCCAATATTTTTTTTGAAACTATTTCCTTTAACCGAATTGAAGGTGGTGAATACCTATTTTGCATCACACAAAACACATTTTTATTTTGCTGCTTTGCTATTTCTATTACTAAATTACTTTCAGCAACCGACAATCCCATAGGTTTTTCTATTATTACATGCAAGTCATGTTTTATACAATCAACGGCCTGACTGCA
This sequence comes from Chitinophaga pinensis, assembly GCA_945873755.1. Taxonomy (GTDB): domain Bacteria; phylum Bacteroidota; class Bacteroidia; order UKL13-3; family UKL13-3; genus JAAFJM01. The sequence continues at coordinate 13,114 of CAMCEM010000080.1, read as the reverse complement.
ATGTAAATAATTTGGTGTAGCTATACATATTATATCAGCTTTTATGGATGATTCAATAAATTCATCTAATGTTTCAAAAAATGGAACATTGAATTTTTTGTAGTCATTATATATATTGTTATCTATAATAGCAACTAGCTCAGCATCTTTATTTTGAATAATCATTTCTGCATGTCGATTACCAATGTGACCTAGACCTATAACGGCAAATTTTATAATTGACATGTTATGTTTTCATTTATAAATGAATCGCAATTTAACTAAAACGTAATATTTGCCATATTATTTAATAAAAAAGGGCAAAAATCAGAAGTGGCGTTTCGACTTCGCTCAACGACCGTTGGGCATTATCCTTCAGCAGGCTTAGGATGATAATGAATCGGATGGTGGGTTGGTGAGGACACCCACGGACAAATGAGACGCAAAGCATTGCGTTTCTGTGGTGTTTTTTTACTTATCAAAATGAGACGCAAAGCATTGCGTCTTTACGGGATTTTGTTACTTATCAAAATGATACGCAAAGCATTGCGTCTTTACGGGATTTTGTGTAAGGTTGGGTGTTGCCTATTGTTGGTGTTATAGCGCAGCGTCACCACCAATAAATATCAAAAAGACGTTGCATGCAACGTCTCTACGGGATTTTGTTACTTATCAAAATGATTCGCAAAGCATTGCGTCTTTACGGTGTTTTGTTACTTATCAAAACGAGACGCAAAGCATTGCGTCTTTACGGATAAGGATGCTATACAGATAGATATCGGGAAAAGGCTTGGATGTTTTATAAGTTGATGGATTCAGTTATTGGTTTGCTAACAAAGTTTAATGGAATGCTGACAAGGTTTTTTTGTTTGCTGCCTATGTTTATTTGTTTGCTGTCAGAGTTTATTTGTTGACCTATAAAGTTTATTTGTTTGATGACTAGGTTTATTATTTTGCTGTCAAGGTTAATAACTTGGCTGACAAGGTTTATAAAATTGATTTGTAACTTTCATATTAATAATTAGTGTTTTGAGGAGCATAGTTATCTGTTCACGAATTAACGAAAAATTCGATATTTAAATATTCGATACCAATAATTTTATTGTGTATATCCTGTTGTAAATAAATCGTTTAATTTTTTTTTAGATGAATTAATTTTGTAGCGAAAATTAAATGCAAAAAAAAATAAATGGATAAATTGTAAAAACCTTAAATTTTAAAATGTAAGTCAAGGATTTATGTTTTAAAGGAATCCCAACCTCACTGGAAGATCTTTTAGGTTATAAGATATTTAAAATAACTATACATTGGAACGGAGCAAATAAACCAATTGTAATCATTTAGCTCCATTAATATATAAATAATCAATGAAAAATAAAAGTGGACATGTCATCAATGTCGTTAAATTTGATGAATTAATAGGAATTTGTAAAAGCTATGAGACGCTTTACAATCCATCACAAACTAATCATGGCATTGCTGCACTTGAATTGCAATCGAGCAAAGTCAAAAGTATTTTAGCCGATGTTTCGTTAAAAGAAATTGCTTTCGCTAAGGATACCAATGATAGAGAGTTGCAATTTGCTGACTTAAAAAAGCTCAGTACTCGCGTAATGATGGCTGCAAAATCATCGGGTGTAACTTCAGTACATTTTAATGATTTAGTAAATGTAAACAGGAAAATTCAGGGTAGAAGGGCAGTGGCAATTACTGCTGAGGAAAAGGCAACCATGAAAAGTCAAACTTTGAATAAAAGTGCTGACCCCAATTTGCCACTTTTGAAAAAGAACAGCGTATCACAATTGAGTTATGATCGCTTGTTTAGTAATTTTTCAAAATTAGTAGAAGTATTAAAAGTTACACCTGAATATAATCCTAATGAAGCCGATTTAAAGGTTGTTGCCTTAACAGCAAAACTTGATTTAATGCGTTTATCAAATCAAATTGTGAGCGATAGTACTATCAATTTATCAAAGTCGAAGTTTGATAGAAATGAAACCATGTATTTACAAAAAAATAACCTTGTAGATACTGCATTGGCTGTTAAAAACTATACCAAGTCGGTTTTTGGTGCCAGAAGTGTTCAAAACAAACAATTAAGTGGAATAAGATTTACTAAATTAAGAAAATAGTAATCTTCACATCATTGTGCTTAAAAGCTGCTCTTGCGACAACAAGAGTGGCTTTTTTGTTTTTTAGCAATAGCTACAAGGTTATTTTTGTCCTTCGACAAGCTCAGGATGACAATGATTTTTGAAGTTATAGTCATTGATCCTTCGGCAAGCTCAGGTTGACAATAGTTTTGATAATTTACGGAATGCAATTCCCCTTTTGAGGGGTGTCAGTTAGCTAACTGACGGGGTGAATTTTTGTTTTTTATTTCAAAAAGACGTTGCGTGCAACGTCTCTACTGGAATACTGCCCGAGGTTGTGTGTCCTCACCAACCACAATGAATCAGCCTGAGGCTTATAGAAACATTCACTCGCAAGATGCGAGCGAATGCGGTGAATTTTTGTTCCGCAGATAACGCAGATATACGCAGAAAATGCCAATACTGCCCGAGGTTGTGTGTCCTCACCAACCTCAAAGAATCAGCCTGAGGCTTAACAAAATATACACTCGCAAGATGCGAGCGAATGCTGTTTATCCCGCAGATAAACGCAGAAAATGCCAATACTGCCCGAGGTTGTGTTTCACAAAATTCAATATTGAGACGTAATAAATTGACGTTTCTACTGGTTAAATGCCGTTGTTGTGCTGCCGATTCTAATCGGCAATCGCCAACAAAATTTTTGGATTCGGAATTATGAAAATACACGTTTGTTCTTGTTCATAGGGCTACACCCTATGCTAAGATATTACGCCCTTTCAGGGCTAAATAAACTTTTGATGATTGCAACAACCTTCAATAAATCTGATTCGGGTAAATTACTGCCAGATGGTAAACATAACCCTTGTTCGAATAATTTTTCGGCTGTGCCATCGCCATAAAAAGGATAATTTTCAAAAATGGGTTGCATATGCATGGGTTTCCATAATGGTCTGCTTTCAATATTCTCTTTTTCTAACGCCAAACGAATATCTTCTCTGGTTATTCCATTTGTTTTTGATGGGTCAACTAAAATAGTACTTAACCATCTATTGCTGTAATAACCTGTTGGTTCATGCACAAAGGTAATTCCAAGTATGCCGCCTAAATGTTTGGTATATAATTCAAAATTTAAACGTCTTTGATTTACTCTATCTTGTAATACAGTCATTTGTCCGCGGCCAATGGCAGCGCAAACATTGCTCATGCGGTAATTATAACCAATATGGCTATGTTGATAATGAGGTGCAGCATCTCGAGCTTGAGTAGCTAAAAAACGAGCTTGTTTAATATACTCTTCATTTTCAGAAATTAATGCACCACCACCACTGGTAGTAATTATTTTATTACCATTAAAAGAAAGTACACCTAAATCACCAAAAGTTCCGCAAGCTTTTCCATCAATGTTTGAGCCTAAACCTTCAGCAGCATCTTCTATTACAGGAATATCAAATTCACTGGCAATGGCCATAATTTCCTTCATTTTAGCAGGCATGCCATATAAATGAACTGGTATTATTGCTTTAGGTTTTTTGCCTTTAGCTATTCTTTCTTCAATGGCTTTGCGCAAATGTAAGGGACACATATTCCAAGTATCTTTTTCGGAATCAATGAAAATAGGGGAGGCGCCTTGGTAAACAATGGGATTGGCAGAAGCAGAAAAAGTAAAACTTTGACAAATTACTTCATCTCCAGCTTTTACCCCTAAAATGATTAATGCTAAATGAATGGCAGCAGTTCCAGCACTAAGTGCAGCTGCATTTTTTGATCCAGTAAAATCACATAAATCTTTTTCAAATCCATCTACATGTGGGCCTAAAGGAGCTATCCAATTGGTATCAAATGCTTCAGTAACAAATTCAAATTCTTTTCCACTCATATGAGGAGAAGAAAGCCATATTTTTGGGTTCATATATTTTTATTGAAATGTGAGTTGAGATGTTAGAAATGAGAGTTTATTTTTGTTACAGATTGTGAATATTCAATGTCTTGGTGAGCGTAGTCGAATCCATACATGTATTATGCCATTTAAAGTTTTTTTTTCTTTTTTCTTTTTCCATTGCTACTTCGACTCCGCTCAGTATAAATTCCAAAGAAACAAAAAAGCTAGACTATAAAAAGCTACCCTCCCACAAGGCCTGAAGCACGGCCCGCTTTATTGTCAGTCCCACGCTCTCCAAATAATAATATTCAATGTCATGGTGAGCGGAGTCGAATCCATACACAACCCTTCGACAGGCTCAGGGTGACAATATTCTACAGATGTTTGATTTTTAGCAAAGTGAGACCAACAATAATGATTATCTAAACTTTACTAACGTTTCGACAAGCTCAACGACCGTAAAGTTTCAGCATACGCTAGCGTCTCGCTAGTGTTTTTATTGTTTTGCCTCTGGCAATTAGAGAATTTTGCCCGCAGATAGCGCAGATATACGCTGATTTTCTTTAGGCTGTTTTAGTTTTTAAGCCAGTGTCATCGACAATAAATTATCAAACTTTACTAACGTTTCGACAAGCTCAACGACCGTAAAGTTTCAGCATACGCTAGCGTCTCGCAAGTGTTTTGCCTCAGGCAATTAGAGAATTTTGCCCGCAGATAGCGCAGATATACGCTGATTTTCTTTAGGCTGTTTTAGTTTTTAAACCAGTGTCATCGACAATAAATTATTTAAACTTTACTAACGTTTCGACAAGCTCAACGACCGTAAAGTATGCTGGCATTTTACGCAATCGCTCGCATCTTGCGAGTGAAGGTATTGATAAGCCTCCGGCTGATTTTGTTGAAGGCGAGACGCCAATTAAACACACACTCGCAAGATGCGAGCGAGTGCATTTTTTTTTTTTTAGGAATTGCTTGATAAACAATTTTAAATTCGAATTTCGTGCTTAAATTTTCGAATTTTTATTTAAACTATTCTTCCTGGTACACCCACTACCGTGCAATGGTCTGGAATGTTTTTGGTAACAACTGCACCTGCACCAATTTTACACCATTTTCCAATGGTTATATTTGGTAAAATAATGGCTCCTGAACCAATTAGTGTTCCTTCACCAATTTTTACATTTCCTGATATATTTACTGCAAACATAATAGACACAAAATCTTCTAAAATTACATCGTGTCCAATGGTGGAATTGATATTAATTATTACATGATTTCCGATTTTTATATCTACTGTTAAAACCACTCCTTTACAAATAATATTACCAATTCCTAAATGAACACTTTCGTGTATAAGGGTATTTGAATGAATAATATTGAGGTAGCTTAACTTGTTTTTTGTTGCTATTTGTTTCCTAATATCTGAATCTGCGATGGCAATTATAGCATTGCTGATAGATTCAATGTTATTGACAAGAGGTAGTTTTTGGAATATATGATCTGTTTTAAAATCATCTACAAATCCTAAGATATTGAATTGGTTGGATAAATTTTCTTGAATGAGCCAATGGGTTTCTTTTCCCATTCCACCTGCACCATAAATCCAAATGGGAGCTGGTAAATTATCCATATACTTCAAAATTGATTATAGTAATGTATTGACGTTATCAAGAGAAATTATCATAGAATTATATTGGAATTTTATGTATTGGATATCTTTGAAATTTTTCAACATGATTGCAAACTTTTTAATGGTTAAATTGAAAATTGAAAAACTTTCTTGATTTTTCAAGTATTTGTCTTGATTATAAAACGATAAATGAACGATATTAATTATATTTATTTCTTTTACGTAAATCAAAACTCCAATTAAACGGTTTGCATTTTCTTTATCAAAAATAAATAATGTTTGTTGTAGAAGATTTGGCTTGTTTAATTGAATGGTGATTAAGTGATTTTCTATTACTATAATTGGTTTACCATATAAGGTTATTGCATTTATAATTTTAGATCGATAACGTTCTTGATTCGCATTGAAATAAAAAACTTCTTGTAATTCTTCTCTAGCTGATTCACTGATAAATGGTGTAAAAATGAAATTGTATTCATTTTTCATGAATGATTTGAATTTAAGGACGAAAATAATTTTAAAAGTTAGGTGATTGAAATTATCACAACTAATTACTATCTGCACAGCACACTATTCTGAAGTTTGATAAGTCAATTAATTTCTTTCTAAGAAACTGAAATTTAAATACGAAACAGTTAAATATTTGTTGCCTGATTCAGACAATTTGTTAAAAGTGAATTTTCTTTTTTTTCTTCTTTCTTTTTCCTTAGATGAAAAAGAAACAAAAAATCAAGGCAAAAAAATGCTTCAACGCACAAGGCCGCTGCTGGCCCGCTTTTTTGCCGACCCTCCGCTCGCTACAAATTAAATTTTTCGAATTGCAGTTGAAATTCAATGTCATGGTGAGCGAAGTAGAATCCATACACGAAATTTATGACATTGCTGGTGTTTTAGTAAAACGACAACATCAATAATTAATTAAACTTTACAAACATTTTGTCTTATTTTGTCCGGTAACGCCCGTTATCGGGAAGGAAATTGCTCAACGAACGTTCAGAAATTCTGAAATTTTTTGGTATTTCTTTAAATAAAATCCTTTGATTTATTACTCATTTCAAAATGCCCTGGGCAAATGATGGTTTGAGGAGTAATCATTGAATTGATTTTGGCTAAACTTAACAAATTAGCTTCTTTGTTTCCGCCTTTGAGTTTTGTTACCACGTCTATGTTTGGAATATAAGAATCACCAGTAAATAAGTAATTATCCACTTTAAAAGTTAAACAGCCAGTATTGTGTCCTGGTGTTTCAAATACTTGTAGTTGAATATTTTCAAAAAGTGGAATCTTGTCATTTTCTTTTATTTCCACAGTTATACTTCCGTTGAAAATAATTGGACTTTCATGGTAAAATGAAAGGTTCATTTTAACGGAGTACAGGCCTTCAATTGTATGTGCAGCCGCATAAACTTTACAGTTTGGATATTTTTCAATCAGTTCATTAATGCCATAAATATGATCATAGTGGTAATGTGTAATAAAAACTCCTTTTACATTCGCATTGTTACCTATGTTTTCTAATACTCCATAAAAATTACCAATATCAACTAACCAAATATCATCTTCCTTTTCAGATGAAATGATATAAGTATTTGAAGTAAATGCTTGATGAACTATTTGCTGAACTAACATTTAACCCATAAAATCTAAAATATCTTTTACAGTAACAAAACTTCTAATTTGTTCACCAGTTAGTTTTTTATTGAATTCATCATCACATAGTACTATTAATGTTAACTTTGCCATTGAATCATATTCTGCTACCTCTGATAATAAAGTATTTTCTGTTAATGTACCACCATCAATTTCTAGTGTTTCTTCAATTAGTGCTATTTTTTCTTGATTTGTCATAATATTGGATTTTAAAATTGTTTTTTTATTAGAAAGTTATAAAGTAATATATTTAATGAAAAACATTTCGACAAGCTCAATGCCCGTGGTTGTTAAGCTTGTCGAAACGAATCTCAGATATTAGAAAAAAGTAAAACTAAACAACTATGTTTAAGATGTTAAATATCCACCATCTACTGGTAGTGAAATTCCTGTTATAAATTTAGCTGCTGGACTCAATAAAAAAGCAATAGCATTTGCCACATCTGTAGCTTCACCAAGGCCTAAATATTGTCTATTTAAAACAGTGTCAACACCACCATTCATTTGTAATAAGTTTGCATATTCTGGTGTATTAATTTGAGCAGGTACCACCGTATTGAGTCGAATATTTTTAGGGGCTAATTCCTTCGATAAGCAGCGAACAGCCGCTTCAACAGCTGCTTTTGATGCGGCATAAGCTGTAACACTTACACCACCAATATGAGAAGCAATGGATGAAACTCCCACAATACTTAACCCTTCGTTGAAATGCCCTTTTTTGGTAATACACCTAATTAATTCTATAAATGAACCAAAATTAATATCCATCACATTTTTTATTTCCTTTGGTGATAGTAATGAAATAGGTCTCCTAGATCTTATCCCAACACAATTTACAAATCCATCAATTTTACCACATTGCTTAACCATTTCTTTTACTTTACTTTCTATATTATCAATATTAGCAAGATTATAGCAAAAATAATTATGTCCATTGCCTTCCAATAATGAAAGGGTTTTTACCAATTTATCTTCATTGGTAGCCAATAAGATTATCTTGGCCCCTAATTGACTCAATAAAATAGCAGTTTGCTGACCAATACCTACTGACGCACCAGTCACTAAGATTACCTTGTCTTCAAATGATATGAATGGTTGCATTTAAATTGAATACCCTCCATCGTGAAGCATAGAAACACCAGTAATGGTTTTGGTTGCGTCACTTAATAAAAAACACACTGTATTTGCAATTTCTATGGGTTCAATAACACCAAGAATTTGCTTGGCAAAGTCTTCGTTTTTGTTGAGTTCCATATTATCTTGAATAAAATCAAGTTTCATATCTGAAGTAACCCAACCTTTTAAAATTGAATTTACTCGAATTTTTTTATCACTTAATTCAGCTGCCATACCTCTTACAGCGGCATCTAAAGCAGCTTTTGAAGCTGAATAGGAAATTTTTGATTTGAGTCCTTTTATACTACTTACCGAAGAAATGGCAACGATACTTCCACCATTATTGAATGAGCCTTTTTTAGTTAAACACCTCACTATTTCAATGAATGTATATAAATTAGCATTCATCATATCGTGAACGAAATTGTTTTTAGTTAATTGTAAAGGTCTAACTCCCCCCTTACCAGCACAAAAAACCAATCCATCAAATGCTCCAAAAGAAATGGAAACTTGTTTTATTTCTTTTTCAATTTCTTGATTATTGTATATATTGAAACAGTAATATTTCAAATGCGAGTGGTTGAAATGATTGAAAATAGACAATAATTTTTCATCCACACTGTCAATCATTACGACTGTTGCACCTAAATTTAGTAATTGACCAACAATGGTTTCACCTGTTTCTGTAGAAGCACCAACAACCAGTACTTTTTTGTTGGTTAAATCCATTGGATTAATCATGAGCTTTAATTATTGTTTTTTAGTTTTTGAACTAAATTCATAATCGCTTCTGTCGAATTGAAGTTTTCTGGTTTTAGTTCTGTAACTCTGATTGCAATGTCATATTCATCATTTAATTCTGAAATGATACTAACCAAATCAAATGAATCTAAAATTCCATCATCTATCAATTTTGTTTCATTTACAAAATCTACATCTGGTCTAATGCCATCTAATATTTCTAATAATTTCTCCATTTTTATTTACAGTTTCAGTAATGATGTGGTTGATTTATTGGAATAAATAAATCCAAATTTGGTATAAAGCGATTTAGCCGCAATATTATCATCTATTACCCATAATTGATACCTTGAATTGGGATTATTTGCATTATCTTCAATATATTTTTTTACCAAAAGATTAGCAATCCCATTTCCTCTATAATTCAAATCAGTAACAATATGTCCAAGCCAAATAATATTATTTTTTATTTCAAATTGAAGCGCACCACAGAATTTGTTATCAATATAAGCGCAAATAATATTTTTTTTATTGATGAATTCATTGATTTCTTCCAAAGATAATGAATCACCTGTGTACAAATCTAGAGAACTTTCAAAAAGTGATTTAATTGCAATTGCCTCTTCATTTGATTCAGCATATTTTATTAGCACATGATTGTTCTTTATATCAACATGATTTAATTTATTGAGGGATAATGAAAGATTATCTCGGGTTAAGTGTTGTTTAAAACCATTTCTTTCCCAAAAGTTTATTAATTCAATAGGTTTATTTGCAGTACCTCTATATAAAATTTCCATTGTGATTGGCTTTTCCACATGAATTGCCAATTGCTCATCCAAATTATTTATAAAAAAATACAACTGAAAAAAGTTTGGTTTTTCAACTAGCAAAATAAGATTTGAATTACTGTCGAAAAAGTACAACTGTTCTTTGTTTATTAATTCATGGTATGTTTCTGCCAATACATAATTATTTGTCAGGGTATTTTTCAGGAAGTACTTTTTAAAAAAAGCGTCTAAAGTGTCAAAACTGTTAACTTTCTGCATTTATATTATTTTATTTCCCCAGTTTTATATTGTGCTTTCAATAAAGTTCTATCTATTTTACCATTTAAATTATAAGGCAATTCTTCCAATTTAATGATGGTATTTGGATACATGTATTTGGGAATTCTATCTTTTATTTGGTTAATTATATATTTATTGTCTGCATCTTTTCCTTGAAAAATTGTAACAATTTTTAGTTTGTCATGGTCATAAAAGCAAAATGATGCATCAATATTTTCTAATGAATTAATCAATATTTCTATTTCACCAAGTTCCACCCTCTGACCCATATGTTTTACTTGATTGTCTTTTCTTGATAAAAACATTATTTCACCATTTTCATTGTATTTCGCCAAATCACCTGTTCTATAAATTACTTCAGGATAGTGAGGGTTCAATGGATTTTGACAGAAAGCTTCGCTTGTTTTTTCTGGGTTATTATAATAACCTAATGCCAAACAACATCCCCTCACACAAATTTCGCCTATTTCATCCCCTTTAACAGGTAAGTTTTCATTATTCAACAGTAAAATTTCAGTGTTCTGAAAAGGAATTCCAATTGGAAGCACTTCATCATCGGCAAAAGGTTTTTCAATTTTATAGTAAGTGCAAACTGAGGTTATTTCAGTGGGTCCGTATAAATTTACAAAATCAGTGTTAGGTAAATTTTTACGCCAATAATTGAGTACTTTATTGTGCATCACCTCACCCGAAAACATTACTTTTTTTAAGTATTCAGGTTTGTTTGTTTCAAAAGCATTTGAATTTGCCACCAAGGCTATAGCTGCTGCCGACCAAAGTATGGAATTGATTTGATTTTTATTTAAAAACCCCACTAAATTGGCTTGAAATAAAAATGATGATTTAGGTATCAAATACATGGTTGCACCGCATTTTAGCGTGCAATAAATGTCTTTTATTGAAGCGTCAAAATAAAATGGGTTTTGATTGCCAAAAATACTTGTTTCATTAAAGTTGAAAGTGCTTACTAAAACATCTGTCATATCAATAACCGATTGATTGCAAGTAATCACCCCTTTAGGAATACCCGTAGAACCAGAGGTAAAGGTTGCATATAAGGGATCTCTATCTATTGCTTTTTTTCTAACCATTAAAAGTAACTCGTCATTGAAACTTTCTTGAATAGCTTCTTCATAAATGATGGTTAATAGATTTGGTGCAACGCCATTGGCAAAGGCTAAATCCGATTTTAAAACCACTGTAGCAATTGGATTAAGGGTTTGTAAAATCAATTCAATCCTTAATTTAGGCATTTGAATGTCAATAGGAACATAAAAGTTGCCACTATAAGCCACACCCATAAATGAAACTAAGCTTTCTATATTTCTTTCCACAAAAACCACAATCGGGTGTTTCGTGGTTTTATTGGTTTGATTTAAAATTTGTGTACCAATTTTTTTTGCATTTTTTTTCAAATCAGCATAAGTAATGCTATTTTTTTCGTCTGCAAAAACTGTTTTATTTGGAAATTTATTTTCCGATTCTTCTAAATAATCTAGTACGTTATAAATCATTTTATATAATTATAGTTCTTTCATTGAATTAATTACACCTTCTTCAAAATAGGTATCATCTTCAATGATTGGTAATATATCTGATGTATTGATTTTTGCTGAAAAAGCCCCCCAAGACAAACCAACACCAAAAGCACAAAATAAGGTATTCAATTCTTTTTCTTCTACTTCTCCAAATGCATCACATAGTGTAACAATAGGCGATGCTCCCGAAGTATTCCCAAATTTACTTAATGTAAGTGGCATTTTTTCGGGTGGTATTTTTAGTTTTTTAGCAATTTGTTGTAGTATATATAAATTAGCTTGATGGAAAGCAAAGCAATCATAATCATCAACTGTGGTATTCGTCAATTGCCAAAAATCTTTCATTAACTTAGGAATATCGGAAATGGTAAAAGTAAACACCGAGGTTCCTTGCATCATTGAATTATGAAGGTTTCTTTCTATTCCATCGTGGCATATTTCATTTTCATGACTTGCTTCAAGGTTTCGGTAACCTCCAGCAGGAACTATTAAATACCGATAGCCATTACCATCTGACCTCATCAATGAAACAATAGGGGTGGATTCCTCTGTTTTTTCGAGTAAAATGGCCACACTTGCTTCTCCAATTAGCATGATTGATGCCCGATCTAACGGATTGGTAGTTTTACCAGCAGTATCTCCAACAATTAATAATGCCTTTTTTATATTGGAACTTGCCATCATGGAAGCTAATGCCTGGATACCATAAACCATGGCTGAGCAACCTAAACTGATGTCGAATACTGCAGTGTCAATAGAAAGGCCTAATCGTTTATGAATAATAAATGCGGATGCAGGTCGTCTATAATCAGGACTATGTGTACCAAAAATCAAAGCACCTATTTCACTTCTATCAATATTTTTATGTTGTAATAGTTTTTCAGCAGCGGTATATCCTAAATCAGCAGCGGTTTGATGTTTCGATGTTCTGCGTGTTTGGGTAATGCCTGTCATTAACATGAATTTATCAACTTCTTCTGTTCCAAAAAGGTCTTTAAATGTTTCCGTTTTAGTAATATTACTTGGCATTGCACATGCCATTCCTGCTATTTTTATATTATTGAAATTAAATAAAGGCATATCTTTTAAGTGTTATAAGTCTGTTCTTTTGGCCGGATTGCCCATGTATAAAAATCCATCTTTTGTTTTGGTAATTACCAAACTTCCAGCAGCTATTCGGGTATTGGATCCGATTTTTATATTCTGTAAAACAATAGCGCCAATTCCAAAAAAATTTAAATCACCAATTTGTGTTCCACCTGAAATACGTGCCAATGGCATGAAAACATTGAATGAACCAACTATCACATCGTGTGCTAAAGCGGAAATGCTGTTAAATTGGTTAAAATTGCCAATTGTCACATCACATGAGAATGTGCAGCCTCTAACTACTACATTTCCTTGACCTATTTTAAATG